>DATFDJ010000139.1:0-46643 GCA_035252115.1 Nitrospira sp. | reverse complement strand
AAATACATCGTGCCCTACGACGCGGACCCGCGCGACCTCTACACGACCGGATTGCCCATGCGCGAGATCGAGACCATTTTCCAGCGGCTTACGCCGGAACGGATCATCTTCATCAGCGATTCCTGTTACAGCGGCGCGACGGCCGGGCGCACCTTCGCCACGGCCTCGCGGCGCGCCGTCGTCTCCGAAAACTTTCTCGCGCGGCTGTCGAAAGGCAAGGGACGCATCGTGCTGAGTGCGAGCAAGGCCAGCGAAATCAGCGAAGAACGCGAAGACTTGGGGCACGGCGTCTTCACCTATTATCTCCTGGAAGGCCTTCGCGGCTCTGCGGACGCCGACAAGGACGGCATCATCACGGTCGATGAAGCGTATGGATACGTCTCGAAGAAAGTGCCGGAAGTGACCGGCCAGAACCAGCATCCGGTCAAGAAAGGCGAGGTGGAAGGCCAGTTGGTTCTCGGCCACGTGCGATAGCGTCGGGTTCCCTATCATACATTTTTTTCATGGAGGCATCATGAAACGTTCACCTCTTCTTCTCCTCCCGCTGTCATGGCTCGCCGTGACGCTTGCGGGATGCCCCGAATACTTCGAGCCGGCCAAGATCGGTTCGTATGCGTTGAAGGAGAACACCCCGTACAGCTCGGTGCCCTCGCGGATTTACGTCGCAAATGAGAGCAGCAACGACGTGAGCGTCATCGACGCGAGCACGTTCCAGCCGGTCGGGTCGATTCCGGCCCTGAACCACTCCACGCACGATCTCGCGGTCAGCCGGGACGGGCGCCGGCTGTATGCGACCAATCTCGCGTCCGGCCGGGTCTCCGTCATCGATACCGTGCAAAAGGAAACGATCGCGTCGATCTATACCGGCGATCGCTGCCATGTCGTCGCGTTGAGCAACGACGACAGCCAGCTTTGGGTGGCGAACATCGGCGAGAACACGATTTCTATCGTGGACACGACGACGTTTCGGATCCTCGGCACGATTCCCGTCTCCAAGGGACCGACGGGTCTGACCTTCTCCCATGACGGCCGGTTTGCGTTCGTCAGCGCGCAGGGAGACAAGACGGTCGGCGTCATCGACACGACCACGCATCAGTTGGTCAAAACGATTCCGGTCGGAGCGAACCCTCATTTCCTGGTCGTCGGCCGCGACGGCCATGTCTGGGGCGTCAACACGGGAGAAAACGACATCTACGTCCTCGATCCCGAAAGCCACGAAAAAGTCGGAGCCTTCGCCGTCGGCGACAAGCCGCAGCAAATCGCGTTTGCCTATCGGGGCACGCAGGGCCCGCTCGCCTATGTGACCGTCGGCAGCCAAAACAAGGTGGTGGCGCTGGGAGGCGATCCCAAAAATCTGAAGGTAGTGGAGGAAATTCCCGTGGGCGAAGGTCCGAACGGCATTTGGTCGAATCCCGAAGGGACCAGGCTCTTTGTCGCACACGACAAGGGTAATGAGATTCGGGTCATTGATACGGGGACGGGCCAGACGCTTGCCACGGTGCCGGTCGGTCGCAAGCCCATCCGGGTCGTGGTGTCGAGATAGAGAACTGGCTCACGACGATGGAGAACTAAAAAGTCATCATCCGGAATCGATACGAGGACATCATGAAAATCAGGAAAATAGGATTGGTGTTCATCTTTGGGATACACACTGTGCTCGCGACGACGTCGGTCGCGTTGGCAGACAACCAGCCGATCGGGTTGGCCACGAACGCCATCGGGACGCTCGTCATCGTCCGAACGGACGGGGTGCAGCAACGCCTCCAGGGTATGGGCAAGGTGGCGCTCTTCGAAGGCGATGTGCTGAAAACCGACGGCAGCAGCCAGGCCCTCATCGAGTTCCAGGAAGGAATCCAGGTGGCGCTCAACGAGAACACGAGCTTCAAATTGCTGTCCCGTTGGGAGAAGGACAAGCCGACCACCAGAATCATTCGAATGAAAGAGGGCGAGGTGTGGGCGAAAACGACCGGCGGCCCCAAACGTTTCGAAGTGGAGACTCCCGTCGCCACGGCGGCCGTGAGGGAGACGGAGTTCAACCTCAAAGTGCAGGACGACGGCCAAAGCATCCTGACCGTGATCGAAGGCGTCGTCCAATTCGGCACGCCGTTTGGAACGTGCCCGATCAAGACGGAAACCATCAGTTATGGCGTGCGGGGGAAGAAATGTACGAAGCCCGCTGCCACGGATGCCAAGGCAGCCAAAAGCTGGACGGAGGCGGTACGAAGCATTGCCAAATGAATTGAACCTTTTCGGAGACGGGCCGACTCACGATCAGCCGGAGACTCGGACAGCATACGCACAGATTGCTTCCTGACAGGTGGCCTATCCTATGCGCTGGTCTACCAATTATCACACGCTCCCCATGTTCTGAGCGACCGCTGAGCCCTTTTGTGATGATCTATCGCTCATGGTGCAAGAACGCGCGCCGTTTGGCGCGCCCGGTACGCTGATGATAACGCCATCCTTCCCGCAAATTCCTTCCTGTGTGCAAGGCGTTTCAGACACATTACGCGTGCCGGCGGGGCAGGGAATGCTCAACCATTTCCTGTTGAGAAGCCCCCTTGCATTGCTGTCGGCCGGATTGCTGACGTGCTCACTACCCAGCCCCGACATTGGATGGCTGACATGGATCGCGCTTGTCCCCTTGTTGATTGCATGCAATGGAATGACGTCGCTCCAGGCCGCCACACTGGGATTCGTGAGCGGGATGTCGACGAACATAATGACGTATCATTGGCTTTTTGAGGTGAAGGGATTCGGCATCCATCACTTTGCCGTTCTTTCAACCTTCTTTGCACTGTATCCAGCCGCATGGTGCGCCGCTATCTCGTGGCTGAACCGGCATCAACGATCGCTGATCTTTACCGCTCCGGCGCTATGGATTCTTCTCGATTACGTGCGAGCGCATGCCGGTTTTATGGCCTTTCCTTGGGGGACGCTTGCGCAGACGCAACACCAAAACTTGGCCATCCTCCAGATCGCGACCGTCACCGGCGAGTACGGAGTCACATTCCTGATTGTCTTAGGAAACGTGGCCGTTGCCTCGATCATCCTTAAACGGGAGTGGAAAAGCGCAACCGTCGTCGCGCTCGTGATCGGTCTTGTACATCTTGGAGGTGCTATTGCGCTATCCACGGACCGTTCCGGTCCGACGATTCGCCTCGCTGCGGTGCAGCCCAACATCCTTCTTGATGAGCGGGCGACGCGGCCCGGCCGTGCTGCGGTCTTCAATCGGCTCGATCGTCTCACGAGAGAGGCGGCCGGCTCGCATCCAGCACTCATAGCTTGGCCGGAGACCGCGATTGCCGGCAACCTTCGGGCCGATCTGTTCCTTGCCGCGGATTTGCTGGCGCTGGCGCAAGAGGTCGGAGCTCCGATCATCTTTGGTGCAGGTGAGGTCGAAAAATTTGCTGGTCGTGATGCCCACGGAAACTTGCAGCGCCGTGCCTATAATTCAGCCTATGTGGTCACGCCTCAGGAGGGCTTGAGTGCGCCCTATATTAAACGCGTGCTCATGCCTTTTGGAGAATACCTTCCACTGGAAAAGATCATAGGATGGCCCGCCTGGCTCGCGCCGCCGACGTTCCAAAAAGTGCCAGGTGATCGACCTGCGGTGTATACGGCGCCGCAGGGTTTTGTATTTTCTCCATTAATTTGCTGGGAGAACCTCTTTCCCGAGCTCGCACGCGAATCGGTCCGAAACGGCGCACAGGTGCTCGTGGTTCTGACCAACGATGGCTGGTTCGGGCGCACAGCAGAACCAATTCAGCATAATCTGGCGTCGGTGTTGCGCGCGATCGAAAATCGTGTGCCGATCGTGGTGTCTTCCAATAGCGGGCCGTCTCATATCATTGATGCGTACGGTCGTGTGATTATCCAGGCTCCCGGCATATTCCGCGAGGAAGTTGTTACCGGAGGCGTGCAGCTCGGCCCTTCAGGAACGCTGTATACGCACATGGGGGACATTCTTGTTTTCATCGCCACGGGCGGTCTCGTTGTCGTCGCGCTTCGCTGCTTTTTCAATCAGCATTGCTTCGCTGGACAATGACTCGGGTTGCGGTCAATGGAAAGAACGTTTTACGTGTAGGGAGATGCCAATGAGAAAACTTTCGCCGTTTGGGTTGATGCTGTGTCTTTGCCTGAGTATTGCGTCGCCTCAAGCCACGTCGGGAAGTGGAGTGCTTCAGCAGCCTGATGAGCATGGCTGTTCTGATGCGGGTGATCCCAAAAACGTAACTTTTACTCCGACCCGCTTCACATACGTGTTCGCAGGAACATGTACGCTCACGCAAACGAGGGGAAACCTTGACGTGACGGTCCCTTGGACCGGTGTGGGCACCTATGATCCTCCAACGGGACGTACGGCGGAAGACATTATCGTGCCGGCTCCTCGGATAGACCAACCGTCCCGGCCATACGGTCGCTTCCAAGCGACGATGCACTGCAGTCGCGATCCTTGGCTCAATCCCGACATTAAATGTGACCGGATCGCTCCTACTGTCTATGCTCCTTTGGACAATACAGCGCCTAACACGATGGGATGGAAACAGCCGTATCCGCTGGCTCCGATCATCACCAGCACAATTCAACAGAACGGACGGCCCTATACAGCGATGAATATGAACCAGGGTGTAGTCAATAAGTTGAACCAGCAGTACGGCGCGTATCTCGCGCAACAGCAGGCTGAAAGGCAGAACCAGAAGTTTCAACATGAACTTCAAATGAAGCCGGGCATCATCCGACCTCGCGGCATCGAAGGTGAGCAGCCAGATGAGCCACCATCAGGCGCACCAGGACTATCTGAGGAGCCTGGTGATAAGAAGTCCGAATAAGGACGCGTCGAATGTTCTGTCACTTGATTTGGCGAAATGGTTGAGCAACGCGAAGATGCTGTAAATGAACACAACGATGTAAAAGGAGACGCTATCCAATGAGAAACTATATGCCTATCGCATTAGTGCCGTGTCTGTGGTTCAGCGTGACGTTCCCTCAGAGCGCACAAGGTTCCGGAGAACTCATCGGCGTTCAAGCTTCCGCCTGTTACGGGAATGGACCGCAGAGCGCGACCTTTACGCCGACCCGCTATACCTATGCGTCGACCGGAGACTGCGATCTCGCCCAAACACGGTTAAATCTCCCTGTCACCGTCCACTGGACGGGATCGGGCACCTATGATCCTCCGACGGGGCGAGCCTCGGAGAACATTATTGTGCCACCTCCGCGAATTGATCAGCCATCCCGGCCATACGGCCAATTTCAGGCCGTCATGCACTGCGCGAAAGATCCCTGGTTAAATGTCGATGTCACATGTGACCATATCGCGCCTACTGTCGATGCCCCCTTGGACAATACCGCGCCCAACGCCATGGGTTACAAGCAACCGTTTCCGCTCGGTCCCATCATTACGGGGAGCATTCAACAAAGTGGACGGCCCTACACATCAGCTATGAACCCGGACGCCCGTGCGAGGTTGAATCAGCAATATGGCGCGTTCGAGGCGCAGCAAAGGGCACAAGCGTTTCAACATGAATTGCAAATGAAGCGCGGCGGCATGGTTCGCCCTCGCGGAATAGAAGGAGAACAGCCGGCTGAACCGGCGCCGTCGGCACCAGATGCGCCTCAACCCGAGAGCGGGACACAACCATAACGAAGATATGGCATATGCCCTGGTAATCCTTCAGCGCAGAGCGGCCAAATGGTCCCATGTTTCGTGGGACGTTGTTTGTCGTCACCGCGGCGTTGTCCGCGCTGTGGACTGGATGCGGCAGTTGAAATGTCATAGCCGTACCGTTTACTGCCCCTTGAGTAGGCGATTTGCCCGGTGACGACGAATCGTGACACGGACCGCGTAGACCTTGGCCAGACAAGATCTCTTGATAAAACATATCCTTAATGACTTTCGGCCAAGGTGGCAGTCGCTCGCCCAAGCGTACAGCCGGTTTCTCCTTACGGCGCGCTTCGGAGGCGTGGCCACAAATACGTGCTATTTGCCATTTCATAGTTGACCGCGCACCACTTTCCTTCGTATCCTCCGTTTCCCCGTGATCCTGCGTTTCGGTGGGTCGTACAATCTCGGCAACCAGGAGGTTGTCCTTGAGAGCAAGGCCGTCCATCGAATCACTCATGCCGCCTCTCAGATGTGTCCCCATATCGGTTGAACCCTTCGGACGATCCGGTCGACCTACCCGACGAAATCGATCAGTCTCTCACACAGGAGTTCGTTCATGACACAGGCATGTTGGACCGTCTCCTTCAAGGAAATCGTTCTGGCGATGTCGGCCACGGCAATGTTGCTGGTCACACCGCAAGTGTCCTTCGCAGAATCTGTCGCCCAAAGTGATTCAGCCCCGCCGCACGACCTCGACGCAGCGATCGAGCGCTACATCCGTACCCATCCGGAAGTCATCGAGCAGTCGCTACACGCGTTGGAAGTCAAACGCGAAGCCGAAGAGAAAGAACGTCGAAAAGCCATTATTGCCGCGAGGCAGGACGACTTACTGAATGACCCTGCGTCGCCGGTCAGCGGCAATCCGACAGGCACCATCGCGCTGATCGAATTCTTCGATTATCGTTGCGGCTACTGCAAGCGTGCCGGTGGCGCCGTCGCGCAGTTGCAGCAGGAAGATTCCCGCGTACGCGTGGTGTACAAAGATTTTCCCATTCTGGGAGAGCCTTCTGAATTAGCGGCCAAAGCTGCGCTCTCCGCCAACTTGCAAGGTAAACATCAAGTGTTCCATGAGAGGGTCCTTGCCAGCAAGAACGAGATGACTAAAGACGAGTTGCTGCGCATTGCGAAACAGGTGGACCTCGATCCCAAACGTCTCGAAACCGACATGGCGAATCCCGAGTGGCAGACAATCATCGATCGCAATCGCGCGCTGGCCAAAGAGCTTGGCATTACCGGCACGCCAGGGTTCATCGTTGGAACCGAAATGGTGCCAGGCGCGCTCGATGTGAAGGGATTGAAGGAACTGATCGCGCGGGCGGGAGAGAACAAATGATGCTCCTTCAAACAAACCTCCACAGGAGGATTTATGAAAAGGCCTAAACCAGGTTTTGGAATGATTTCGTCAGCCGTGCTGCTCTCGGCTCTCGGATTCATCTCATCCACATTAGCGGACGAACCTACGCCTGGCTCTGTGTTTAAGCAAGTAATGGAGAGTGACCAGCCCCGCGAGGAGATCGGCACGCGAGACATAAAGGGTTCCGGTGGAGGAGGCATGGGGTATACCTGTGGTGCCACTGAATGCACCTGCACCGGCGACATTGACTGCAATAACATGTTCACTTCCGGCAAATGCAAGGGAACTATTTGGGACGCGGGATGCGATAACTCGGGGCCAGCCCCCAAATGCTGGTGTTCCACAGCGGCAAGATCCACACAATTTCCAAAGGGAGGCCTGAAAGCACCGCTGGGTCAAGGCCAGATCCTGCGTCGCGGTGTCGAGGGTGAGCAGCCAGACAGCGATATGGCAAATCCGGCTAGTCCGTCTCCTGAGATAGGAGAACGCGGTCTTTCGCGGGCACCGATGCCGGGTCGTATGGTGCCGGGCGGAAGTGTGGTGACACCGGGCGGCAGCTTCTCGGCGTTAACAAAAGCCGAGTGTACCGGATTGGGGTGCCAAGCTGTGACAGATAATACCTGTCCTGATGTCGGCGCTCTTCGGGAACGATGTGTTTGCAAGGGTGGAACAAAGGGCGTCTGCATTGACGCGGTGAAGTGACAAGACATGGATCGGAATGATTCCCCTAAAGACGATCCCTGTGAGATTACTGCATGGTCAAGTACGTGACTTATGATCGGAATGAGAAAACACCGAGGAGGTATTGTATGCATCCAAATCGCTCCACATCGTGGATTGTTGTCATCTCATGTCTCATGGGTATGGCAGGTTGCGCGAGCGACTCACCGAAGCCGGCTACCGATACCATCACCTCCTCCGGCGAAGTTCAGCAGCGGGCAGTATCCATGGGCGCATCCACTGCCACAATCAGCAACCAGCGAATGTCGACCCCAACGCCTTCTACGGGACCATTGCCCGTGGTCGGTGGCATCAATGAGCCTGACTACAAGTACCCCTGGGTCGTGCGGATGCAGGGCTGCGGTGCCGTGCTGATCGATCCGCAATGGGCCCTGACCGCCGCCCATTGCGTGATTCTGAACGTCGGCAGCAGCTTTACCTATACGAAAGTTGATTCCTATGGCAACACGCAGACAGAAACGCGCATGCCGGATCCTCATGCCGGCTCACAAAGAAACCCCGGGGTGTTCGTCCACCCGAACTATTCATCGAGCGATCCCAGCCAGCTCAACGACATTGCGCTGGTCAAGCTCGCGCAGCCCTTCTCGGTGAACTTCGTGCTTCAGACCGTCGGATTGCCGAGATCTCCGCGCCAGCCGGGCATGGTCGGAACGGTAGCCTCGATCCGGCACGATGGATCGCTCCCTCCCGGGCAAGCCGCGGTCTTCCGAGGCCCCATCGCTCAACTCGCCTCCCCCACCCAACTGTACGTCGAAGCCAGCGCGGCCGGCGCGTCGCTCTGTCCCGGCGACAGCGGCTCCGGGTTTGTGACGGTCGAGAACGGGCGTGCCGTCGTACGCGGAGTCGCGTCGCAAGGCTCAGTCGGAGACTGCAAGACGCCGACCGGCGAAGCGGTCTTTACCGATGTCTTTGCGTTCCGGGATTGGATACTCCAAACGATGGGCAAGACCGACGCCACCTTGTCCGGCAATACCCGCGTCCGCTGGAGCGGGTTCGCAGCTCGCGGCAAAATCGTGATGGGGTGCAGCAATCCCAACACGCCGTACTGGGGTCCGCTCAATGTGGCCGGCGTCGAAGAAGGGGCCATGTGCGATGCCGGTCAAGCCCAGGGAATCATTTGCCAGCTCGATGCCAATCAAGCGAGCACAAAATTCGGCCCGCCACTGATCACAGGGTTCACGATGAGAACGACCATTGGTAATTCCAGTCAGGTGATGTCGCTACCGTTCGTCAGTAATTTGGCTCAGTATTCCGGTCCTCTGCCTATAGGCGCGTCCCGTGAGTTTACGTGCCAGATCGGAACAACCATGACCGCAGTCACCGGAGGTGTGATGACGAATACCGCCGTCATGAGTCGTGGCGTGGAAGGAGAGTCGGATGCTGAGCTGACCGTCATTCAACCAAGCCCGTTCGATCCCTCGGATGACACGATGATGCACAACGAAAAGATTCAGGCCCCATAACTCGCGTGCGCAATGTGGAATAGAGACCAAGCTAGAGCAGCACGCCATTCACTTTGAGCAAGAGGGGGAGGAGACGATGAATGACTATGCGCATGTTCGAATCAGACGAAATAGCAGCTTGTTGATATTAGTGTACCTCGGATTCGTGTCATGGTTTTTCTCGGCCGAGGTGGCTTTTGCTGAACCTAAACAAACCGTCATCTACAACCGATGAGCGTGCCTATGCGGCGGACCCGGCGAGGGAGGCATCATCGACATTACCAACTCAGGTGGATTTGCATGTAGCGCCTATAACGGTGCCTCTTGCAGCTACGAAGACCCGGCTACCGGTGGTATTCGGACTTCGACAGCTCGATATTGTGTGAATGACAAATCGGGCGGCACGAGGGCTGCGCTGATGCTGCAGAGGAGCGGTCAACTCGGTTCCGTCATGGCTCGTGGAGTTGAGACGGAGTCTCAAACCATTATGGATGACAAAATATCTGTGGGAGCTGCCAGTGAGCTGAATCAACCAGCGACGATCGTTTCAAAACCGGGCAACGTGATGATGAATTGCTCTTGCGATGGCGGAGAGGGAAGCTGTTCGGTCACGTCGACAGACGGAAAAACATCCACCTGTCATAAAGCGGAGGGCGATACCTGCTCGGGCATGTGCTCCTATCCCAAAGGAACAATTTCAGGATTCGCTGGCACCGCCCGTTGACGGACCGCGGACATAGGAAGCGGCGATACATGGTATTCGACTAGGCAAAGGAGACTTCCATGAAATGGCTTAGCCCATCGAACCTCTCATCTGATTCGGTCGACTCACGAGCAGCTATGCAATGATGCGACGGGAGGAATAAACGAGTTGATGGGAAGCATACTCAAGGATGAGACCGTAGCTGGTTTGAACATGCCAGTGAACATTTCTCTTTTGGGAACCGAGAGGTGGAGTATGAGAGATCAGCGATCAATTGGCCTCTGGGTGACCAGTTTATTTCTTGTGGCCCTCGTCGGTTGCGTCGCGGATTCAAGGAACGCACTCGACACGCCCGCGTCTCTCGCCTCCGCTCAAGAAACGGGAAGTCAGCACGAGCCGGGCACGGGTGATGTGCAAGAGCGGGCGGTTCCTCGTATGGGGCCGGGCGGAGCCCTATCCCCCCAGCCGGCCAACCCTGGTCTAACTACGCCCCTTCATCCTGCGACGCCGCCTACAGTAACGACGTCGAATCTCCTGTCTGGCCAATCATTACCTCCGCCAAGCTCCCCCCCTCCCTCGGTCAACATTGCTGCGGTTGCCAACGCCATCCGATACGATTACCGGAGTCTGTCGACAATCCTGACCACGCCGCCCGGACTTCCCCTCACCAATCCAGTCACCATCAGCATCGGCTATTTTCCTTCGGGTGTAGCGGGGTATGGATCATATTGCCGCCAACGCGTCACGCAAACCTACGTGCCCTCGGCCGGCAACACGTTTTTTTGCGCTCTTCCGGAGGGAGATGGAAGACCGCGGCCGCTGCATCTCGATATCACACTGAGTGAACCCAAACCTGGCGGTGGACAATACAGCTATAACATCCCTTTGGATATCCCGCTCGATCCTCTATATGACGTGACGATCACTCCGCTTATTTTTACGCTGATTATGGGCTGTTCTACTGTAGGTGCCAATCAGATCGATCTGAGGTGGTTTGCTCCGGATCAAGCGACATATCAGAAAGTTCATTTCGCGACCCAAGAGCGTGAAACATTCACGATCCATGAATTTGCCTGGGCTCGGCCAGAGGTAAGTGCCGCCGCAAACTTGCACCCTGTATATGTGTGGTACGAAGAAACAGGCTTCCACTATCCCCCCGGTTTCGCGCCACTCCCAGTCCCTGGGGGCACTCTTGTCCCAGGTAAGACTTACAGGTCCAATCAAGGGCTAGTGCGTTCAGTTGGTGGCACTACTGATTGCCAAGCCACGCTTGACTACACGGTGACGTATGCATTTCGGCAATATTGGCTCAATCTCGGCGCCACCCCAAACGTGCCGGCTCATAGGTAAGATGCTGAAATGAGAGACTGTCGATCATGGACTGTCTATTGGACGACTGTATTGGTCATGGGCTTGGCCGGATGCGCTGCGGACTCTGCAAAGTCTCCTTCTGATACGGTGGCGTCCTCCCCTATCGCTCAAGCAGAACAACAAGCGGCCGGTGAAGTACAAGAGCGCGCCGTCATCCGCGATCAGCGGATGCAGTCAGGCCCATTTACGCCTTCACCAACGGTTCCACACCCTGTCGGAAAGCCCGTCCCGCAGCCCCTGGTACAAGGCGTGAGACCCGAGGACCCCTCAACATTCCTTGTCCTGCCAGGCGAGTTCGCCATACGGACGGCGTCGAAGAAGACATATCTCACCGCGCGCGACGGAGGACATCATACCATCGACGCCGTTGTGACGGCGGCAACGACACCGGGACCTGATGAAAAATTTAAGGTGGCTGTTCAACCTGTCGTCACCGACCTTAATCACACCTTGAGCACGATCCAAACTGCCCGCGGATATTACCTCAGCATTGTGTGGGGGATGGGAGGACAGTACGATCCCTCGCAAGTCGTACAAACAGAGGTCACGTCGCCACAACAGACCGATGGCATCCTCCTGTGGAGCCGGTCCACCATACCAGGAGTTGCTGCTTACACGATTCAGCCTTCCGCCGGAGGCTACTTTCTCACCGCGCTGGGAGGCGGCGGCAAAACCACAGGTGCGTTTCATTCCGATGCCACTCTGGCGAAGGATTGGGAATATTTTACCTTCGTGAAGTGCGGCGACTTGGGATCAGGTCTCCTATACACCATGACGCCCAAGGGACATGAGGGGGATTCAAATTCAATGTTGGGGGCCGCCTACGGCGGGGGCCAGGTGAAGAACGCGGTCATCCGTGGCGGTCATCTTGACTGGTTATTATTCAGGCTGATTCAGCAGAGTGACGGATCGTATGCCATCCAGACTTCCAATCACGTCAACTACGTCACAGCCGTCGGCGGAGGTGGATTGGCAAGCGGCGATAACGTCCACACCGACGCGACTCAGGTTCAAGCTTGGGAGAAATTCAGGATAGTCGACCGTGGGGACTGCGCCTACACCATACAGACCGTCAGCGGTTGGTATCTGGCTGTATCGGGTAACGGAGCGATCTCCACCCGAATTAGTGATCCGAATGCGGCACCCTCAATTGGGTATACCGCGACATTCGAGCTGATGATGGTGCGTTGAGCGAAGGGGTAGCCATGCGAAGGCCGCCCCCACGTCCGCCCTGCATCCCATTTGTAGCAGGAAGGAAATTCGCTAAGAGGACAAACACTATTGAGCTCAAAGGAGAATGTCATGCGAAACATGATGTCGGACAGCATCCGTGTACTGCTACTGGGCATTTCTGTTCTCTATTTCGCTCCGGCACAGGCCGAACCGGTCAATCATCCCGGCAATTGCGGTCCATTTACGGGCGATATCTATGCGTGCCGCGGTACAGTGATCTGCACCGCAAGCGGGGACTTCATGTGCTGCGTGAAGAACGATCATGGAGGCCAAGATTGTGAACAAATTGAGACGAAGACCATCAATCCTGGTGGAAGTCTCAAGATACCTGGGGGAAACGTTAAAGTTGCGCCGATGAATCCTCAGCCAAATACGTCCCGATTTCCTCAAGGAGGTATGAATGCACCGGTGATGCGTCGTGGTGTCGAGGGCGAGCAACCCGAGGGTGGTACCACTACTCCATCGGATACATCAGCTGAGACCAAGTAGAAGGCACTTAGGCGTGCGTTTGCGATGACACCTCTCAGGAACGACGACGAAAGGAGACATGACATGAAAGGGAATGCGCATAAAGGATGGCTTCGTTTCGCGATGATCACCTTCGCACTGACACTTACAAGTGCCTCGTCGGTCTTCGCCGACGAATCAACCAGTCCGTCGGCTCCTTCGGACAAGGCCATTCAAGAACGCGCCGTGCCCATGCAAAATTTACGCTATCTCCAAGCCGTCCCGCGCTTAAATGGACCGCGGTCGCCTATTCCTCCAAGGGGTGGAACCATGGCTTTCAGTTGTGGTCAGACTTCCTGTACCTGCCATGGCGATGTGGACTGCAACAATATGTTCAGTACGAATGTCTGCGGTGGAGCCGCCGTATGCGATACAACGGGCGTTGTGGAATGCAGTTGTTTGCGCCAATAGGCCACTGCTTCCAACGGGCCGGTCACTGTGCCGCAAAGACCAAGGCTTCGAATACACCAGAATGTTCTATTGGTTCCTGCTTCCAAGAGGTGCAGCATGCGACATAGTCGACCTCTCTCTATCTTCGTAACAGGTGTGTTGCTCCTCCCCCTGACCGGCTGCGCCGGGGATTCGATGAAATCCTCTACTGAGCCTGGGAAGATGACTCACGTTACGCAGGCGGACGAGGGCAAGGATCAGCTGGCCGGGGAAGTTCAAGAGCGGGCCGTACCTCCTGGCATTGCGCCCGCTGTAAGCGCGCCATTGCAAGCCAGACCTCTTCAGCCGGCAATAGCTGCCGCTCCTCTGTCCATCAGTGCGTTGCCCGGTCATTTCGCAATCCAGACGTTTGGCGGCAACTATCTCACAGCGGTCGGCGGAGGCGGACGCACCACGGACGTCGTCCATACTGATGCCACGTCACCCGGAGCCTGGGAACAATACAGACTGTTCCTTGTCTTAGGACACGTCGGTTTACCTCAACAGTATGCCATTCAGACTGCAAGCTTTAACTATCTCACCGCCGTTGATGGAGGCGGCCGAAGCTCGGAAGTTCTCCATACCGATGCAAAACAGGTCCAATTGTGGGAGACATTCAAGTTTATTCCGGATCAATACGGCTGGAGGAATGCGATCCAAACCGTCAATGGGCATTACTTGACGGCAGTGGGCGCAGGCGGGAAAACCACAGACGCCATCCACAGCGATGCTGTGCAGATCAACACTTGGGAAGAATTCTATATATGGAAGTGTGGCGATCTGGGATCGGGCTATCAGTACACAATCTCTGCGGTATCTCATCCGTACGGATTTCTGTTCGCGTACGGCGGCGGAGGACGTGAAGTCACACGCGCAGGAGTATTCGTATCCGGCGCGCTCGGCGTCCTCTCCGATTACAATTTACGGCCGTCTCCGTTTGATAATAATTGGCAGAAATTTCGGCTCATGAGGCAGAGCGATGGATCATACGCAATTCTGACTCCAAATGGGGTGAACTACATCACCGCGATCCAAGGCGGCGGTCTCGCGTCAGGCACGCTAACCTCTGATGACCTGGTCACCGATCGGACACAGGTCCAAGCCTGGGAGAAATTCAATTTTGTCGATCAGGGTGACTGTTCCTATGCCATTCAAACCGTCAGCGGGAAGTACCTCGGTCAATCGACGGCAGCGCCCGGTACAGCCTTGGGAGTGTTTTCGACTAACGTCAGCGATATCAGAAACGCGACAAAGTTCCGGTTAGCTGTGGTCTTTTGATCAGCGTTACATGCCCATTTCGGCGTTGTCCCGGACGTACAGGACCATCGGTGAAGGGACATCAGAATCCAGCCAAAGTAGGGTAATGCTATGAGGATATCGGCGCGTACAACCATCCCCGGCGGCCCAGCGCACGCACCTGCTTCCGCGTTGAAAAACACCAAGACCACCTCAATCCGGACCGGCCTATGGACTTTGTGCGTATTTTTCTATTTTTCTGTTGAGGCATTTGCCCACGGAGCCTTTACCGCCCCACCGAGTGCACAACTGACTACCGGTTGCACGATCCAATCGGTAAGCGGAAATTTTTCCCTGGCGCAAGCGACGTACACTGTCCAGGGCAATTGTGAGGTTGACAAGAAAGATCCTGATCCCAAAGGCGGCAGCACTTTTCCATATCCGATAGATTATTTGTCTTGGAAAGCAGTCGGCACCTTCGATTCCACGACACATGCGGCGATGGAAACCGTCAATATTTGGCGCAACGATCCCGGCCAAATTGTTGCGACGTACACGGCTGGAATGACTTGCCTTGAGGACCCGTGGCGCGAAGCCGGCCTGACTTGTTCGTCGATTACATTTCAGAAGCGCGGTTCGCTGGGCTCTTACGATAATTGGTTTAACCAGGATTTTTATACGACGAACACCTTGGTGCCGCTGTCTTCGATGCTCACCTCCCAACAACGCGCGGCGCTCAATCAGGAATATAGCACTGCCCTCGCCGCGCTAAGGGGGACAGCAACACCGAATAACCTTGGGGGTGTCGATCGCAGCGCGGCAATTCTATCTGCGCCGATTATTATTTTGCCGAGAGCTGAGAGCCATGTGGTTGAGGGACAATTCCAAGTGAAGGGAACTATTGAAAATGTGAAGGCGCCTTTGCAGGGGAATGAAAACGTATATCTTTTTTTCACCTGTCCTACCACTTCGTATACCAATCAGTGGCCGGTCGCCTTAAAAGACTTTCTCAATGGCATCACGGTCCCTGCCTATATTACGCGGGGCGGATATGGTTGTCATTGGCAGGTGCGGGCGCAACTGAGTTCGCCTACGGGCAATGGACCGCTTGGAGTGCCCATTACGTTTTATCTAGATAAATTAGCAACCATTCCCTTGAATCCCAATCGGTCGCAGCACCTCCGCTAAAAAAATAGCATTGTTCCCGACATGGAAGGCATGAATGCGGACTGGATTGGGTTCAGACTGATATCGCGACGTTCGAGCTAGACGATGGTGCATTGAGCAAATTAACAAGGCGAGGGAGCTGCCATGCGAAGAGAATGCACTGCCATTTTATTGCTGGCCATATCCTGTGTTGCCGCATCCTGCTCGACGCAACATGCCTCCCATGACAAGCCCGATACCATTACCGCAGAGGGACAGGTTGCTCCGGCGGAGGCGCGTAGCCAGGCAGAATCGACGTCAGAAGATGTGCAGGAAAGAGGCGTCACGGCCCTTCAGCCAAGCCCAACCGGGCGTGTGATGGTGCCGGGGGTATTGACGATTCCAACTTCTCTGCCCGGTGAGTTTGCTCTGCGGACTCAAAACGGATTTTATGTCACTGCAATCGACGGAGGAGGACGGACTGCCGATCCGAT
The DNA here is from genome assembly GCA_035252115.1 of Nitrospira sp. Taxonomy (GTDB): domain Bacteria; phylum Nitrospirota; class Nitrospiria; order Nitrospirales; family Nitrospiraceae; genus Nitrospira_C. Next base: position 30,319 of record DATFDJ010000139.1, on the reverse strand, counting down.
CCTCGTCTCGGCATCGACAACGGTCGGACCATGGGAAAAGTTCAAGTTTATTGTGACGTATCCTAGCACGCCTTACGACAAGAGCATTCAGACGGCCAAGGGCAATTATGTTACCGTCATGAATGGAGGCGGTCTTACCACAAGCGTTTTTCATACAGATGCGACTCAAGCGAAAGATTGGGAGCGGTTTCGGTTTCTCGACCTCGGTGTCGGCAACTTCTCGCCCAGCTACTATGCGCTCTATACGATCAAAGGTTTTTATGTCACGGCCGTTGGAGCCGGCGGCAAATATGCGGACGCGTTTCATACGGACGCAAGACAAATCCAGGCCTGGGAGCAGTTTCGAGTCGTGAAATGCGGAGATCCTGGATCTGGATATGACTATGGCGTTATGGCTGCCGACGGCGAATTTCTGGCCATCACACATTGGCAAGGCCAACTCGGATTCGGCTTGTATAACACACCCGCAGAGGCAGACATGAGATACAAGTTCATTCGGCAAGGCGATGGAACCTATGCTCTGCAGACGGCAAACGGCAGAAACTATGTCACCGCGGTAGGAGGAGGCGGGCAAGTCGCGACCTACAACAGCAAGTATTACACTCCGGATTGCGGCGGACTGTTTGGCGGCCCTTGCATCGGTGGATCGGCGCCGATCTTTCATACCGATGCGACACAAGTACAGGCCTGGGAAAAATTCCGGCTGATCGATCAGGGAAACTGTAGCTATGCGATTCAGACTTCGAGCGGATTCTTCGCAGGCATCTTCAAGGATTCATCGGGTGTGACCCTCCTCACCACCAGGCGTGACGGCGCGCCAACCGTGAATGAGAAGTTTCAGTTAGTTGTATTCGGCCTGGCCTCGCCCGTTGTTTTGCAGTGATCCGTGCGCTGAGATCTTCAGCCCGCAAAGGATTTGAAGCGTAGAGGAACAGTGTTTCAATCACCACAATGCAGTTCCATCCACCGGCCACAAGACCACTTTGAACGGCGTATGGCCAGCCTAAACCAGAACGTTTCGTTAACCATGCCAAACAAGGAGAAGCGTTATGTCGACGCTAAAGTCGATGCTAAAGAGGAGAACGTACGGTATTTCTATACTCATATGTGCTCTGATAAGTGTTTCGGGGTGGAATCATGTTGCACAGGCGGAAGACATGTCGAACACATCATCTGACGCGAAAAAACAAGCCGTTAAGCCAGCCGATGAAGGAGAAGTTCAAGATCGGGCGGTGCCGAGACCTGGAGGGGCGTCAACGTTACCTGGGAGACTCTCTGTATCCAACTTGACGGAAAAGGAATGTAAGACACTTGGATGTAATGTCATCGTCGATCATAAGTGCCCTATCAGCAACGTTGGTGTCGAACGTCTGCGATGTGTCTGCTCGACCGGGAGCGCATGTATCGACAAAGCAAATTGACAGGACTAAGGGAGAAGGACTATTCCAGATGTCGCCAGCGAGTGAAGTGGCTGATCTGACTGGGTCCCTTTTTGAAGGAGAAGTGCAAGGTGGTGCGATGTCTATGATGCTGAAACGAGACAGCACGGAAGACACGTTCCGACGTACTGACGAGACTCACGTACAAAACCGCCTGCGGCAGAGCCGGGCTATGACAGGGACCATGTGGATGGTGACGATTGGAATCTTGAGTTTCGCACTTTCATCCTGCGGTCCAACTCCGTTGCCCCTGCATACCAACGTTGATACGTTGAACATACGAAAGGTCTCGCTGGCTTCCGCGCTCCTTATGCCCGATAACATCAGAAACGCCGTATCGACGCCGGAGGTGTCCTGCGCCGGAACCTTTGCTGTACCCATTGGATCGGAACTGAAAACAGGATTGACGCAAGCGTTCTCGCAACTTTTTGAGTCTGTCCAAGTCGTTGATGACAAAAGCCAAGCCAGGGAAGATGACGTGCTTATTGAAGTTGCCATCCCTGAACTGCAGGCAGAAGGACATTGCGGATCTCGAAGGACATTGTACGCGACCGGTCCCTTATACCCTCTCCTTATTATCTTTATTACTCCCTCCGACACCTATGAAGGCCATGCGGAACTCAGTGCGACGGTTTCAAGCAGTCAAGGGCAACAGTTTCTTACCGAGACGTTCAAGTCGAAAGTTCATACCAAGGACACCATTACAGACTACAGTTCTGACCGGAAGGCTGCCGTCGGAAATGTGTTCCGAGAGTCCTTAACTGATAGCATTCAGCAGCTAACCCGTGCCCTGGCAAGGTCATCGCCATTGCGAGAGTACGCCGATCGGCGGAAGGGAAAATCCGGCGAACGCTGATCGACCTTCGGCGCGCGGCCACAAGTGCCTTCTATCTGCAAAAGAAGTCTGCGATGTGGTGAGATTGCCGGCCAATGAGAGATTGAAAATGCGTTCCAGGAGCTGGTTTGGGCTGATCTGTGTGCGCTACCTGGGCAGGTATTTCACGACGTAATCCGTGCCGCGGAAGGAGGATTCAATTACCATGATTTGAGCGGGACTCATCGGATTGACGCCCGCTTGTGTGAGAAGATCGGCGCGCAGGGATTGCCAGACGACCTGATCGAACTGATTTCTACTTTGCGGATGCAGCAACGCTTCTCGTATGCCGTTCTCAATCGCCGCTCCCAGGGTCTCGAGATACTTCTTCGACACGTCGCAGATGTTGATGGGGAAGATGACATCGAACCAGTAGACGCATTTCTCCTGCGATTTCAGTTGTCCCCGAAACGCCGTGCGGGCGGAATGATACGTGGGAAACCCGAGATTGTTCGTGATCGGCGTCAAAAACACGTCGACGATGACGTTTTCGCCTACGGTATCGCCGACCGCCTGATCGCCTTCCGGTGAGTAATCCTTGTAATAGGTCTTGAGTTGCATCGAAGGAAAGTGGAACTCGAGATGGAGCTCATTGCCTTCCGATTTGACGATCGGTGGATGGGACAATCCATTGGCATGCACGTAGACACGCGCGCCGTTCGAAGCTTCATGGATATAGGGCGGTACGGTAAATCGTCCGGCCAGGCTCCGTCCGATCACAAAATTCGAATCGACTTGGCCCCGTAGGTTCGTCAGTTGGATGAACGATTTCGAGAGATCCCCTCCCAGGAGGCTGCTGAACGGGATGGTCTTGAGCAACGGCGCCGGTGCCGGCGGCGGTTGGAAGGCGTTTGGCGTCATACCTTGGGGAGATGCTTGCGGTGTGGGAATAGGCTGCCTGCCTGGTGTTTGCTGGGGGATGGCGGGCGCCGGCTGTGAGGGAGCGGGCACCGACTGCGTGTTCGGCCGCGGTGGAAAGACCTGGCCGAGACTGAAGGCAGGAAACGAGGCGAGGGAGATCGATGATCCTGCGACCAGAGTCAGGAGCCGAGCGAGTCTAAGAGTCACCGGCCATGTGAGTGCCATTTCTTCTTTCGAATCTGCTTCCCTATTGATGGTTGAACCAGCGGGTGACCCGAACATCCTCTCCTGCTTTGGCGGCGACATATGAGAGCGGCGTGATCTCCACTTGTTGCTGCCCCTCGTTGCGAACCTCCAGAGCCGCTTTGGCGGTCTGAGTCTTGTCGAAGCCGTTCGGAATAACGGCCGGCTCCTCGACCTTGGCCGCCACTTGCCCGGCGGGCCGTTGCTGTCCGGACAGTTGCGCGAAACTTTCCTCGATATCGGTCCGGCGGGCCGGCGAGGCTACGAAGAAGAACGTTTCGATTCCTTTATATTGATCGAGCTGGTACCAGTACTGCCCTTCCGGAAACGCCTGTTCCGTCTCCGGCTTAATGGGATTGCTCACCGTGCCGTTGGCAATCGGAAACACCGGCTGAGCCCATCCTGATCCATCGACTGAAATGATATAGACGAAGCATTCGCAGTTGGTTCGTACGATGATCTTGAACCGGTCCCCGTCTTTTTCACCCCGCAACGTTTCGCCGTCGTGAATCAATTTCACTTCTTTGCCTTTGTCCGAAGCGGCTTGACGGACGAGGGCGACGTCCAAGGTCACCGGTTCCGGCGGGCCGGCTACGGAGCGAGGATAAATTTGTCCCGGATAGCCGGCGCCCATAGTGGGCATCTGTCCGGAGTATCCGTACGGAGACGCCGCGACGGGCTGTTGGTAGTTCGGCGTCATCTGCTGCTGCTGAAAGGGCTGCATGCCTTGTTGCGGATAGCCCTGCATCATGGGCTGCTGCATCATCGGCTGCTGAAAGGCTTGGTTTCCCATGCCTTGTTGTTGGTAGCCCGGCATGCCTTGCATCGGATATCCGGGCATGGGCGCGGGCGCGTTACTACCGGGCGCGGCGGCGGGATAGCCGGGCTGAAGAGGCATGCCTTGCGGAGGGTAATTGGGTTGCTGAAAATAGCCGCCCATCTGTCCGTAAGGCTGCGCTCCGACTTGGCCATACTGACTGCCGTAGGGATTGTTGAATTGCTGCATCCCATACGCCGGCGCCTGAATGTTCGTGCCGGGAGGCATGTATGGATTGTTGGGATCGTAATACCCTTGCTGTCCTTGATAGCCGGGCTGAGCGCCTTGCATCCCGTATCCAACGCCTGGCTGCTGTCCGAAACCTGTGTTCGGCCCGCCTGTCTGTGAGTAGGGATCCATTGGAGCGCCGGGCATCCCCGTACCCATACCAGGCTGGCCGGGCATCCCTTGCCCGAACTGTCCGGGCATTTGACCCATCTGTTGATTCATCATCGCCTGTTGCTGTTGCTGTTGTTGCTGCAGCATGGTGGGAGGGATCAGCGCCGTTTGCGGCGTCCCCGGCGGTAAACCCATGGCCACATAGGGAGTACTGAGCCGCATCATCATTTGATTCATATCCGCTGAATATTTTCCGCCGTAGTTCTTGTTGCTCGTCACCAGCATGTTGCGGGCAAATTCGATTGCGGCGGGGATGAGAAACGGTGCGGCCGCGCAGGATGAGAGAAGGAGAATGCCCATGAACAACCACATGGACGGGCGTCTCACGTTGATTCCTCGACTGCTGGGCGATTGGTCCGGCATACGCGACGTTCCTGTGTCCCGTCTGTCGCGGAATCTCGGGAAAGGTTCACGCGATTGTAGTCCCATGTCCGTAGGGGGTCAACCGTGGGCCTATTGTCGGCATACGCGTATCTATGCTACAGCAGGGGCATTTTCGGGGTGTCAGCGCGATGGTCTGAACTCGGACGGTGATGGAAACGACTCACGGACGTGAAGATTCGGAGGCGCGTCTCTTGACGGCCGCGGCGTCCGGCGAATTGACCGCATTCGAATCACTCTATCGGCTGTACGAAACGCGCGTGTATCGTTATGTGCTCACGCTGGTAGACGACCAGACGACGGCAGAGGATGTGACCGGTGAAACGATGATCGCGGTGTGGCGCGGGGCCGGAGGCTATACAAGACGTTCACGAGTCTCGACATGGATTTTCGGCATCGCCCGCCACAAGGCGCTGGATGCCTTACGGCGGTTGGGACGCCGCCATCGCGACGTGGATCTCGAGACCGCAGCCGATATTCCTTCCCCTCACGAGACACCGTTGGACGATGTGCATCGCAAGCAAGTGGAGCGCGCGATGCAGAGCGCGCTGGCTGCATTGTCTCCCGATCACCGGGAAGTGTTGCGGCTGGTGTTTTACGAAGAGTTGCCCTATGACGAGATCGGATCTCTCCTTTCTATTCCGGCGAATACGGTCAAGACCCGTGTCTTTTATGCCAAGCAGCAACTCAAGCGGCATCTGGAACGGCTGGGCCAGAAAGAACCGATCTCATGAATGAGCCTGAAACGCTGCCCGCCGACATCCATCCGGAAGCGACGCTGCTTCCCTGGTATGCCACGGGAACGCTCCAGGAACAGGAACAGCGGCAGGTGGCTCGCCATCTGGAAATCTGCGAGACATGCCGCAGAGAACTTGAAGAACTGACGCACATGAAGAACCAGCTTGCGGCCTGGTATGGATCGCAGCCGGAGTCCTCTCCCCGACTGGCACAATCCGTTCTTGCACGGGCGGCGGATGAAGCCTCGGCCGGGCGGCCGACCGACACGATACGCGAATCACGGCTTCAGCGCTTCGACCGGTGGATAGGCGGTCTGTTTGTTCCGCGGTGGGTTCCCACCCTGGCGGTGACCATGATCGTGGGGCAACTCGCGTTGCTCCTGTGGTTGACCGCGCCGACGCCGCCATCCGAGGAGATTTCCACTCGATCGATTGGTAGCCCGACCTCGACGTTCGTCGTCATGTTTGAGGAGCAGGCCAGCGAGAGTCAGATTCGAGATGTGCTGCGCGCCATTCGCGGTCGGATCGTCGACGGCCCCACGTCGGACGATGCCTATGTGATCGAAGCGGCCGGTGGAAGTCCATCCCTTGCCGCCCGGACGCTGAAGCTTTTGCGTGCACGAAGCGACGTCATCGTGAAGGCCGAAATCTATACGCCATGAACCAGTATAGCCATCGCGACGACCGACCAGTAACCATGGATGTCCGTCCATCTCTTACAAGGTGATGCGATGAGCGCTGCAATCCGGTTTCGCGCCGTCTTGGTTCTTCTTGTCGCCCTCTGGACCGTCAGGGACGATCAATGGGTGGCGGCTCAGCCCGCGCAGGACCAGCGCGGCGGCACAAAACGCGCTCTTCTGATCGGCATCAATAAATATCGTGCGGTTCCCAAGCTGCAAGGGTCGCTGAACGACGTTGAAACGATGAGGCAGGTGCTCATCACTCGATGGGGGTTCCCGGAATCCAACATTCAATTCCTGAAGGACGAACAGGCGACACGAGACGGTATTCTCGCGGCCCTGAAGCAATTTGTCGGCGAAACGGGACCGAACGATACCGTCTACATTCACTACTCCGGCCACGGGTCCCAGGTGGCCGACCTCAACGGCGATGAGCCGGACGACAAGCTGGATGAAACATTGGTGCCCCAGGACGGCCGAACCGGCACGGTCCCCGATATCACCGACGACGAGCTCGACGCGATTTTTTCCCGGTTGTCGACCAAGCATGCCTTCATTGTCCTGGACTCGTGCCATTCCGGCACGGCGACGCGTTCTCTCGACATCCGCACGCGTTCGGTGCCGCAGGACACTCGTGTGGAGCTCTATCGGCATCTCTCGGATTCCGGCGTGCGAACGAGGGGCACGATTCAAATGCTCCCGGCTCATTATGTGTTGATGACCGGCGCGGCGTCCCATCAAGAGGCCCTGGACGGTCCGGTCGACGGACGGTATCACGGCTTTTTCTCGTATGCGCTGTCGAAAAGCCTCAGCGCATCGCCGGCCGCCGCCTCTCCCCGCGAGATTTTTCGCGGGATCGAAACGGAATTGAAGCGTATTCAAACGCACTTCGGGCGGGCTTCGATGCCGGAGCCTCAACTCGAAGCGCCGCCGGAGTTGCTCGATATGCCGTTGCTTGCTGCGCAGGGCGGCGCGGCGACCGCCGCGGACACCCGGCCTGCATCCCGGTTGGCCTGGCTCGACGTGATTGGGGCCGACGCAGGACGCGCCACCTTGGTCAACGGGCTGCTCCTGGGCGCCGCTCCCGGTTCGACATGGGCGATCTATCCCCCGGGCGAGGTCAATTTCCGGCCGGGGCAAGCCGTGGCGATCGCGACGGTAACGGATGTCGCCGGCAAGGACGTGAAGACCACGTACCATCCCGCGGATAAGAAGATTGCCGATAAGTCCCGGGCTGTTTCCTTGATGCCGGCGCCGACCGGAGAAAGAATCCCGATCCACATCCTTGACACGGCGGGGTCGAGGAGAAAGCAGATCGAGGAGACGCTCGCTCAATATCTTCCGAATGCTGAATTGGTGGGAGCCGATCAATCTCCCCGCTACTTGGTGCAACAACAGGATCGTGACATTCAATTATTGACCGCCGATGGGCTACAGGTTGTCGGTTCCTTCGGCGGCGATGGAGCCGCTTGGGGAGCCGGACTCGCCCTTGTCGTCACACGGTCCGCCACGGCGTCGGAATTGCTGACCCTCGACAATCCGTCCTCGCAGCTCAAGATCGAGTTGCGCGTCGCGAACGCCCCGGCGGCCACGAAGCCGAAGATCGGAACGCGAGGCATTGCCGTTGTGGCGGCTGACACGCAGCCGGCGCGCTATCGTATTCGGAAGTCGGGCAAACCCCGGACGGCGGAGAACACGCTGCAATTGGAAGTCAGCGTGAATGCCGATGCGTATCTGACGATTATCGACGTGGACTCCGAGGGCGGAGTGAATCTGTTGTTTCCCAACGACTATGCCAAGCCGGATTTCTATCCCGATGGATTCATCAAGGCGGGCGCCCCGGTTCTCATCCCGGATTCATTGCTTGATTCGAACAAGGCCGGGTTTTATTGGGACTATAGTCCGCCGAAAGGCATGGATACCGTCCGGGTCTTCAGCAGTACGGACCTCGAAACGGCCAACATGATCCGCCAGCGGATCAAGGACATCCAAGCCGCTGCAGTCAAAACGAAGGGAAAGGTCGGAACACGATCCGTCGTTCAGGACTTCCAAGGACTGCGGGATGGACTCGCGCGTCGGGCAGTTCGAGGAATTGTGACGGTCTACGATCCTACGCCGCATGTGCCGGGAGAAATGGCATCCGCGCCCGCCGCCGGAGCCACGCCACCGCCACAGGAACCGGTTGCGGAGCCGGTCCGGCAACCGCAGACGGCTGTCCCGACGACCGTTCAAACGGACACTCCGCGGCCTGCTCCGGACTGGGCGGCGGCATCTATCACGATCAAGGTCGAGGGATGAAGGTCCGACGCCTGCTGGACGATCTCACTGCAGTTGCGGAACGTCCTGAATATCGGTCCCGCGAAAATTGATGAAAAAGAACAGCGTGTATTGATTGTAGTAGGCCGAGCCGTCGTACCACGGACTCGGGACATGCCAGGTCTTCGCCCGGGCATCGTATACCTGTAGCCGGTATCTCACGTAGGCGATCTGGCGTTGCGCCTCATAAATCGTCAGCGCCGGGGTTGAAAACGGAATGACCGTGCTTTGAATGGCGGGCATACCGAAAAAACTCTGACCCTGGTCCGTTCCCAGCGCCAACACGATCACTCGGATCCACAGATCCGCGTCTTCCCGCCGGTCGACGACCGCGTAGCCCAAATCCGCGAGGCGCCCCTCTATAAACCCTTGCATCACGATCAAATCAGAGCCCAACGGACGGACCGTCGGAGGATTCGCTTCCGGTGCGGGAGAGCCGGTGGTCACCGTGGTGTTGTTGTTGATCATGGGCCCGTTGGACAACATATTGGGCTGAAAAATCTGGCGCTGACCCACGAATCCGACGATGTCGACCGCGACAGTGGCAGGCGGCGGGGACGGCGGCTCGAGCGCCTTCATGCTCTGCTCCAGTGCGTGGCTCAGAAGCAATTGTTCCGTCCCCGTGCGGGGCGTTCTCGTGAACTCACGATTGGTGCAACCGATCTCACACAGCATGACAAGCGCGATCAGGATTCCGCCTTGCGTGATGTCGAAATGCCGCACACTCATCTTCGTTCTTCGTGGTGAAAAGCGGTCTGCCGGCTCGGTCGGAACCGCGGGGGAGCGAGCTGGGGCACGAGGCGAATTGGGATGAGAACGGAAGGTGGGTGACGAACGCTCTCTTTGTACCGATGACCCGTGGCCATGGGCTAAATTGGTGCCAGTATGCTTCCCTCACGGAATCGTCTGGTTCTCTTTTTGCGAGGACAGCCGGTGATCCTGTGGCGCAGAGTCCTCCTGTCCTGGTTGGCTCGGTCCCGGATTCACGACGATCGGCATCTTGAATTGGTCCGGTATCAGGATGATCTTTGCATTCTGGCTGTCGTACAGCTTGTATCGAAGGTAGTCGGCCGTCAGCGTTTGCGTGATGCGCTCTTGCGCTTTCGCCTGACCCTCGGCCCGAATCCGCATGCCCTCCGCCTCGCCTTCAGCCCGAATGCGGATCGCATCGCCTTCTCCACGGGCTCGGCGCCTGGCGATTTCCGCGTCTCGTTCGGCGATCACCAATTCGAATTCCTTCTGTTCCTTTTGCTGCTCCTTCGCCTGCTTTTGCTCGATGGCGTTCAGTACGATCTGCGGGAAATCGACATCGGCCAGCGCCACGCTCTGGATCTCCAAATGCCGTCCCTTCAATTTTTCCACGACGACGGCTTGCACCTTACTGGCGATTTCGACGCTGTTTTCCGGAACGGTGACCATGGGGTACCCCGAGACGACGCTGCGGACGGCCGCCATGAATTCCGGCCGTACGACCCGCCCGTAGAAGTCTGTTCCCACCTCGGTGGCTAAAAAGTGAATCTCCTGTGGAATAGGACGGAGGATGATCACCGCCTTGATGTTGACTTGAAGATCGTCCGAGCTCAGCGCGTCGACCGTTTCCTTATAACTTTGCCATTTCACGTCATACACGTAGACGTCGTTCCACGGAGCGCGCCAGAAGAATCCATTGTTCAAGGGTTCGGTGGAGAGGCCGCCGGAAAATGGATACCACCGAAGTCCTCGCTGCCCGGGCTGCACGGTCGATCCACAGGCAGCCGCCGTCAGAGAAAGGAGCACGAGCACGGTCGGGATGAAGAGGCGCATAGAAAAGCCCTCCGGTCGACAGGCATGGCACATGCGGAGCTCGCCGAATCTTGCCGTGGTGTTGTTGAACGTAGCAGGCTCTTCCGGTAGCCCCTACTAGGGCGAGCCCTGGGTAAAAGCTATTTAATCGGAGTTACTGCCGTAATGCCGCAACGGACACGGAGTCGGAAGGCGTGCCGACCTTGGGTCTTTCCCAGCAAGCGGGGTGCTGTTCTTCTCGTACTCTGGTCGCAGGAGCGGGAAGCCCATGCGCATCTGGACAGTCTACGATGGATCGGAACCCGCTTCACCCATCAGTCTTCCGGAAACGTTAAGGCGGTGCTATGACGGAGATCTCGTCTTCTCCCCTGCCCCTCGAAATCGCCCTCTCGTCATCGGGAATTTCGTTCAAACGCTCGATGGAGTCGTGTCGTTCAAGATTCCCGGTCAGTCGGGCGGAGGCGAAATCAGCGGCCGGAATGAGGCGGATACGTTTGTCATGGGGCTCTTGCGATCGTGTGCCGATGCCGTTCTGGTCGGAGAAGGGACGTTCCGGAACGGACCGGGCCATGTCTGGACCGCCGGATACATTTATCCCAAATTAGAACGCGAGTTCGAAACGTTCCGAATGCATCGAGGAAAGAAATCCGCTCATCCGTTGAACGTGATCGTGAGCGGGTTGGGCCATGTGAGCCTGAACGAACCGTTGTTCCGGCGGCATGATGTCGACAGTCTTGTTTTGACGACGGGTCGGGGGGAGAGCGCATTAAAGAGTAAATACGGTCCCGTCCTCCCCGTACCGGTTCACGTACTTCCCGGCGAAGAATTGTCCAACCCACGCGATATGCTGGCGCTCCTTTATGATCGCTACGGCGTCAAGCTGCTCCTTCACGAAGGGGGGCCGATGCTGTTCTCTTCTTTCTTGCGCGAGGGCGTGGTGGACGAATTGTTTCTCACCGTCGCTCCTCAAATCGTTGGAGAAGGCGCCCGGAGGGAACGACCCAATTTCTCCGGTCCGATTTCTTGGGGTCCGGACGACGCCTTGTGGGGCCGTCTGCTCTCCATCAAGCGCGCCGGCTCCGGCCACCTCTTTCTTCGCTATCGATTTCATTCAACATAAGCAGCTCGTTTCCACGACGCAGACAATTAAGCCTGCTAGGGATATCCCTAGCACTCCTGCCATAAGGTGAGGCATAGAATCGCCCCTTCCCTAGCCGACCTTCGGCGAATTCAGACCATTTGCACGTGGATCTCATGGAACACGAGCGGACGCGACTCGAAGAAAGAATGCTGTGGAAAGAAGCCGGCGAACTACGTCGCCAAGAACGGTGGCTGGACCTCTCGATCGTCCTCATACGCGATCTTGACAACCATATTGTTTTCTGGAGCCGTGGCGCGCAGCGTCTGTATGGATTTGAACCTCACGAAGCGCTCGGCATGTCCTTGCACGATCGATTACAGACGGTGTATCCCAGACCGTTGCCCGAAATAGAGACGATGCTCATGCGCGAAGGCACCTGGCACGGTGAGCTGCTCCACCGCAGGAAGGACGGGCGCATCGTCGTCGTGATGAGCCACTGGATCATCCAACAGAACGATGCGGGCGAGCCCGTCTCCATTCTTGAAATCAACGCGGACATTACGGAACGGAAGCAGGCCGAGAAAACGTTTCGTCATCATGAAGGAAAATGCGAAGGTCTGGACGTCGGAGTGCCGGCCCGCATCTTTTATTTGGATCTGGAACGCCGATACCGTTCCGTCAACGACGCATTCACGGCGTGGTTCGGGCTGTCCAAAGACCACATCGTCGGGTTACCCGTGCAGGAGTTGGTCGGTGAACAGGCCTGGGACATCATTCGTCCGAGACTGGATCAAGCCTATGCCGGAGAACTCGTGGACTACGAGACGGAGATTCCCTATCGTCACGGTGGAACCCGCTGGATTCATGCGGTGTATACGCCGCACCGCGACCCCGAAGGCGCTGTCCTTGGCGTCGGCGTGCTGGTCACGGACATCACGGCCCAAAAACGCGCCGAAGCCGATCTGCAGGTCAGTGAGGAGCGATACCAGTATATCTTCGAAACCGTCGGTGTCGCGATCTTCGAAGAGGATTGGACCGCAGTCTGTCGCTTCCTTGGCGATCTGCGGGCGGGTGGAGTGACGGATCTTCGCGAGCATTTGGAGAAGCATCCCGGCTTGGTCATGGACGCCCTTCAACGAATCAAGATTACCGATGTGAATGGATACACCCTTCATCTGTTCAAAGCGAAGTCGAAAGTGGATGTGTTGGGCGCATTGGACCGCATTTTTGTTCCCCAGACCGTGGACGTCTTTGGAGAAGAGCTGATTGCGGTCTGGGAAGGACGCGATATCTATCGAGCCCGGGCGCCGCTACGAACATTGGACGGCGAGGATCTGTCCGTACTGTTTACCCTCGTCGTGCCGAAACGCGACTGCGACTGGCAACGCGTGATGGTCACGGTCACCGATGTCACCGCCTTGCACCACACGGAAGACGCCCTGCGCAAGAGCGAACAACACCTGCGGACGGCGCTGGCGGCCGGTCATATGGGCGCGTGGGACATCGATATGGCGACGGGAACCATGACATGGGATGAAAAGCATTTCGATCTCTTCGGCGTAGAAGACGACCGGACTCCGAAATCTGTCGAGCGATTCTTTTCGTTGCTGCACCCCGACGACAGAGAACGAGTCATGAATGGAATGATCGCCATCGAAGTCACGGGTCGCTTTTCAGAGGAGTTCCGGATCGTCCGTCCCGATGGCGGTGTCCGGTGGATCAGCGGACAAGGCGCGCTCGTCACGGATCACAAAGGCAGCCCGATACGCGTGATCGGTGTGCACTCCGACATTACCGCTCGGAAGACGGCACAGGTGCGGCTGGTGCATTTTGCGGAAGAGCTGGAACGGCAAGTCGTCGAGCGCACCGCCGAATTGCTCAAGTCCCAGGAGCGACTTCGTGCGCTGGCGACGGAACTGACTCTCACGGAACAACGCGAGCGCCAGCGCTTCGCCGCCCAATTGCACGACCATCTGCAACAACTGCTCGTGATGTGCAAATTCAAACTCGGCCGGGGCAAACGGTTGGTGCAATCGATGCCTTCCGGGCTACAGCTTCTCGAAGAGTTGGACGAAACCGTGAGCCATGCGCTCGCGTATTCGCGCTCGTTGGTCGCTGAATTGAGCCCGCCGGTGCTGCGCGCATACGGATTGGTCGCGGGAATCAAGTGGCTGGCCGAATGGATACAGAAGATGAACCTGTCCGTATCGGTGGAGACGCAGGAGGAGCATATCCCCTTGCCGGAAGCCCATGCCGTGCTCTTGTTCCAATCGGTGCGCGAATTGTTGATTAACGCGGCCAAGTATGCCGGAACCGACTGTGCCGCCGTGCGGATGGATGTTCGAGAGAACCGACTGATCATTGAAGTCGTCGATCGAGGGACGGGTTTCGATCCCGGCGCTCTGGCGATGCATAGAGCGTCCAGCGGAGATCTCTCGTCCAAGTTCGGCCTGCTCAGTATCCATGAACGCATGACGGCGCTCGGCGGGACTCTTGAGATCCGCTCCGGCGTAGGAAAAGGCACGCAGGCGATCCTCACGTTACCGATCGCAGTACCGTTGTATTCACGTAAGCACACCGCCGGCGAACACGAGAAGCCGATATCCCCGGCAGTCAGTCAGCCTACGGATCGACGCCATGCACGAAGAGGCACCCCCATTCGGCTTCTTCTGGTGGACGACCATGCCATCGTGCGTGAGGGATTGCGGAGTTTGTTGGGAAGCTATGCCGATGTGGAAATCGTGGGCGAAGCTTGCAATGGAGAAGAGGCCGTCGAAGCAGTTGAGAGAATCCAACCCCATGTCGTGGTTATGGATGTGAATATGCCGGGGGTCAATGGCGTTGAGGCCACATCGAAAATCAAGGCCCGGTATCCCAGTATCAACATCATCGGTCTTTCGATCAACGCCGATCGGGAATCGTCAATTGCCATGGTCAGAGCCGGAGCCATGATGTTGATCACGAAAGAGGCTGCAGTCGACAAGTTGTATCAGGCCATTCATGAGGCCGTGCAATTCATGTAAGAAGTTTTGGATGTGCCGGGGCGGCGGTTGAAGGCGGCTCATCGCAGGAAGATTAACCACAGATATGCTGAGCTGATCAGGATCGATCCGATCATCACGGGGAATCCGAAGGTCATGAACTGCCGGAAGCTGATGTGATAGCCGGCTTGACGGGCCAAGTCCACGATCACGACGTTCGCGCTGGCTCCAATGATGGTCGCGTTCCCGCCGAGGCACGCGCCGAGCGCCAACGCCCACCAGAGCGGCAGCACGTCCGGTTGATGGACGAGGGTCTCATCGTTGCCGATATCAGGATGTAGAGAGCGGGCCAGATCCACGATCAATGGATTCATGGCCGCGACATACGGAATATTGTCGACGGCGGCGGACAGGAAGGCCGAGCCCCAAAGTACGGCCAATGTCGAGGTTGCGACGTTCCCTCTCGTGAGCGAGACCAACTCGCTCGCAAGATGGCGGATCACGCCCGTTTTGACCAAGCCTCCCACGAGAATGAACAGTCCGATAAAAAAGAAGATCGTCTTCCATTCGATATCGGCGAGATAGGACAAGTCTTCCGCATCGCCGCTCTTGTGACGGTTCCTGCCAAGGAGCATGAACAGACTTGCGCCAAGGAGGGCGATCGTGGCCGGCTGCAGATGGAGCGGACCGTGCAGGCAAAAGGCCAGGTTGACGATGCCGAGGAGCCAGACGCATCGATGCAGCAACGTCCGGTCCTGCACGGCGACGGTTGCTTGTGAGGCCAGGATGTCTTCACGGAGCCGTGGAGGGACTTCCATGGTCCGTCCGAACACAAACCATAGTGCCCCGAGAAAGACCGACATGATGATCACGACGATCGGCCCGAGCACGTAGAGGAAATCCAGGTATCCGAAGCGCGCCTTGCTGGCGATCATGATATTGGGCGGGTCGCCGACGAGCGTCGCCGTACCGCCGATATTCGACGCGAGGGCTTCGACGATGAGGAATGGGACCGGGTTCAATTGAAGCCGCTTCGTGAGCGACAAGGTGACAGGCGCCATCAACAAGACGGTCGTCACGTTGTCCAGCATCGCCGACAGGACGGCCGTCACAATGCCCAGCAGCAGCATCATGCGAAACGGCTTGGCGTCGGCCCGCTGCGCGGCCCAGACCGCCAGTACTTCGAACAGCCCCGTGTCCCGGATGATGTTCACGATCACCATCATGCCGATCAACAGGAACACGACGTTATAGTCGACGCCGAATTCATGACTATAGAAGGCTTCGTCTTGCGTGACGACGCCGGCGGCGATCATGAGAGCCGCCCCCGCAATGGCGACGA
The DNA here is from genome assembly GCA_035252115.1 of Nitrospira sp. Lineage (GTDB taxonomy): Bacteria > Nitrospirota > Nitrospiria > Nitrospirales > Nitrospiraceae > Nitrospira_C. The sequence continues at coordinate 14,386 of DATFDJ010000139.1, read as the reverse complement.
CCGTTTTGTGGATTCGCTCGGTGACGATCAGAAAATAGGACAGGCCGAAGATCAGGAGCGCCAGCGCAACATCAGACATCATGGCTGTCGTTGAGGGTCAACATGCCGATGGTAACTGCGAATGAGTGGGGGTGTTAGGGCTTGGTGCCGGGTTTGACGTCGAGCACGGTCACGTCGAACACCAGCGTCTTGCCGGCCAGAGGATGGTTGAAGTCGAGCACGACGGTGTCGTCCTTGACTTCTTTGACTCGAGGGAAGGTCGAGTGCCCGTCGGGGCTTTTGGCCTCGAGCTGGGCGCCGACTTTTTGTGCGGCGGCCGGTATCAGCGTCCTCTTGACCTCCTGAACCGCACCGGGATCGATCTCGCCGTATCCGTCGGCCGGTTTGACGGTGACGCGCTTCTTGTCCCCCTTGGAGAGTCCTTCCAGCGAGCGCTCCAAGCCAGGGACGATTTCGTGAGCTCCCTGGTGATAGATCATCGGTTCCTTGCCGACGTTGGATTCCAGCACCGTCATGTCTTCGAGCTTCAACGTATATTCCAACGAGACTTGGGCGCCGTTCTCAACCGTCGGGGCGGACGTGTGAGACGAGCGGTCGGCTGCCATGGCGGCCGTGCCGGCCATCACCAGACAAGCTGCGAAGGCCGCACCGTTCCATGGTTTCGACAACGGACGATCCTTCACGGAACTCTCCGATCTCACGCGAGAAAACGATTACCAAGACCTGAACGGACCGCAATCGAGATGAATAAAGCTGGCGCGGGGATAGTACCCGACTCCCCCATACTGCAGCTTCAACGCGGCATGCCGGATGACGCGAGGTTTCACGCCCGGGATGAAGAAATCGACTGCCTGTCCTTCGACATGATAGCTGTGGTGCGCGGCACGCCGCATCTTTCTCACGAGCAAGGCGTTGTATTCCGGTGAGCGATACCCGGAAATGACATGAATCTCTCCCTGTCCGCCCAGGGACTTCTGGACAAGATTGACATGTTCCAACAAGCGCGGATCGATGGCCGCCACTTCCCCGGTATGGTGGCATCGCAGGATATGGTTGACGTCGTCGAGAGCCGACAGGTCGTAGCGTCCGGCGTCATCACGATAACGGACATGCAACCGTTCGTCCGTATGGACGTTATAAAAGGACAGTTGCCCTTCGGGGAATTCATCGGCTCGCAGCAGAGCGGGACGCACCCATCCGCCGGTCAAGAGCAACAGGCCGGCGATGGAAGTCTTCAGAAGAGTTCTGCGGGTCCAGGGTTGCTCAATCGCCTGCATGGAAACATTCCCGGTGTGGAGGGCAAGAACATTTACGTAGCCGTCCTTTGGCTTCTATCAGACCGTGCAGGGTTGGTCAATGATTTTCTTCCCGAGATAGAGAATGCCGGCTGCCACCGAGGTGTACATGCGGGCAAGCGGTTGGCACACGCCGGACCGCTTCGGTGGTATCATGTTGGCGAGGGGGATGACAATGACGATATCGAAACACTCGCTGCTGATTCTCCTGGTGACTGTCGGACTGCTCGGCTCCGCGCTCAATGCGTCCGCGTTGACGGGCCGCATCGTAATCGCCGGCTATGGACCGGAGCAGGCCATGATGCAGGATTTAGCCCGTGCCTATGAGAAACGGCATCCCGGGACGGCGGTCGATTTGGAGTGGGAACGAACCGTGCGAGCGACAAAATTGGTGAAGGAGGGAGAAGCCCAGATTGCGGTGACGGACCATCCCGAGGACGCACTCCGTGCCACCCCGGTGGCCTGGGACGGCATTGCCGTGATCGTGAACTTTGCGAATCCTCTGACGGAACTGTCGACCGCGCAGGTTCGGGGCCTGTTCGGCGGGACAATTACACGATGGTCCGAATTGGATGGAGCGGACCGGCCAGTGGACGTGATCTCACGCACGGCGACGGACAACCTGACGATCGGGCTCCAGGCTTCTCTTGGATTGAGCGACAAGGTCGTGTCCGGAACAGTGGCCAAGTCGGATCAACAGACGTTGAGGCTCGTGTCCGGGCGGGATGCCTCCATCAGCTACATTTCGCTGAAGGCGGCGCTCAAAGCTCAGGAGGACGGGATTCCGATCCGCGTGCTCACGATCGATCATGTGGAGCCGGGTGAACCGACCGTTGCCAGCGGCGAGTACCCTTTACGGCGGCCGGTTTTGTTGTTGACGCCTCAGCAGGCGGAAGCGCTCACCGATTCATTTCTCGCCTTTGTACGATCCCCGGAAGGGCAGTCCCTGATCCGCACCATGTATGTCCCCGTCCCATCCTCCCATAGGGCGGAATTTCCTGCCTCGTAAGCTCGGTGCTCACCCTCCAACGCAATCGTGTTCTTCCTAGACAGGTGTCCGCGATGCAGGTAGTATTCAGGGCATCAAGGAGCACCGCTTATGGGAACTATCCTAGTCATCGACGACGAAGATTCCATCCGCCACCTACTGAAGGATGTGCTGGAAAAAGCGAACCATCAGGTCATTGAAGCCAGGGATGGACGGGAAGGATTGCAAGCGTACCAAAAGAACCGAGTCGACCTGGTCATCATGGATATTCTGATGCCCGGCACGGACGGTCTTGAAGCCACGCTGCAGTTAACGCGCGAATACGTCGACGCCAAAATCATCGCCATGACCGGCGCGCAGGGAGATCGGAATTTCCTCGATGTGGCGAAGCTGTTCGGAGCCAGACGTGTGTTCGAGAAGCCGTTCGATCTGGATAAGTTGGTGTCCGCCGTCAGGGAAGAATTGACCCGGTAGGTCTCCCAGTCGCTCGCTATCGGCCGCCGCTCTCGGTTTTTTCACCACATCATTCATGCCTCTGGCCGGCAAGACCGTAGATCGGTCATGATGGACCCTACGACCATGACTGCACGCCCATCGCGAATGCGCGCAAGCGGAAGACGCGCCGCCATTCTCTGTCTGGTGGTCTGGACGGCCGGCATCCTCATGGTAGGGATATTGCCGTTGAGCAACTTCGTGGGGCATTCCCATTGGGAATACATCAAATGGCTGCCGACGGGGGACGATCTCAGATCGCCGAAATACTTGCTCGACATCGGGACCGACCTGATCGGCAATGCCATTCTGTTCCTGCCCCTCGGGTTTCTTTTGAGCCGTCTCCTGATGCCGTCATCGTGGTCGACACAACTGATGGCGGTCGCCGGTATCGCGGGCGTGCTGTCCCTCAGCATCGAATGGTATCAGGTGTATTGTCACTTCAGGTTTCCCTCGATCTTCGACATCATCACCAATGTGGCCGGCGCCGTTGCCGGCCTCTATCTCTCGGTGACGAGGCCGGACGTGCTGTCGATGTTACGGGAGCCTTTCACTCCCATCCCACCGGATCATACCCGCGTTCCTTGAGGCAGCGATCGACGAAGTGCTTATAGGCCTGACTCGGCGGCGATCGCCGGAACAATCCTCGCAGAAATCCTCCGGTCGCGCCGCTTGCCGCTCCGATCATCGCTCCCGGTCCAGGTCGTCCGACGACCGCCCCGCCTACCGCTCCGGCCGCCGATCCGATGGCGCCGCCGGCGGCCGTGCGGCCAGCCACCTGTCCCGTCTTTCCCTGGCTCGGTGTCGCGCCCGCCTCCTTCGCCATGTCCCGACATTCTTCGATATCTTGCTCCGCGGCATCCTCCCCGACCTCTTTGAGGTGCGCGTTCGGATACAGGATGGGTTTAGGGGCGCAGGCTGCCATCAAAGACACGAGCAGAACGAGGAAGGTCGCATGCGGGAACCGCTCCATGACGGCGGATGAAGCTCGCAATATCATCCAGCGAATGATGCCCTATCGACCGCTGGTCAACTCTTTACGCATGAGGGCTCGCATCATCGCGGGGTCGCTGTACGCCACTTCGCTCAATGCGTCCATGAGGTGAAGGCCTTTATCGCGGACCAAGTCCTTCGCTTTTGCATAATTCTTGGCGCTGAATCGAGCGACCGCCGGTTGGCCGTTCACAATCTGACAGGCGAGAACCTCGTCGCCGACGTCCAGTGTGCCGCCTTGTTCCACGAGTGTCTTGGCCTGAGCGGCGGTGACCCCATGAAGCCGTGCAAATTCCTCCAATCCGCCGGTTTCCACCAAGCGCCCGTCCGGCATGATGCAGAGGCGCTTGAAGTGAGGGGACCAATCTTTGCGGAAGTCGATATATTTGATGTCGCCGCCTTTCGCCACCGCTCGATCCAGGGAGCGGTAATCCAGGCCCAGATTCTTTTGGTCCAGCTTGGTCCGCAACGCCTCGGGGAGCGTACGATGGAATACGTGCCATGCCGCTTCTGGCAAGGAGATGGAGCGGATTTTCACCCATTGCTCCGCCTCCGCGAACTGCATCAGATCGAGGACGAACGTGTACTTCGGCGCTGCCCCGTTGTTGTCCATGCGGCAGGCAAATAGGCCGCGCGTGAGCAATCCCCCCTCTTGCGGATAGATGTAGACTCCCCCTCCAGTCAGCAGGGCCTCCACGGTGTCCTGCGGGATGCCGTAGCTTTCGCCAAGGATCCTAGCATGGCCGATCACGTCCTCCGTCAACGTCATCGCACAGACGGTGACATTGCCCGGTGCATCGAACTCCGAATAGTCCTCGATGACGTTGTAGAGAATGGTCGGCTTGGGTCTATCCGCTTTCTTTTTGATTTTAAACATGGTCGACACCGTGACCTGTGACAAGTGACGTGTGACTGGCTTCGTCAGAAAGCTTCACGACTGGGCTTGTCACCTGTCACCTGTCACTCGTCACGCTTCTTGTAGGGCGGCAGCGTCGTCAACCGTCGATCTTCAACCGGCCCGCCGATCGTGAAGTGATAGAGAGACTGAAGAGCCAGATCCTTGATCGCCACGATCTCGTGCACCGGGTCGTCGAAAAAACACCCGATGCCCGTCGCACGCACGCCGGCCGCTTCGGCCTCGAGATAGAGAATCTGGCCCACCAGACCCGCTTCCCAGAAGAGACGTGGATACCACCAGGCTCCTCGCTCACGCAAGAGTCCCTCGAATTCAGCCAGCATGCCGAAGGAAAACGCGCTGTCCCCGGCAATGTCCTGATGACAACTGATCTGAGTCGCCAGTTTCCTCGCGTCTCCTTCAAGGAGCCAGAAGAGGGGCAGACCGTCCGGACAGGAGGGCGCCGGGACCCAATTGATCTCCGGATTCATCGATCCTTGAATGAATGGAAGCTTGGCGGCATCGCGAACGAGGAAATACAGGCCCGGCGTCAATCCATCCACCCGATGCACGAACAACATCAAATGAATCGCCGGGGCGTACGTCCAGGCATCCCAGGGCATCGGCCGTTCCAATTGTGGCTGATCCGTAGCCGGCATCACTCGTTGCATCATCCGGAAAAATGTCTCGGCCGGGATGGATGTCTTACCGTCGAATGACACGGCGCTTCGCCGCTGACGGATGATCTGGCCGGCAGTGACTGCACGGCTCTCACCTCCATCCTGTCCGCGCTGTGGAGACGGGAGAGAGAGGGACAACGGAACTGTCAGCTTGTCCTCCTGGCTTTTCCACGAGGCTTCGGCGACGCCATCGATGATGTCCCAATGAACTGCATGGTCACGGCTCAGCCGATTCGCCTTCCCGTGCCACGTGGCTTTTACGAGTTCCTCAACCACCGACCGTTTGAGAAATAATGGAACTTCTTCCCCATTGTTGTTGCGCGTCACGCCTGACGCCTCACGTTCCACGTCTCCATGCGGCCAGACGGCGGCCAGGCAGTCCGGATGTTCCTGTTCAGCGTCGGTGAAATCCACCGTTCGATCCGTTCCCAGTAAAAGCGCCACCGCGTCTTGTGCCATACCGTCCAGCATCACCATGGTCCAGCCGAGCGTGGCCGCGGCGATTCTCGCCGCGCCAATGGCATGCCCGATATCGTGATTGCAGTAGCGGAACGCCCGTTCTCCATACTTCCACGCTTCCCGCCAATGCACAGAGCTCAACCCGAAGAGGAACACGGGCTGCGGGAACGGAGCCAGCGCGTCGGCGAGCGTGATCGGGTGAAACTCCGCCCGCAATTCCAAACCATGTTCCCTCGGCGCGTAATGATAGAGGCCCGCCTTCACGGTCTGATCGACCGCCTGCGGTAGAATCACATATCCTTCGGTCGGATGGAGGTTGCCGGACGACGGATTGCTTCGGAGCGCCCATTCGGACTCCCCGGCCTTTTTCCAAGCGGACAGCGCAAGGGACAATTCGAAGAATCTCGACAGGCTCTGGAGTGTGATCGGCTGGCAAGGCAGCGCGTCCTCTTGGTAAATCGCTTCATACGAGGGTGACAGTGGTTCATCATCCGGGTGAAGTAACGGAAGCCGAAACAGCGGCGAACCGATATAGCGGCGAAAGGGATCCGGTTGATTCGCCCAATCCAGGAAACCGAGGGATCTGGCATAGCGATGAAAATGATGCTTCGTTTCGATATGGTAGCGGATCACCCGCTCCACTGGATCGGCCGATGCCGTATGCGTGGCGAGAAATGGTTTCTGGTCCGTCATCGGAGCGTGAAGGCAGTCTACCGACTCGGCGGAAAGAAAGTAAATGTCCGCGTGCACGACGGCGGCCGCTCACGTTGACGTTGAAGGTATGGGTCCGTATCCTGTGCGGCAGGGTTCCCCATGCGATTCGATGCCGCACTGGCTGCGCAAGATGCGTTCAGGCGAGCTGAAACCGAGCTCGGATCCGATTGGGAACGGGCCGTCGAACTTGAAGACGTCTTTTCGTCGAATGCCGGGTCGACGGCGCGTCACGCCTATGAGGGGCTGTTGGCGATCGCCGACCGGCACCCCGCGGCGTACGCGTATCATGCCTTCTGCATCTACATCACCTGGCAGCAAGTAACGGAAGAAACCATTGCCCGGCACTTCGTGATCGGCACAAAGCTCTGCGAGGCCTACCTCGTCTCGCGTGAAGCCAAAGAGCCGGGCGACTTGGAACAGGTTGCAGAATTGTACGATTCGTTCCGAGCCGGATTGGGTTTAGACGAAGAGGACGAGATCGAGGCGGAGTTTCGCAGGGACACCCCGAAGGGCGGCGATTAACGGCGGTGCATTATGGCCGATCAAGACAAGCACCGTGCGCGGATTTTTCTGCATCGCGGGGACCTCGAACAGGCCCGCGCGGCATGGGAGGCGGCGGTTGCCGACGATCGCGCATCCCACGATCAACGCGAACTGTCCAATTCACTCGGCAATCTGGGGAATACCTGCGCGCTCATGGAGGACTTTCCCGCCGCCGAGCGCTGTTACCGGGAGGTCCTTGCCATCCAGCGCGACGAACAGAACGACCACGCCATCGCCCATACCTTGGTCAATCTCGGCAATCTCCAGGCCGGGGCAGGACATCCGGAGAAGGCGCGGCCGTACTATCTGGAAGCTCTGGACATTCTTGCCGTGTTGAACGACCATCGGGCACTCGGCATTCTCCATCACAACATTGCCTTGCAGGAAGCTCGGGAGGGACGTTCCGAGCTTGCCATCACGTCCTTCCAGCAGGCGCTCGACTATCATCGCATCGTCGGAAACGAAGAAGGGTTGGCGGTCACGTACAGCCACATGGGCAAAATGTTCTTTGAGGCCCGCGAACTGGCGAAAGCGGAACGATGCCTCAACAACGCCTCCGAGCATTACATCAAACTGGGTCAGGAACCGGCCGAAGCCGCGGTCCTTCGACTCTTGGCATGTCTGTACGAACAACGCGGCGATCTGGCCTCCGCCCGTCGTTGCCTCGAACGAGTCCTGCTCGTCGCTCGACGATACCGTCTCGTCGAGCAGGAAGAAGATGAGCGCCGCCTTGCACAACTCCGTCAGTAGTCGATCGCGTGCCGGTCCCTCGTGATCGTCACGCAGTTTTACGTATTCTAGTAGACTTCCCTCCATTCTTTGCTACCGTAAGCGCGGTACCCTCCAGCATGCCTCAAGTCGGGCGGTCTTCTTGCCGACAGGAGGTCGAATCGGATGTTGAATGACGCAATACACCCGGGTCATCGTTCTGCTGCTCTCCGCTTTGTGGAGTTCAGCGCTGCCTCTTCGAGCGGAGGACGAATCGCCTCTCTTGCCGTTCGGAACGCAGGAGATCGGGCTGACCGCCGGTTATCTGTTGCCGTTTCGCCTGACGACCAATGCCACGACGAAGCAAAGCGGCCCTGCGTTCATGCCCTCGTGGGGCATCGTCGTGACCGATCCCATCGGACGCAGTTGGTACAGAGGACAGATCATCCTGGGTGCAGAAATCGTTTATATTCAATTTCAGCAACCGGTGCTGACGCACGGCGTCGGCTTCACGCCGAAGATCAAATACCTCTTCGCGGGAATCCATTCGGTGCGTCCGTACGTCGAATTCGCCGGCGGACCGTTCTATACGGATCTGGCCGGTCGCATCCCCGAAGAATCTTCCCGATTCAACTTCTTCCTCACGGGCGGAATCGGATTGTCCTGGTTTGTGACGCCACGAATGTCGTTGAACGCCGGATATCGATTTGAGCACATCTCGAATGCGGGAACGAGATATCCGAACGTCGGAGTCAATTCAAATCTTCCGTACGGCGGCTTCTCATTTTACTTTTAGGAGGGAATCGTGAACATCGGACGATCGCGGGCTCGAACAGTGGTTGGATGGTGCGCGATCATGCTCGCGCTGAACACCGGCTGCTCGCGGTGGATCGAGATCATGACGCCAGAGCCGCACATCGGCAGTTCCATGCAGACGATCGCACAGCAGGAGCAGGTGCCACTCGTACTGGATCGCATTAGGCTCACACGGAACGGAGCGCCGCAAAGTCTTTCGGGGGAAACAGAGCAGCGGATCTTGGGCAGTCTGAGGGAAATCGGACTGTTTGCCCGATTGGGCCCGCCAGGCAGCGCCGACTTCTCACGCAATGAGAAAGTGATTCGAGCCCACGTGCTGGTCGACGAGGCCGTGGATTCCCATCCCGGCGCCGCGGCATGGAAAGGCATCGCCATCGGCGCGTCGATGTTTCTCCTGACTCCCGTGCTGCCTTTAGAGTACGACTATGCCGCGCATCTGACACTCGAGCTCGAACGGTGGGACGGTCAAATCAAGCGGTACGAGAGCCAGTCGGCCGGCACGGCTCATTATCACCTGTTCGGTGCGACACCCGTGATGATCGACGAATTGAAAGGACACGTCACCGAATCCTGTTTGACCGCGTTATTGCAGCAAGTGGTACAGGATACCTCGTTTTATATGGCCAGCAGCGCTCCTCTTTCGGACAACCCCATCCGTTCCGTCTCGGTGAAAAGCCGGCGGCCGGACGGACCGGTCACTTCCGTTGTTCCGATCTCCGCTTCGACAACCAAATAGCCCTCTTCCACAGTCGTGTCCCTCCGGACGAGACCGTTTGGCAGTGGTCCCGGAGGGACCGACGATGCTATGATGGGCTTCCACGACGGAACCGATCCATGGATCTCGAAGCCTTTCGCCAGATGGTCACCAAGAATCCAAATGGATTCTTGGGGCGTTATGGGTTGGGCAATAAGATCCTGCAGGAGGGCGGAGATCTGGAAGAAGCGGTCGGACATCTCCGCGTCGCGGTGGAATTGGATCCTCTCCACGTCGCCTCTCATCTGGCACTGGCAAAGGCGTTGCTGACACTCAAAAGACCCCAGGAAGCCAAACCGATTTTGCAGGCGGGAATCGAGGCCGCCGTGTCCGGCCGCTCGAACGGCGGACGCGATCTCGTTCCGGAAATGCAGGCCCTGCTCAAGTCGGTGGTCTGATCTGGGCGGAAGTCTCCGATGACGCTCGACGATGCCAGGAAACGAATCGAAACGGCCATGGCCCAGTATGGATCGCATGCCGCTCCCGCGATCGATCTGGTCATGAATGAGGTCCGTTCCGACATGGGTGCCAAGGCGTTTAATCTCCTCGTCGATGAATTCGACCTCGAGTTGGAATACAACATCGCTCCCCTCGACTCGGATTATTCCAATAGCTGATTTCAAGAGAGACCGCTCGCCTTGCCGGTCATTTGGGCTGCCATATCGGGACATGGATACGGCCATGCCGCTCAGGTCGTCCCGGTCTTGAATGAACTGAAAAAGTTGGTGCCCGATGCACGCGTCGTCTTGCGGACCACGGTGCCGGCGCACTTCTTCTAAGACCTGTTGACCGTACCGTGGATGCTTCACGCCGTCCAACAAGACATCGGCTGCATCCAACAAGGACCATTGCGCATCGACGTGCCGGCCACATGGGCAGCGCACGCACGGTTCCATGAGCGGTGGCAGGAACGGGTGAAAGAAGAAAGCGAGGCGATGAGAGCGATACGTCCGCGGGTGGTGATGGCCGATACCCCGTATCTCGCCATTCGCGCGGGAGCGCTTGCCGGCATCCCAACGGTCGGATTGGCCAACTTTACATGGAATGAGGTCTTGGAGCCGTTTGCAGATCCCGATCAATCCGCCCATCGTGCGCTCCTTGCGGAGATCCGGCAATCCTACAATTCGGCTGCGCTCGCGCTTCGGATCGCTCCGGGGCTGCCGCTTTCCGCTTTTCGCCACATCATCGACGTCGCGCCCATCGGAGAGCCGGATCATCCACGCCGAGCCGAGCTTCGCGCGCATATGAAGATTCCAGGCACCGACCGACTGGTGCTGATTGGCTTCGGCGGGATTCCACTCGCCTCGCTGCCGTGGGAAGCCATGGAGAATATGGAAGGCTATCGCTTTATCGTCGACGATGCCGTGCCGCCACATGCTGTCCGGGTGGTGTCATTGGGGACATTGCCGTATCGGTTCAAGACGGTCCTGGCGTCGGTCGACGTAGTGATGACAAAGCCGGGCTATGGGACCGTGGTGGAGGCCGTTGCAGCAGGAGTCGGAGTCCTCTATGTCCGCCGCTATAACTTTGCCGATGAGGCACCGCTGGTCGATTTTCTTCACCGGTACGGCCGTGCCGCCGAACTGTCCTTGAACGATTTTGACACGGGACGATGGCAGCCGGCGCTCGAGGATGTCTGCCACCGGACGCTCCCCGGCCAGCCTCCCGCCTGTACCGGAGCGCGAGAAGCGGCCGCTCTTCTCGCTCAATATTGCTAGCATGCTGCATCGCGGCGGCCAGTTTTTGTCAATTTTCTTCAATGGTTAAATGGAGATCTCTTTGGCGATTGTTTTCGTAGATGCTATAGTGGTTGCGGACGTGAGGTGATTCCATCTCCGGCCTACTGTCTCGATCGCACTGTATGGACACACCTGCTCGACGCGCCACGACGACGATCGATCCAAGCCTGCTCGCCCGGATTGCCAAAGGAGATCAGCAGGCGTTCAGCCAACTCTACGATCACACCAGCACGCTGCTCTATACCTTGGCGTTGCGTATTCTCGGCAACCGGGACGAAACGGATGAGCTCCTTCAAGACGTATATTTGGAGGTGTGGCGAAAAGTCGCTCGTTACGATGTCGGTCGTGGAACACCGGTGGCCTGGCTGATTACGCTGACCCGCAGCCGTGCCATTGATCGCCTGAGGGCCAGGACCGCGCGTGGACAACAATCGACCGCTTCGTTGGACGACCAGGCGGCCGCCCAGGCAAGAGATTTGGGACCCAGTCCCTTCGAGACTCAAGCCGACCAAGAGCTTCGGATGGCCGTCGGAACGGCGATCACCAGCCTGCCGCCCGCCCAGCAGCAAGCGATCGAGCTGGCGTATTATGAGGGCCTATCGCACATGGAAATCGCCGCCCGGTTGAATCAACCACTGGGTACGGTGAAGACACGGATCAAGTTGGGCATGTCGAAGCTGAGGGACTCGCTTCGGCACTGTTGGAACCACGGTGGGTTCGAATGACGCATGAAGAATTAGAAGAAGCAGTCCCGCTCTACGCGACCGGAGCACTGGACCGGACGGAACGGCAGGCGTTGGAAGCGCACCTCTTGTCCGGCTGTCCGTCGTGCCACCATGCGCTGAAGGAGTATCAATCGCTGGCGGCGCTCCTACCCTTTGGGCTCATCCCGGCTCAAGCGCCTCGTGCACTGAAAGCCAAGATCATGGCGGCGCGCAATCCGGTAGCCGCCGCGACCGAGGAAGGGCTGAAGGACCAGCCGAAGCCTAGTCTCGAGCCGGGCGAATGGATGAATCACTTGTTTCCTCCCGTGACTCCCGCCCGGTCCCTCTCCTTGCCGTGGGCGGTTGCGTTCGCGACGGTCGTGCTGCTCGGGGTTGCCGCGTATTTCGGGTGGCACTACGCCTCGAGATTGTCCGACGAGGCATCCAAACTACAGGAGCTGGAAGCGAAACTTCGGGAGCAGTCCGCAAAGCTTGCGAGTCTCCAGCGTGAGCTGGGCGACCGCACGAAAGCCATGACGGAGTTGCAAGGCGATGTGGAACGCCGGGCGGGCGATATTGCGCAGCTCAAGGAGCAGCTCATACAGAGGGAAACGGACATTGAAGGTCTTCAGCAACAATTGGCCGCCCGCAGCATCGCACCGCAAAAGCACAGATCCGTGCAGGACGAACTGGCGGCGCTGTTACGGCAACCGAGCGTTCGCGCAGTGTCGATGACCGGCTCGGAGATGGCCAAAACGGCGTCCGCGTTCCTGCTGTACGACGCCGGCACGAAGAAGGTGTGGATGTATGCCGTCAATCTTCCGGAATGTTTGAACGGCACGGTGTATCAACTGTGGGCGATCGATCAGAAACCGAGGAGCATCGGTACGTTCCATATGGATTCCGGACAGACCGCGCATCTGTTGGTCACACGCGTTCCGGATTTCGAACGGGCGAAACAATTTGCCGTCAGTCTGGAGCCGCCGGGGGGCCGACCGCAACCGACTGGAGCGATTTATCTCGTTAGCCAATCCTGATCGAACGATCCTCGCTTGACCCTCCACCCAGAGGCCGCTACAAACAAATGCATTCTCTCTTTTGTCGTCTCCCGCTTTGGCTTGAAAGGATCTGAATGTCAACGATCGTGTCCTCACAAGATTTGCTCTTCATGCGGAGCGCACTGGAAGAAGCCGCCCGTGCCATCGCCATCGGAGAGGTTCCCATTGGCGCCGTCGTGGTCCACCGGGATGAGGTGCTCTCCTGTTCTCACAACTATCGGGAATCGTGGCAGGATCCCACCGCGCATGCTGAACTGATCGCGATCCGCGCTGCGGCGAACAAACTGGGCAGCTGGCGCGTGACCGACAGCACGCTCTATGTCACAGTCGAACCCTGCGCCATGTGCCTGGGCGCCGTCATTCTTGCAAGGATTCCCCGCATCGTCTTCGGCGCCTGGGATCCCAAAGGAGGCGCATGCGGGTCCCTGTTCGATTTGACGCGGGAGCCGCGCGTGAATCATCGTTTGTCCGTGATCGGAGGGGTACTCGAAGACGAAAGCCGAACATTGATTCAAGCGTTTTTTCGCGGACTGCGGACGACAACACCGGATGTCGAGTAGAAGAACCGCCGTCATGTCTTATCGGGCGACATGACCCGCACGGTGCCCTCGCCCTGAAACGCGACAGCGCCGGCCCAACCGGTGCCGCACGCGAGCCATTGAACCCTCCACTTCGCCGGCGCGGCTGAACCTGTGTCGATTCTGACTTCGGTCTGCTGCGTTGGGAGAGAGTGGCACACTTCACAATCATGCAAGGATGAGAGCCCCATCCCCTGTCCTTTCAACGCCGCTTCTTTTGCCACCCAATACCGATAAAACTGCACGACTTGCTCTTCCCTGGGCAGCATGCGGATGCGCGCGGATTCGGCAGGCCGGTAGAATCGTTCGGCAAGCTTGACGACCGGCACCGTGGGTCGTATCTGCTCGAGATCGATTCCGATGGGGTCTTCTCGTGCCACCGCGATCAGCATGCGATCGTCGGAGTGAGTCATGCTGAAGGCCAAGCGCGTCCGTGTATCGTCCACGACGAGGAACGGCTTGCCGTTCGCCTCTCTCTCGAATTGGAGCGTATCCGGCCGGCAGCCGAGATACCGGCTTAACACGGCTCGCAGGGTTCCGTGCGCGAGGATATATCGACGCCGGTCCCGTTCCTGCACGAATCGGATGGCGCGTGACCGCTCCGCACCATCCAGCCAACGATGAAACCGGTCCAGACATGGAGCAGCCGCGTCAAGCCCGGCGCTCCAGACATGAATGTCCGGCGCCGCGATTCGCACTTCGACGTCCGATGCCAAACTTTCGCAGGAGATAAACGAGATGACCGGGTTGGGCCGGCTCGCGAAGCGGTCGAGCGTCATGCGCGCCCGCGTACGCGGTGCTCCAAAGACACGTTGGGAGCCTCCGCCTCGACCAGTTGGCCGTCTTCCAATTTAATGATGCGGTCCCCGAGATGGAAAAATCGGTCGTCGTGCGTAATCACGATCACCGTTTTCCCCCGTGCCCGGAGATCCGGCAGCAATTGACGATAGAACACGTGCTTGTATTCCGG
>DATFDJ010000138.1:0-8509 GCA_035252115.1 Nitrospira sp. | reverse complement strand
ATACCCTCCCACGGCTAACTGATCGGGTGTTAGGCGAGAGTTTCAAATCGCTCCGGAGTTGATTGGAAAAGCAGGGCCGTGCCTCAGCAGCGTGAGGAGAAGCGGGTACCCCGTTTGTGATAAAGAACCGTGTTAGACCGTGGTCTTGGCGGATTCGATCTCAGTTGCTGTGATGAGGCTGGAAAGGTAATCGGCAACGAAATTGAGAGCTTCCTCCCGCCCGTCGGCGCGCCGTCCTTTCTCTCTTCGCTGTACGGAGAGTTCATGCTCCAAATCGGATTTGACTTCCCCCAGGATCCGCTGTAGGGACGATGGCGTAAGGTTCGTATCCATGTCCTCTAGCTCCTGACAGCGATCGAGGACCCAATTGAGGCCTTCAATACGCCCGGCGTAATGTTCCTGCTCGGCGGTATCGATCCTCGCCATTGCGGTGGCGAAGGTCTGTGCTTCATAGATCAAATTGTAGAAACTGGTGACGGCCCTTTGTAACGATGGATTCATAATACTCCTTCTCCTTTGGATGAACCGCAATTATACATGAGATTGAAGTGGCGACAAGGAGTATTTTTTGCCGGGAGTGTTCTTATGTGAAAAGGAGGGAATGGAATTCGTTCATGAACCCGTAGTAGAGGGATGCAAAATCTTTCAAACAATCCGGACTCGTTTCCTTCAAGCGTTTGAAGAAGAAGACCTGTGTGCGTGGATCGAGCTGCTCCAGGAGTTGGCTCAGCTGAGCCATGGAATAACTACCCGATGGAACGCTGAGAATATAGTGCACAAGGCGCTCCACGAATTGCTGAGCGACGTACTCACTATTCAGATAGCCATCTGGAAGTTTACCTGAAGCGAGAAATTCATCAAACGGGATGGCCTGTGCAGCAAAGGGGACTGATTGCTGCTGATGCGATGTCACGCCTGGAGTGCTCCGCAATGGAATAGGAAAGACACCATGATCAAAAACTGTACTGGACGCTGTTTATCCCGTCAAGTGTGCAGAAGATGCAGTGGTGGTGGTGAGCCGAAAGACTGATGTTCCTGGATAAATCGGCTCTAGCACTTTCTGCAATGGGGACGTATGTCGCGCTCAGTCAGACGAGGTGCACTTTGACTGGAGAGATGCGCTTCTTGGAGATATTACGGCTTCCGAACAGGGAGGCGGGGGGAACCGCGTGAGGGCGGACGGACCGCCGGCGGCGTCCAGGGACGGACGCCGCCGGCTGAGCCTTCCCCTCGGGCGGCGGGCTTAGAGCCAGGTCACGCGCTCGGCGGGCCGGATGTAGATCGGCTCTTCGACCTGAATGCGGGCCACTTCCTTCCCGGACTTATTGAAGCCCAACACGGTGTCGTTGTACATCTCGAACCGCTTGCCGTGGATCTGGGTCTCGAACACCTTCGGGCCGGGAATGACATCGTAGCGGAACACGATCTGCTGGCTGGCGCGCCAGAGCTGCAACACCGCCAACAGTTCCCGACTGGGCACCAGATACTTTTCGATGGCATTGTCCACCCCGGGCCCGAACATCTGCCGGGCATAGCCGCGCGGCGCATGCCGCGGCGGGATGTAATACCCATTGGGCTCGGTCCGCCACTGGGGATACAACGGCAAGGCCACTTGCTCCACGCGGATCGCATAGTAGAGCGGATGCCAGCGATCCTCGGCCCAAAGGCCGTCCTCGCCGACCCGCACCAGGCTCTGCATGCGGATCTTGCCCACGCAGGCCGCCATGCAGCGCGTTTCCATGGGTTCCCCGCCGGTGAGCGGATCCTTGCCTTCGATCCGCGGATAACAGGCGATACACTTCTCGCTGACCCGCGTCGTCCCCCGGTACATGGGTTTCTTATACGGACATTGCTCGACACATTTCTTATACCCGCGACAGCGGTTCTGATCGATCAGGACGATGCCGTCTTCCGGGCGCTTGTAAATGGCCTTGCGCGGGCAGGCCGCCAGGCACCCCGGATAGGTACAGTGGTTACAGATCCGTTGGAGATAGAAGTAGAACGTCTCATGTTCCGGGAGACTGCTGCCCGTCATTTTCCACGGCTCATCGCGCGAGAAGCCGGTCTTGTCGATCCCTTCGACGAGGGCGCGCATCGAGGTCGCCGTGTCTTCATAGATGTTGACGAACCGCCACTCTTGATCCGTCGGGATATAGCCGATGGCGGCCTGGCCCACCTTGGCCCCCGCATCGAAAATGGTCGTCCCTTCGAACACGCCGTAGGGGGCATGGTGCTTGCGCCCGACCCGGACGTTCCAGACCTGGCCCCCCGGATTGACCTGTTCGATCAGCTGCGTGATTTTGACATCGTAGAACTGCGGATACCCGCCGTACGGCTTGGTTTCCACGTTGTTCCACCACATGTATTCCTGCCCTTTGGAGAAGAGCCAGGTGGACTTATCGGCCATGCTGCAGGTTTGACAGGCCAAACAGCGATTGATGTTGAACACAAAGGCAAACTGCCACTTCGGATGCCGCTCCTCGTAGGGATACAACATCTTGCGGCCCAGCTGCCAATTATAGACTTCAGGCATTGCAGTGCTCCTTTCAGTGCTGAGTTCTGAGTCCTGAGTGCTGAGTCTCAGTGCCGGGGCTGCTTTCCCTTCCGGACTCAGCACCCCGCACTCAGCACTCGGCTTAGACTTTAATTTTAATATGCTCGCCTTTGAGCCACTTGATCATGAACTCGTTTTCTTGCCCGGGCGTGAACCCGGTCCGCACCGGTTCCCACGGCCCCCGCGCGCCGATGCCGCCGTCTTCCGCCTTGGTGATGCGGATGAGACATTCCTTCGGCACGGTATTGACCGCATGGTGATCGATCTCGAACCCCCATTTAAACTTCAGCCCGTTCGCACTTTTGCCCGGCAGCGAGTCGGTTTGATGCATCGGCATGAGCCAACTGCGCGTAAAGGACTGTTGCGCCCCGTACCGGAAGTTGGACTGGTAGCCCGTATCGATCGCGATGGCGCGTCCGTCCGGCCGCGTCTCATGCCCCTTCACCGACTTGGGTGTCGAGACAAAAGGCGCATGTTTGGCCATCGTCACATGGTAGGGATAGGACGGGTTGTACTTCGCGCGAATCATCAACCGGGCCACCTTGTAGTAGGGATCGCTGGGCTTCCAGCCGCGGTAGGGCCGATCGACGGGATTGCCATCGACGTATACATAATCCCCGTCGTTGATCCCGCGATCTTTGGCCGCTTGCGGATTGATATGGACTTGATGTTCGCCCACGCCCGGGGTCCGCTTATCCATCCGATAGGGATCCCCGAAGTTCGACTCGTAAATCTGTATCCAGTCGTTCACCGACCACTGGCTATGGACTCGGTGCCGCGTCTTGGGCGTCACACAGTAGAACTGATAGCCCTTCTCCCACAAGGGAATGCTGTGCCGCTTGATTTCGACCCACGAGAGCTTGATATTCCGAATCGTCTTGTCGTCGTGGTGCTGCGCCGTGATCGGCACGCCATAGTCATCCGGCCGCACATAGGGGTTCGTCGTGAAGATGGCGTTCGGCAAGTAGGGCGTGGCCTCCGGCCCTTCGCGGTGCACGACGAAGTTCTCCCCGTACTCGATGGCCTCCGGTTCGATGCGATAGGCCTCGATGCGTCCGGACCGCGTCCACATCGGTTTCGACTCGTTGGTCTCTTCCCAGAGGGGATGCCGCGGGTAGGTGCGCGTCATGACCATCCAGCCCTTTTCCGACTTCAGCATGACGTCGGCGGAATAGCCATAGAAGGTGCTGGACGCGTCCAGGAGCCGTTGGGCGTAGACATCCACGCGGTTCTGATAGACGAAATGGAAGACGTCGCGCATGCGGGTGTCCCCCGTCATCTCCGTGAGTTTCGCCGCCACGCCCGCAAAGGAATCCGCATCGTTCCGCGTGTCGTACAGCGGCCGGATGCCCCCTTTCCAGAGCTGGATCCACGGATTGGACACCGTGGCCGTCATTTCCGGATAGGTGAACTCCATCCAGGAGTTACAGGCAAAGGCGATATCGTTGTGGTTCACGTCGGACGTCATTTCGATGTCCTGCGTGATGAGGCATTCGATATTCGGATCGACGTTCCGCACCATGTCGTAATGGTGCTTGGCGTTGTTGAGGATGTTGACGTTCACGACCCACCGGATCTTACTGGGCGTGGGCATATGGGTTTTCCCGGTAAACACTTTGCGCCCATACTTGGGCGTATTGACGATCAAGGCGGTGTCGCCATGGTTCCAGTACCCGGGCTCCTCGCCATAATAGTAGTTCCGGTATTTGATTTCCTTTCCATGGGCATTGGCATCCAGATTGAGGTGCCAGGGATCTTCCGAGAGATGGACGCCGGAGCCGACGCCCGACCAGGGCGTGGCATTCCAAATCCCCACTTTGTAATTGCCGGACCAGGTATGGCAGCCCGTGCCGAACTTGCCGATATTGCCCGTCAAGGTCACCACGAGGGCCGCCGCCCGGCCCGTTTGCGTCATGTGAAAATAGTGACAGACTCCTTCGCCGTTGTGGATCGCGGCGGGCTTGATCGTGCCCGAATCCCGCGCCCACCGCACCAGGAGATCCTTGGGCGACCGGGTGATCTGGTGCACGGTATCCAGATCGTAGTCTTGGAGGTGAATCTGATACAGCTGATAAATCGGCAACGCGTCGATTTCCCGCCCGTTCAGCAACTTGACCCGATAGGAGCCGGTCAAGGCCGGCTCAATCCCGCTCTTCTCGAAATGCCAGCCGACCTGCTCCCGATGGAGCGGCACCGCCTGTTTCTTCGCGAGGTCCCACACCATGAAGCCCCCCAGCCGTTCGATGTACTCCGGCTTTAAGGCTTGAATCCGGCCCGAATAACTATGGGAGAAATCCGGGAACTTGTAGTTCGCAATCACATCCCGGGGATCCAAATACTGCAGCGTATCGGTCCGCACGAGCAGCGGCATATCCGTAAACTGCTTGATGTAGTCGATGTCCTGCATGTTCTCATCGAGAATGATCTTGCAGGCGCCCAAAAACAACGCCCCGTCCGATTGCGGGCGCAGGGGAATCCAGTAATCCGCGCGCGAGGCCGTCGGATTGTACTCCGGCGTGATGACCACGAGCCGCGCCCCCCGCTCGATCGATTCGAGCTTCCAGTGCGCTTCTGGCATCTTATTTTCCACGAAGTTCTTCCCCCAACTCGTGTTCATCTTGGAAAACCGCATGTCGCTCAAATCCACATCGCAGTTCTGCGTGCCGTTCCACCAGGGCTGCGACGGGTCCTGATCCCCGTGCCAGGTGTAATTGTTCCAGTAGCGCCCCCCTTGCGCCTGGTCCGGATTCACCTTGCGGATCCACGTGTCCAGGATGGGCAGGACGCTGTTGTTGAACCGGGTATTGGAATGTTTGCCGATGAACCCCAAAATGGGCATCCCGGCGCGATGCTTAAAACAGCGCACCCCCGCCCCCTTCATCATCTCGATCATCTCCGGCGCATAGCCTTGCTCCCGCAGCCGCCGGGCGCCCGCCTCCCCGCTGTACCGCGTCCCGATCACGATCATCGCCTTCGCCGCATAGGTAAACGCCGTATCCCACGACACCCGCAGCATATCGTCCAAGAACCGACTGTCGAACTTGTACTTGCGCTTGGTCTCCGGCGTCAGCTCCGGCGAGCCGTCATCCATCCACTGCTTCCACCCTTTCCGCATCAACGGCCCCTTCAGGCGATACGGCCCATAGACCCGGCGATGGAAGGTAAACCCTTTTAAGCACATCCGGGGATTGTGCGCGAACGTCCCCCGATTGCCGTACAAGTCTTCATACGTTTGATGGTCATAGTTCTGTTCCACCCGCATGACCACCCCGTTCCGCACAAAGGCGCGAATGCGGCACGCATGCGTGTCGTTGGGCGAGCACACCCACGTAAACGACGAGTCATACCGGTACTGGTCGTGATACACCCGCTCCCACGAGCGGTCCGGATACTCCCCCAACGGATTGCCCACCTCGATCACCGGCTGCAGCGCCGTCAACGCCAAGACCTGATCCGCCACCGCCGCGGCCGCCACCGTGCCCGCCGAGGCTTTCAAAAATTGCCGACGTGAGATAAACATGTGCACTACCTCCCTTCAGTTCAGTTATGAGGAAGACTCAATTAGAGTATGAAGACGATCAGCTTCCTTGTTTTTTGCTTTGTTGACTTAATCCTGCGATCAACGCTCGATCAACAAAACCTGCATTCGTGTTCTTAATTGTCGCCCGCTCTAGGACGAGTCGGAAAACCATGATCCTGGACCGAACTCAGCGTTGATGTCCCAGGTTTCACGACGATGTAGTTTAGCGGAGCGGGAGTGGGGGAAGAGAAAGAAAGACTACCGGCTGTGCGTACAGAAACTACGAGGTTTCAGTGAGGCAATTGCCGTATTGTCGGCGGAAGAATCACGCTGTTGTGACTAAGCCATGCGCCATGGCGTATTTGACCAGTTCCGTCGTGGTGTGGACGTTGAGTTGTTCCATGATCTTGGTCTTGTGAAATTCAACGGTACGGTGAGAAATCTTCAGCTGGTCGGCAATTTCTTTGGCGGACAATCCTTCGGCAACCAATTGTAGAATCTCGTGCTGCCTCGTCGTCAAGTCCTCAATCGTGGCCAAACGGGGTTGTGTCGGTTTGAGGAAAGACGCCACGACTTCTTTCGTAATGAGCGGGGTCACATAGAACTTGTCGTTCATCACGGACTGAACCGCCTGCATCAACTCCGTGGCCGCCGATCGTTTCAGTAAGTAGCCTGAGGCTCCCGCTCTGAACGCTGCGTTGACATAGGCCAGGTCGGCATGCATCGTGACGAAAATCAGCTTCACTTCGGGGATCTGCTTCTTGAGTTTCTTCGCCGCCTCGATGCCGTTCAGCCGAGGCATTGAAATGTCCAGTATCACGATGTCCGGCCGGAGATTGAGCGTGTCCTCGATTAAGGCGCGACCGTCTTCTACGGCTCCCACCACGTCGCAATGGTCTTCCAGCAATTTCTTGAATCCCTCGAGCACGAAGGTATGGTCGTCAGCTAACAGAACTCGTGGTTTCTTCATGTGGCGCTCCAGAAAATGGAATATGCACGATGATGTGTGTGCCTCGGCCCGGTTCGGACTGAATGTCTAATCGGCCTCGCACGGACCGCACTCGCTCCCGCATATTGACAAGACCCAACCCGGGATGGCGAGCCCGAATGTCCGTGAGATCGAAGCCGACACCGGTATCATAAATCGACAGCGTAATCTCTTGGTCGTCACAGGTCAATTCGAGCTCCACGCGTGCGGCGCGGGCATGTTTCATGATGTTGCTCAGGCTCTCCTGCGCCACTCGATAGAGGCAACTGGCAATATCGCGCGGCAAAGGATCGGCCGTCTCTTCTTGTACGATGACGGTTTTAATCCCCGTCTTCTCCGACCATTCATCAGCCATGTGTTTGAGCGCCGCAGTCAGGCCAAGGTCGTCCAGAATGGAGGGATGAAATTGGTAAGCCATGCGGCGGACATCATCGGAAATCCTCACCAACCGACGATTGAGGGATTGGATCATCTCCTTGGCTTGGGTGGTCAACGCCGACGGATCGGACAGCATGTTCGCCATGTCGATTGCCAGCAAAGCCAACCGCTGATTCACATCGTCGTGCAGCTCGCGTGCGATGCGCCGGCGTTCTTCTTCCTGCGCCGTCATCAGTTCGGTGGTGAGCGACTGGAGCTGCCGTTCCGTTCTCAATCGGTCCGTGATGTCCCGCACGATCACCGTAAACGTGGTCCTCCCACCGACGCTCAGCTTCGAGAAGCTCGCTTCCGCGGGAAATTCACTTCCATCCTTTTTCAAGCCGAACAATTCACGTCGTTGGGCCATCCGACGAGCCGATTCGTGTTCATGGTCGAATGGGTCGATGTACGATGGATGATCAATCCGAAATCGTTCGGGCAGCAATAGGTCGAACCGGTTCCCCAGCACTTCGTCCGGCTCGTAGCCGAACAGTTTCACCGCTCCTTGATTAAAGAGCGTGATCGATCGATCATCTTCGGCGACGATGATGGCGTCTTCGGCGATGTCCAGGATGTCGGCAAGCCGCCCCTGTGAGAGACGCAGCGCCTGTTCAGTCCTGACGTGTTCGGCGATTTCCGTTACGAGGGTCCGATTCACGGTGGCGAGTTCCCGAGTCCTTTCCTCGACCTTTTGTTCGAGGTCTTCATTCGCCTTCTGTAGCGCCGTTTTCGCCTGCCGCCGCTTCCATGCGAACCAAACGAGCACCCATAAAACCATAATCGTGATGGACCGGTTTCCCGTCTGAATCCATCGCGGTAAATCGGCAAACCATGGAGTCCTAAGTCCCCCGACCAGGGTGAGGAGCGTCCCCGCTCCGGCAGCCAGAGGGGGCATCCATGAAAAACGTGAAGCCGTGGCGATCAAAACGACTATGACATAGAGTGCGTGACTGGCGAAGGCCGTAGGCGTGTAGAGGTCGAAGATAAATAACCCAACGAGGAGCAGAATCGTGCAGCCGATCAGGATCGA
>DATFDJ010000137.1:0-14811 GCA_035252115.1 Nitrospira sp. | reverse complement strand
CGGATGGATAACTCCGAGAGCCAATGGGCTGTCCTTGACATACTTGAGCGCCGTCGCACCGGACGACTGAGCCAGGGACACGGCAAGATCCAGCCAGGGAACGAGCTGTTCCAACGCGCCTCTTCTGTCCAATTCCGGGAGCGCTTCAATCGCCGCGCGCTCTGCTTTCGGTGAGGCGTCCGCCAATTCCTGTAATAAGGAAAGAACGGCGGACGGTGGCACTCGGGTCAGAAGAAGTTTCGACACGAGATCGGCAGCGGCGGCTTCACCCAGCTCTGCGGCGAGATGTGCGACCAGGAGGCTGTGTCCCGACTGAGCGGCCATGGTCCAGACAATCCGGTGTAAAGGTTCGGATTGTAAAGGACCCTCCGACGCTTGTAAACTACGCGCGCTCGCCCGGGAGTGCAGCGCAGAAAGATGTGGCCCAAGGAGTGAGAATGAAAGAACCGACGCAGGAAAGCCTGGACAAAATGGTGAAATACGTAAAGGCCTGTGCCGAGAAGAGCGGCACGGCGATGCATCCCAACGCGGCCGTGACCGAAGCCGTGGTGAAGGGACTCGCCATGCATGTGGATGAACTGGGCAAGCCGCTGTGCCCGTGTAATTTTTATCAGGACAAACAAGCCGAGGCGAAACTCCGGCGATGGATCTGCGCCTGCGACGAGATGCAGATCTACAAATACTGCCACTGTCTTTTATTCGTACGCGAAGACGGGATGCCGATTACGGAATACCTACCGGAAGGGCATGAAGGACGAGAAGTCTACGGTGTGATTACCGACCCAACCCCTGAGAAAGGCCGCGCGCTTCGACACAAGGCGGTGCAAAACTCTCTTAAATGACGTCTTGCCGAGCCGCCGGAAGCCATACGACCGAAATGAGAATCTCTTTGATTAACTGAAGCGGCGGGTGACGGCGATCGGTCGCCCGCTGATCCGACATCTATTCCCATCCCGTCACCTCATATCCCTTTTCGATCAAACAATGCACCACGGCGTCAGCATAGGGCGGGTCCGGTTCGAGTGGCCGGTAGGCACCGCCGACTGAGCCGATCACCAATCCAATGGCGCCGCCGACCGCCGCGCCGATCGCAATGCCGGTCGGGCCGCCGGCGATCCCACTGGCGGCACCGACTGCGGCGCCGCCGACGAGTCCCAGCCCCGCGCCCGCTGCGACGTTTCCGCTCCGATGCCCGGTGCCGGGCTTCAGTCCCGCTTGTTCCGCCTTCCGCTGACAAGCCGCGACATCCAATTGTGCCGCTTCCCGTCCTTGGAGCTGCACTTTGGCGTTGGAACGCAACATCGGGGTGGGGCCCGCACAACCAAGGAACGCCAGAACCATTCCTAGGATGGTGATTCTCCTAACTATCTTCAATCCTCCCTCTCTCAACGCATCGGCTTGCGGGTGGCGCCGATCAGCCGCTCACCCGCAGCGGGGTCCCTACACCGGGCGGGGTGCGAGGACGAGCGGTGATCGGTGACAGGTCCCGCAACATTACTTCCACCCCGTCACCTCATATCCCTTTTCCTCCAGGCATCGATTCACGAAGTTCGTATAGGCCTGGCTCGGCTGTGAGCTGGACGAGGTGAAGAGTCCCATGAGCAGCCCCCACACCGCACCGCTCACCGCCCCGATCAGAGATCCCAATCCTGGAGAACCGGAGATCGCGCCGCCCACTGCTCCGCTCGCGGCTCCTGCACCGGCGCCTACTGCCGTATTCTTGGCAACCCGGCCTCCCTTTCCCGTTTCAGGCTCGGCTCCCGCCGACTCGGCCATCTGTTGACAGTCTGTGATGTCCTGCTCCGCGGTTTCTTTTCCCACAGATTGGAGATGCGCGTTGGGATAGAGCACCGGTTTGGCGCTCGAACACGCGGCAAGCAGAACGAGGAGTCCGGCGGGAAATAGCACCTGGGATCTCGTTGTCACCAGCCGTTCCTCATGAGATAGGTTTCGATCTGTTGCGCTCTCACGCCTTTCAACAGCAGCCGCTTGTGCCGCCGAGCAACGCCGGACTCGATATGGATCGCCGAAGGCGGAATCGACAGTTCACCGGCTAAGAACCGAATCAGTTCGTCGTTGGCGGCGCCGTCGACAGGAGGAGCGGCCACGCGAATCTTGAGCGCATCGCTGTACCGTCCCACGCACTGCGTTTGCGCGGATTTCGGCTGAACGTAGACGGTGAGCCGCGCCCCCTCCTTTCCGTCGCGCACGAGAGTAGGCTTCATCTCTTCAGGAAGCTGAACGATGAACCAGGCTGCGAGACAACAGGCCAGAGATCATTATGGTCAGAAGATCGCCTTGGCAAGTTCCATGATGCTGCGCTGCATGTCAGGGTCGTCGGTGATCGGTCTGGCGATGGCGACGTCGCAGGCACGCTCGAGCGTCACTCCCTCTTTCATCAGCGTACCGGCATAGATGAGGAGCCTGGTGCTCACGCCTTCCTCCAGACCATGATTTTTGAGGTTGCGCACCTTCCCTCCGAGCTTGACCAATCCGCCGGCAAGCTCACGGCTGATCCCCGTCTCTCGCGCCACAATCGCCGTCTCGATATCTGGGGGCGGGTAGTCGAACTCAATGGCCATGAAGCGCTGTTTGGTGCTTTGCTTCAGATCCTTCAACACACTTTGATAGCCGGGGTTGTACGAGATCACGAGCATGAAATCGTCGGCCGCTTCGAGAATCTGACCTTTCTTCTCGATCGGCAAGAGGCGGCGATCGTCGCTCAACGGATGAATGATGACGGTGGTATCCTTGCGGGCTTCGACCACTTCGTCGAGGTAGACGATGGCTCCGTGCTTGACGCCCAGGGTCAGCGGCCCATCGATCCACACCGTGTCCTGTCCCTTGAGCAGATAGCGTCCGACAAGATCCGAAGCAGTGAGATCCTCGTGGCACGCCACGGTAATCAAGGGGCGGCCGAGCCGATAGGCCATGTGCTGGACGAAACGGGTTTTCCCGCACCCCGTCGGGCCCTTCAACATCACGGGCATGCGGCTTTTCGCCGCCGTCGCAAACAACTCCACTTCCCCGCGCACATTCGCGTAATAAGGCTCCTGGGCGATACGGTAGCGGCCGATGTCCGACTCGCGCGCGTTGTGAGTCATAGAGTCTTGTTCCACTGCTCAACGGCGATCACGATAAACGGAATCCAACTAGAAGATCAAGGGAAGGAGGACGGACAACTCCGGTTGCATTTCTCACGAGCCGACTTTGACCCCGTCCAGCACATCGCGCACTTTCTTTGCCAGCACGTTGGGCGTGAACGGTTTGGGAAGGAAGGAGGTCCCTCGCAAGACGGCTCCCTGTTCGAACACCGGGTGATCGGGATAGCCCGACATGTACAGGACCTTGGTCTCGGGCCGGAGACTGTGCAGTTTTTCTGCAACCTCGGGACCGCTCATCTGCGGCATGACGACGTCCGTCAGGAGCAGGTGGATCGGACCCGTATGTTTGGCCACGGTCATCAAGGCTTCGATGCCATGGCGGGCCTCGAGCACGGTGTAGCCGTGCAATCGGAGCGTTTCCTGCACGAGCCCGCGAACCGCCGGTTCATCTTCGACCAGCAAAATCGTTTCCCGGCCGTGCTTCGGATCCGAGGTATCGGCGGTGCCGGCCGCGCCGGTATCGTCCTGATCGATCAACGGAAAATAAATCCGAAACGTGGTGCCCTGACCCGGCGTGCTGTCGACCGTGATGCTGCCCTTGCTTTGTTTGACGATGCCGTACACCGTGGAAAGCCCCAATCCGGTGCCCTTCCCTTTTTCTTTTGTCGTAAAGAACGGTTCGAACAGATGCGACCGAGTGTCGGCATCCATCCCGTGACCGGTATCCCGCACTGCCAGCATGACATAGGTTCCGGGCTCGATGCCGATGATTTCGCGCCTCGCTCCCTTTTCCACCGTCACATTGCGCGTCTCGATCGTGAGCCGCCCGCCCTTCGGCATGGCGTCTCTGGCATTGACCGCCAGATTCATGATGACTTGTTCGATTTGCCCGGGATCGGCTTTGATGGCGCCGGTCTTCGGAGACAATTCGACGCACAGTTCAATGATGTCTTCCCCCATCAAGCGGCGGAGCATGCCGTCCATGTTGACGACCAGGGCATTGAGATCCACGCTTTTGGGAGCGATAAATTGCCGGCGGCTGAAGGCCAACAGTTGCCGGGTCAGGCCCGAAGCCCGATCCGCCGCCTTTTTGACCTCCTCCATGTCCTTCCGCATGGGCTCTCCGGCCGGAAAGCGGGACAACAGCAGTTCGCTGTATCCCCGAATGACGGTCAATAAGTTATTGAAGTCGTGCGCGACTCCGCCGGCCAAACGACCTACAGCTTCCATTTTCTGGGATTGTTGGAGTTGCGCCTCGGTCTGCCGCAACGCTTCCTCGGTCCTGGCGCGTTCTCCCAATTGACCGATCTTCAACCCGATGTCGTCGATCATTTTCAGCAGCTCGTCGTCCGGCAGCCGGACATGGCGGCTGAAGAATTCGATCACGCCTTCGACTTCGCCGCCGACCTCGAGGGGAAATCCAAACCCGCCATGCAGCCCGGCCTCACGGGCCTGCGCAACACGGGGGAAATTTCCGTCTTCCGTCACGTCGACAATCCACGCCGGCTTACCCGCAGCCCAGACACGGCCGGGCAGACCTTCCCCCGATCGCAGGATGCATCGCCAGGTGGCCTCGACAAACGATTCGATCTCGATTGCGGGACGCTGCCATTGGTCGATGCAGCGCAACACACCGGCGACCTTGTCGATGCGCCAGAACACGCCGCAGTCCCATTCCAGGATTTGCCCGACCGCCTGGATGATCTTGGGCACCGCATCTTCCAACGATCTCGATTCCGAGAGCACTCTCGTGACAGTGTATTGGGCGGTCAACCGCTCCTCGGCTCGCTTACGCTTCGTGATATCCGAAAACGACACGACGACCGCAGACGGCGCTGCCTGGCCCTTCAATCGCAACGGCCGCGAGTTGATCTCGAGCCATCGGAGGTCCCCGTCGCGGCTATACAGGCCCATCACTACGCCCGAGCACGATTGTCCGGTCTTCAAGGTTACCGCCGCCGGATAGGCTTCCGAGGGGAAGGGCGTCCCATCCTCGTGAATCGTCTTCCATGACGCATCGTTCAACGGCAGCTTCGCCAGTTCTGCTATGGGCAATCCCAGGATCCGCTCGGCGCTTGCATTGCCGGTCTTGACCATGCCTTGGTCGTCGATCACGACGACCCCTTCGTCGAGCGCATTGACGACCGACCGATAACGGGCCTCGCTTTCCCGCAACTTGGTTTCCGCGTCCCGCCTCTCGGTGATGTCTCGCGCAAACGCGCTGAAGAAAAATGTGTCTCCGATCCGGACTGGAGAAATCGCCAGTTCGACGGGAAATTCCCGGCCCGACCGGTGCTGCGCCAGGACTTCGACGCGCCGGTTCAGAATATGGCTTTCTCCGCTGGCGAGAAACCGCCGGAGTCCCTGCTCATGCGCCTCGCGATCGCGCGCCGGGATGACCAGTTCGGACAACCGCCGTCCGAGTACTTCTTCACGCGGCCAGCCGAAGATCGCGGCCGCTTGACCGTTCCAGTCGGTCACCACCCCGCCGGAGTCGATCGTAATCAGCCCGTCCAGCGCCGTGTCTACGATCGCCCGATTCCGTTCCTGGCTCTGCAGCAAGGCCGCTTCGGCTGCCCTCGCCCAGGCGCTTTCCTGCTGGGCCTGTTGATATTCCGTCCGCAGTTTCGATGTGGACCACAGCAGCAACGAGAACATCGGCAACCAGACGACCACGCCGGCAAATCCCACTTTCCATAAAATGGATCGGATCGGTTCCAGAATACGGTCGCGGTCCATTCGGACGAAGACATGCCAGCCCAAGCCGGGGAAGTCGCCATATCCCTTGGTACGTGCGTAGCCGGTTACGGTCGAGACACCGCGATACTCGTCTTCGACAAACCCCGGCTCACCGGAACGGTCGGCCGCCATGGACGTGAGCGCGGTGAGGTTGACGCTCTGAGGACTCTTCCGAAGTAGATCGGAATCGGCAAACACCACGCCATCCTTCGTGACCATCTGATACGAAACAGGGCCGGTAAACTCCTGGCGTCCTTCGAGCGAGCGCACGGTCCTGGTCGTCACGCCTTCGAGGACGGGAAGAGCCACCCTGGTGGTGACGGTCCCGAGGAAATTTCCCTCCAAGTCCAAAATCGGCGCGCTGAAGGCGACGGTTTCGATGCCGTTGTCGGCATCGTGCGATCCCACGTCGTCTATCCATAGTGTTTTCGTCTTGCGGACCTGCTTGAACCAGGAAGCCTGGCTGTAATCCTTGCCCCGTAAGTCCGGTTCCGTCGCCGCGACCATCGTACCCTGGCCGTCGGTCACGCCGAGCCACAGATAGACAGGCGCATAGTTGGTTTTCATCCAGCCCAGGTAGCTGGTGACGTACGAAGAGTCGAACGCGCGAAGTGAAAACGCGCGGGCCAACATCAAGACATCGCCCCGGCGCTCGACGAGGAGGCGATCGAGTTTATCCGATATCTCGGCGGCGGCCACCGTCAACTCTTCGCCGGCCGCGGCCACCAGTCGTCCTTCGACATTGCGAAGGACGAAGATCCCGACCGGGAGCGCCAACAGCATCATGAGCACGATCAAATGAGGGAGCCACCGATAACGTTGGGATGCGAGCGGATCTTGGAGGGTCGAGGTCATCATGCAGGGAGATCTTCGCGCAGGATCATGCTCTCGATCCGAAGCGCCGGACGGTAGCGCTGTTTGGACCGGCGCAATCCCGGAAGCCCGGCATCGTCCATGGTGTTGACGAATTCCGCTCCACGTGAGTGCGCGAGCCGGCAGGTTTCCCGGAAGAGGTACTGAGCCAATCCGGGCACGGTACGATCCGCGACTTCCAACAACACGCACCAGGTCTGGTCGGTCAACCAATACCCGAACGTGTAGGCTCGAACGGCGCCGTCGATCTTCACGACCGTCCCGCTGACCTCGAGCGCCGCGGCATGGGACCAGACGATTTCGTGCGAAGAAACCGCGTCGTCCAAGAGCCACCGCCCGTAGGAATCGAGCTCCTCGCGCTGCTTTTGTCCTCGCCACACGTGCAGGAGCGTCCGGCACGCGCGGCGATCGGACTGCCGATAGGGCGCGACGGCAACCCCCTTGAGGCGGTCGATTCGGTTACAGAGCGCGCGTTGAGACTTGTAGCGGTCTCCGGCCAACCGCGACAGTTCATCGGCTCGGTACAGATAGTCGCCTTCCTTCGGCGTGCTTCGATATCCCAAGGGACACAGATGAGATACCGTTTCGGGCGACACGTTTTCGATGCGACTGACGGCGGAATGTCCGTTTCTCTGACGCATGATGGCAAAGGCCCGGGCAAACGGTTCCTCGATCGGACCGTCGCTCAGGGGCGGAAGGGGCATGAACCACCCGTCCGGGGACTCGGCAAAGAGAAACAATGCATCATCCAACTCGGTCCACCAATAACTCAGCAACGCATTGCACATGTAGTGATAGGGCACAGAATAGGCGGCCGATGATTGCGGTTGGGGCAGCCCTGCGCGGCGGAGAGCCGACTCCAGGCGCGGCACGTCGTCCGGCGTGAGGCGATGCATCGGAACGTTGCCCCACCGTTGGGACAGCGCGCGCGTGACATCGGGAAGCGGGCGGAGTTGGACGACATCTTCCTGGAACCGCCCGATGAGACGAGGATGCCGCGCCGCCTCATCGAGAACGCTCTCTTGCGTGAGCAGTGAGACAACGCGGTCCGCATGCTCCGCAATCTCGCCGGGAATTTGTTCGCGCATGAAAGGACATTTGGCGTCCCAGCCGAGCAGGACTTCGTCATGCTGCTCGTTCCACATCAAAGCCAGAGGGTACAGACGGCAATCCAGAGGACGGCGCTCATAGATACGGCAGCCATTCGTACGGGCATCGAACGCGGGGCAGTGGTATCCTTCCGTCTCTTCGTCGGGAACCAACGAGACTTGGCCTCCGCTCGGGGACGGGAACCAGCGACGATCGATCCCGCCGGCAACGGCCTCGTCGATTTCCCAGGAGGTAAAATACGGCCGTAACGGGCTGTCCGGATCCGGGAACCGGCAACAGACATCGCACCGCAGGCACGCCGCGCTGGGAACCATCTGCGGGAGGAAGCGGGATCCCCGCGACGCAGAAGCAGACTGTGTGGCCTGCGCAGCCATGGAATTTCTCCGTGATATGCGGCTCATTCTAGCATCATTCCCTAGGACAGCCTAACAGGATGTCGTTTTCCGAAGCATGCGGAGTCTGTCAAACGGACAATTGCTTGACCATCATTCGCTCGGTTGGGATACTGCACGCAGACTCTCCGGATGTCCGGCACCCGATGGCTCAGACACCAAAAGACATGCAATACGACCCGCAGACACTGCTGAATTCGCAACCCGTCATCATCACGGTTATCGATCCTCAGTCGCACAAAGTCGTGTTCCAGAATCAAACGTCCCATGTCAAATTCGGCGACATCTCCAACTCGACGTGCCACGAAAAAATCGCCGGCTGTGCCACGCCCTGCACCTTCTGCAAGATGCCGCAAACCGTGGAGACTGGGCACTCGACGTCAAGCGAGGTCCCGCTGCCCAATGACGAACATCTCCTCGTGCAATGGGCAAAGGTACAAACCACGTCCGGTCAGATTCATATTATCGAAACCATCACCGATATTACGGCACTGAAACGCCAACAGCAGGAAACCGAGCGGCTCGTCACGAAGCTCTCCGCCACGAACCGCGATCTCATCCAGGCCAATCAATTGCTTCAGGACCAGTCGGTGCGGGACAGTTTGACCGGACTGTACAACCACTCTCACTTTCAGCAGACGCTCGTGCATCTCTGCGCTCTGGCGCTCCGAACCATGCGCCCGCTTTCACTGCTGTTCATCGATCTCGACAATTTCAAGCAGATCAACGACGTGTACGGCCATACCACCGGAGATCAGGTTCTTCGGGAGCTCGGCTGGTTGCTCGACAGCCAACAGGGCCCCGGCAGAGGCATCGCCCGCGCCAGCGATTTTGCCGCGCGCTACGGCGGAGAAGAATTCGCGCTGATTCTTCCGGACACGTCCATGGACGGCGCACTCAGCGCGGCGGAACGGCTTCGCCACCGGGTCACGACATTGACCATGCTTCCGGAACTCTCGGCGCTCAATACACCGCGGTTCGTCCTGACATGCAGCATCGGGGTCGCGTCGTTCCCGATCCATGCCGACAACCCGACGGACTTGATCAATGCCGCGGACGCCGCGGTCTATGCAGCCAAGCGAGCCGGAAAGAACTGCGTGCGAATGGCCGCCCCCGCAACCCCGTCCGTTCCTCCCATTCCTCCTCTTGTACGTTCATAGGGCCCATGCTACGATTTGACGATAGAGTCTGATCCGATTACCAATCGCCCTGTCTCATTTGGCTACCGCCGACCTTCTTCACCGCCACTCAACGATCCGGGATGCGCTGACGGAAGCGGGACTGTTTGCCGCGTCACCGGGGCCTTCGCCCGCCTCGTCCGTCGAAGAGCAGGCCACGCCGCGATCCTGGCGCATCGGCACCACCCCGTTTCGGCTCACTCCCGACCAAGCTGCATTCTTCCTCCGACTCGGCCCTCAACTGGTGTCGTTCTATCGAGCGCTGAATCGACTCTACCAGGAAAGCCTCAAAGGCCTGCAGCCGGCATGGGTCGCTCGCTATCTCGATCAGGGAAAACCGGAAGGTCTTATCGCCTACAGCCGAATGAAGCGATTTCGAGACGACATCCCGACCGTCATCAGACCGGACATCATCCCGACCACTGACGGCATGGTCATCACCGAGCTCGATTCCGTCCCGGGCGGCATCGGTCTCACCGGCGCGCTGAGCCGGGCCTACTCGGAAGTCACCGGTCACTCGTCACCGGTCACCGGGATGTCTCCTCTTTCTGAGCCCGGATCTTCAACGCCTCACGCCTCACGCCTCACGCCTTACGAACTCATCGGCGGTCCGGACGGCATGGTTCGGGGATTCGCCGCCATGCTCGAGCATCACCGCGGCGGCCGGCCGGGATGCATCGCGATCGTCGTCTCGGAGGAGGCCAAGGATTATCGTCCCGAAATGTCCTGGATGGCGGCTCAACTCCGTCGTCAAGGTATGGATGTCTCCTGCGTAGAGCCTCGCGAGCTCAAGTTTACCGAAGAGGGTCTGTGGCTGCCGAAGGGAGACCGCGAAGCGCCGGTCAGCGTCGTCTATCGATTCTACGAACTGTTCGATCTTCCCAACATTCCGAAGTCGGAACTGATCCAGTATGCGGCGAAGAAAGAACGGGTAACCGTTACGCCTCCCTACAAACCGGCCCTGGAAGAAAAATCCTCTTTCGCCCTTCTCCACCATCCCATCCTCCGTCGTTATTGGCAACGGGAGCTCGGTGAGGAGGTGTTCCTCCATCTGACGAGTCTGATGCCCCGCACGTGGGTGCTCGACCCATCGCCGATTCCTCCCTCTGCGGTCGTTCCAGACCTGTCGATTGAGGATCGCCCGGTGGGCGACTGGCTTGAATTGGCGAAGGCTTCGCAGAAAGAGCGGCATTTCGTGATCAAGCCTTCAGGGTTTTCCGAGCTGGCCTGGGGCAGCCGGGGCGTCTCGGTGGGACACGATCTGCCGCAAGCCGAATGGACGGGCGCCATAGAGCGGGCGCTGAGCTCGTTTCCACGCACACCGTACGTGCTTCAGGAGTTCCACAAGGGCCGTCACTATCCACTCGAGTATTTCGACCCTGAGAGCGGCGAGATTCGCCGTATGGATGGCCGAGCCCGGCTTTCTCCTTATTATTTCGTGGCTGGCGAAAAGGTGGAACTGGCTGGTATTCTGGCCACGGTTGTCCCCGCCGATAAAAAAGTGATCCACGGGATGAAAGACGCGATCATGGTGCCCTGCGCAGTTGCGCCACAATAAAGCGTGGCGCAAATGTTGAGTGTTGAGTTGTGAGTGCTGAATTATTGGAACTGAAAACTCAAAACTTAGAATTAACAACTATGGCTCTCACCCTTTACCATGTCGATTGGTGTCCCGAGTGCGAGACGGTCCGCCAAAAGCTGGCCGATTTGAACCTGGCCTACGACGCCGTCGTCGTCCCCGACATTCGTCCATTCCGCAAGCAAGTGTTCGAGGTCTCCGGACAATATTACGTACCGGTCCTGAAAGACGGAAACGTGGTGTTGACCGAGACACACCAAATCCTCGCTCATCTGGACGATCGCTATGGCCGGGCCGGTGAGAGGCACGAGGCACGAGGTCAGGGGGAAGACTCGCCGTCATGCCGCCTCTAGCCCGCAGGATGTTCAAAAAGGCCGTTGTTCTCACCCGCCCAACCCCGGCGCGCCGAGACGCGCCGTTCCGCGGGCGGCCGCAGCATAGAGGCGAGGAGGTACATACCAAGCTTCGCTTGATCCGCTCGCTTCGATCACATGCGAGCGGAGAGGTCCTTTGCCTTAAGTGTTTACGTCCGGTTGAGCCTCGGAGCGATGCGAGAACGCCGCTGGCGGACTTTTTCAACATCCTGCTAGCCTCGAACCCCTCGCCCCTTGCCTGAGGAGTATTCATGGAAGAATGGAGACAAGTACTCGCCGAGAGCATCGTCAAGCCGAAGGATCTCGCCGACCGCTTCGGGCTCGACGAAAAAGAAATCGAAGCGATCGTCGGGCCGTATCCGATGCGCATTACGCCGACCGTGCTGAGCACCATCAAGAAGCCCGGCGACGCGATCTGGAAGCAGGTCGTCCCGGACTTTGCGGAAATGGCCGACATCGACGCTGAAGACGATCCCCTCGAAGAAGACCTGATGAGCCCGGTTCCCCATTTGGTGCATCGCTATCCGGACCGCGTGCTGCTCATGGTCACCAACCAGTGTCCGATCTATTGCCGGTTCTGCACGAGAAAACGGCTGGTCGGCAAACCGGGCTTTCTCAAGAGGGGGGAATTGGACCGCGCGATCGCTTATCTGCGGGCGCACACGGAAGTGCGGGATGTCATCCTCTCCGGTGGAGATCCATTGCTCCTGCCGGATCATCTGCTCGAACGGATCTTGAAGGCGCTCCGCACCATCCCACATTTGGAGTTGATACGGTTGGGCTCCCGCGTGCCCGGCACATTGCCGGAACGGATCACCCCGGAGCTGTGCGCCATTGTGAAGAAGCACCATCCCATCTATATGAACCTGCACTTCAACCATCCCGATGAACTGACTCCGGCGGTCAAGGCGGCCTGCGGGATGCTGGCCGATGCCGGCGTACCGCTGGGCGCACAAACCGTGCTCTTGAAGGGCGTCAACGACGATCCGGACACGATGAAACGTCTGGTCCACCAGTTGTTGCTGGCTCGCGTGAAACCCTACTATCTCTACCAGGCCGATCTGACGAAGGGCACGAATCACTTCCGCACGACCGTGGAGACCGGATTGGACATCATCAAGGCGCTGCAGGGCCACACCAGCGGCATGGCGGTTCCCCACTTCGTGATCGATGCGCCCGGCGGCGGGGGAAAAATTCCGCTGTTGCCCGACGATTATCTCGTCCATCTGGATGAAGACGGGGCGGTGCTCCGCAACTACGAGAACAAGACGTTCCACTATCCGCAGCCACCCCTCACCCCCATCCTTTCCCCTGTAGGGCGAGGAAAGGGAGAGAGAGCAAACCGTGAGCTGCCGATGGTGGGAGCGCGCACCGGATACGAGACGACGGACGACGCGTTCGCCTCCTGTGGCGACAGCTATCCGGACCGGGAAGGGTATGCCGCCTGGGGCAACAGTTGCGGCGGAGATCTGGACGACCAGTGACGAAAAGTCCCGCGCAAGGCATTCTGCCCTACCAGCAGATCGCCCGGCTCATTACCGGTGGAGCGATCACGGCCCCCGTCCCGGTCGAGGATCGTCAGATCCAGCCCGCGAGCCTCGATCTCCGGCTCGGGAAGAAGGCCTACCGGCTCATCAGCAGTTTTCTCCCCGAGCTTTCCGCCATTTCGAGCCGGCTCAACGTGATGGATTTCTATCAGTCCGACCTCGTGATGTACGAAATGGATTTGACCGGCGGCGCGATCCTGGAAAAGGGCCACGTCTACCTGGTTCCTCTGCTCGAATCGCTCAAGCTTCCGAAGACATTGGCAGCCAGGGCCAATCCGAAGAGCACCACCGGCCGCCTCGACGTCTTTACACGCATTGTCACCGATTTGAACACCGGGTTCGATGAAATCCGCGCCGGCTACTGCGGAGCCTTGTTCCTGGAGATCGTGCCCCGGTCGTTTGCGATCAAGGTCAGGACGGGCCAATCGCTGAATCAAATCCGCTTCGTGAGGGGCGACGCCGCGGCGACAGACGCCACGCTTCGGACCCTCCACCGCCAGGAGCCGTTGCTGTATCACAATCTGGCCAAACGAAAACCGGTCGCCGCCAAGGAGTTTCGAACGGACCGGGGCCTGTTCCTCCGCATCGACCTCAAAGGCGAGGAGCGGACGAGTTCCACCGTGATCGGCTACCGCGCCAAGAAAAACAGCCATGTCATCGATCTCTCGAAGATCGGCTACTATGCAGCGGACGATTTCTGGGAACCGCTCCATCGCCACCGGCAGGATAGTCTGTTGCTGGAACCGGAAGAGTTCTACATCCTGGCCTCGAAAGAACGGATTTGCGTTCCGCCGGACCACGCGGCTGAAATGGTGGCCTACGAAGCGGCCTGCGGAGAGCTACGCACGCACTACGCCGGGTTCTTCGATCCGGGGTTCGGGTACGGCGCAGAGGGCGAAATTCCGGGCACGCAGGTGGTGCTGGAAGTGCGGCCCCACGACGTGCCGTTTTTGATCCACGACGGTCAGACGTTTTTCAAAGTGATCTATGACAGGATGCTGGACGTCCCGAGTCGTCTGTATGGCGTGGGTCTCGGCAGCTCCTACCAACGGCAAGGGCTGACGCTGAGCAAACATTTCAAGACGTAATGCGTGATACATGATGCGTCAAGCGATAGGACTGAGACGTAATGCGTGATACGTTATGCGTCAGGCGAGCGGATTTCCGTCTAACGCATCACGTTTTACGCATAACGGTGTTTTGATAGCCATGGCGCCTACCGATCTTCCCCAGCCTCCGTCCGAGAATCCGCCGCCGCGGCCCCAGAGACGACCGGACGAACAAGACGGGGGCGGCGATACGCAGATGCACGTCATGGGGCTGATGGTCGGCACCGCGCTGATGTTCATCGGATTTCTGAACGTCTTTTTGTCGATCAGCGGCGGGTTTGAAATCAATGTGGTGCCGCTCCTGATCTACTTCGGCGGCCTCGCCGTGTGGGCGAACGCCGCGATCGAGAATGCGATGGTCCGGTATGGCGTGATGGCCGGAGCCATCGGGCTGGCTCTCGGATTTTTTCACTATGGCGAGGTGCTGTTCTGGCACAAGCAGGTGGTGTTCTGGGTGACCATCGTCATCGTCATGTATTTCATGTTCACGGAACCGAAGAAACCTGCGTAAGGATGCGAGAACGACGCAGGAAGACTCGTTCACCATCCTGGCGTGGCCATTTCCGTCGTCATTCCAACGCTCAACGAAGAAGCAACGATCGCGGCGACGCTTCGGTCAACCGCACATCTCGGCTTCCACGAAATCATCGTGGTCGACGGGGGCAGCACCGACCGCACGATCGCCGTTGCGAACTCCTTCGTCTCAACTACGCCGCACGCCGCACGCAGCGCTGTTCGTCTGCTCTCGAGCCCGCCGGGCCGAGCCCGGCAGCTCAATGCCGGAGCCAAAGCCGCCGCCGGCGATG
>DATFDJ010000136.1:0-26769 GCA_035252115.1 Nitrospira sp. | reverse complement strand
CTGGAACGATCCGGCGCTCGGCATCGAATGGCCGGTCTCGACGCCCATTCTCTCGGCCAAAGATCAGGCCTATCGCACGCTGGCAGAGATGGAGGCAGAGCTGCCGCTCTACCGTCCGTAACTGGCTGTTGATCCTGCGGCGACGGCTGGGCTATCTTACACGCCGGGTGAAGCGACTGAACCTAAGATTCAGATGATCGAAGAGAAGGAGGGTAGTATGGGCAAGAGTCTCAGCGGAACCAAGAGCCACGAGAATCTCAAACATGCCTTTGCGGGCGAATCTCAAGCCAACCGGCGGTATCTCTATTTTGCGCGTCGCGCGGATATCGAGGGCTACCCCGACGTGGGTGGTCTCTTTCGCGATACATCGGAGGCGGAAACCGGTCATGCGTTCGGCCACCTCGATTTTCTGAAGGAAGTCGGTGATCCGGCCACCGGAGTGCCGATCGGCAATACCGACGCCAATCTCAAATCCGCCATCGAAGGCGAAACGTACGAGTACACCCAAATGTATCCGGGCATGGCGAAAACGGCGCGGGAGGAAGGCTTCGCGGAATTGGCCGAATGGTTCGAGACGCTGGCCAAGGCCGAGCGATCCCATGCCAACCGGTTTCAGAAAGGGCTCGACAGCCTGAAGCAGTAAGGCAGCTCTCTGCAGTCAGCTCTCAGCTTTCAGCCGCGGAACTCTCCGGAGGCTGAGGGCTGATCGCTGAGAGCCCTTCATCATCCCGCCTGTTGCTCCATGAAAGGTCTAACTCTTACTAATCCCGTCGATCCGGCGCAGCTCGACAAAGAAACGTTGCGCATCTATGAAATCTGCGACGGGTGTCGCCGGTGCTTCAATGTCTGCCCCTCGTTCAACACGTTGCTCGATCGGATCGATGCCGTCGAGGGCGAGGTCTCCAAGCTGACGCACGCCGATCATCGCCGAGTGGTGGATGAATGTTACTATTGCAAGCTCTGTTATAATCACTGCCCTTACACCCCGCCGCATCAATACGAGTTGGATTTTCCCCATCTCATGGTGCTCTGGAAAAAACGCCTGGCCGCCGAACGCGGCGTCTCGTGGCGCGATCAGCTCCTGATCAAGACCGATCTGATCGGGCGACTGGGAAGCGCGACGGCGCCGTTCACGAATTGGCTGCTGAAGAACCGGCTCGTCCGCCGGTTCGGCGAATGGGCCGGCGTGCATCGGGACCGGCACGTGTTACGTTTTTCCAGTGAAACCTTTCCGCGCTGGTTCGCCCGCCGCCCGTCGCCGCAGCGGCCGGTCCCTCGCCTGCACAAAGTGGCCTTGTTCTCCAGTTGCCTGGTGAACTATCAGGCGACCGACATCGGGAAAGCGACCGTGCAGGTGCTGGAGAAAAACGGCGTCGACGTGGTGGTTCCCCACCAGCGGTGCTGCGGGATGCCGAGCTTCGACATCGGGGACACGAGAGCCATCCAGGAGGCGGCTTCCGCCAACGTGGCTTCGCTCCATCCCTGGATCGTCCAAGGGTACGATGTCGTAGTCCCGACGGCAAGCTGCAGTCTCATGCTCAAACGCGAGTATCCCGCCATGAACGGCGACGAGCGCACCAAGCACGTGGCCGAGCGAACCTTCGATGTCTGCGAGTATCTCATGAAGATGAAGAAAAACGGTCAATTGGCAGAGGACTTTGTCAGATCGCCCGGGCGCGTCGCGTACCAGATTCCCTGCCATCTCCGCGACCAGAACATCGGATTCAAATCGAAGGAGCTGTTGGAGTGCGCCGGAGCGCAGGTCGATGTCATCGAAAAATGTTCCGGGCACGACGGCGCCTGGTCGGCGAAGAAGGAATTCTTCACGCTCTCGATGACCATCGCAGCCAAAGCGGTGCGAGCGATCGAGCAAGCTCCCGCCGATCTGATCGCGTCCGACTGTCCGCTGGCCGGATTGCAGTTGGACCAGGCGGGAGCCTCGGCTCACGTGGGAGGCAAGGCGGCGCTCCATCCCATCCAGATCGTCCGCGATGCTTACGGATTGCCTGGCGATCAGTGACCGGTGACAAGTGACAGGTGACCAGTGAACGGCATTACTCTCGATGATGTGATTCCCCTCGCGGAGTATGAGCGGCAGCGGGAGGAATTCCGGACTCGCATCATCGGGCTGAAGCAGCGCCGCAGAATTTCCGTCGGTCCGTTGATTACGCTGGTCTTCGAAAATCGCGAGACGCTTCGGTTCCAGATCCAGGAAATGATCCGAGCCGAGCGGATCGTGGATCCGGCCAAGGTCCAGGAGGAGCTCGATGTCTACAACGCGCTGCTGCCGTCGGCGGGGGAACTGAGCGCGACACTCTTGATTGAGATCACCGAAGAAGCGAAGATGAAAGAGTGGCTGGACCGATTCATGGGCCTGGATCGGGGCGAAACGGTGGCCATTGCGGCAGGCGGCGAATCGGCGTACGGCGAATTCGAGGGCGGCCGCAGTCATGAGAGCAAAATCAGCGCGGTGCACTTTGTGCGCTTTCGCCCGTCTGCGAAGATGCAGGAAGCCTTCGCCGATCTCCGACAAGCCGTCAAACTCACGGTCGACCATCGTGATTATCGAGCCGAGGTGTCCGTGCCAGGCTCGGTGCGGGAAGAATGGCTCACTGATTTGAAAGAAAGTTACGAGTGTTGAGTCCTTAGTTCGAAGAAATCAGAAATCGAAACTCAAAACTTACAATTAAAAATTCAAAACTATGGCGTCGGTTTTACTGACCAAACGCCTCGAGTTTGCGGCGGCTCATCGGTACATTCGCCCGGAGTGGGATGAGGCCAAGAATCGCGCCGTGTTCGGGCCTTGCTATAACCCGCCGGCCCACGGCCATAATTATCTGCTCGATGTGACGGTCTCCGGGGAAGTCGATCGACACACCGGCATGGTCATCAATCTGTTCGACCTGAAACGGGTTCTCCTTGGCGTGCTGGAGGAATTCGACCACATGAATCTCAACCTCGACATGCCGTACTTCCGCGATCGAATCCCCACGTCGGAGAACCTCGCTCGCGTCCTGTGGACCAAACTCGAGCGACAGAGGGATGTCGGCACGCTCCATTCCGTCCGCCTCTATGAAGATGAAGATTTGTACGCCGAACTCACGGCAGCCGGCGGATTGGACCATGCGAGTGTGACGAGGCGCTATTCCTGTATGGCGGTGGACGGCACGAATCAAGAACGCGGATGGGATTGTTTCGTGACCGTGAAGGGCCCGATCGATCCTGTCACCGGCATGGTGACGGATATCGGCGCGCTCAACCGGCTTGTTGAAGAGAACGTGATCTCAGCATCCGATCGGCCGCATCTTCGCGAGGTCGTCGGTCGCCCGACTGTGACCGGCCTCCAATTGGCCCAGCGCATCTGGGACTCTCTCGCCGGGCGCCTCTCCTCGGGAACGCTCGCCAATGTCCGCTTGGTCGCATCGCGCGACCTTTCCTTCGACTACGCCGGCTGATGCACGGTGAGGGTGGCGTACCGGACGGGCTCGCATTGACAGACGGCTTCGTGACGACTCGGCTGGTCAGCGGACGGGGGGAGCCTGAAGCAACTCGTGGACCTGTTCGATGAGCGTGTTCGGCAGGAAGGGTTTCTGCAGAAAAGGCCGGTCTTCTCCGACGCCGTTGGCCTGGAGCGTGTCGCCGGCGTAGCCCGACATGAACAGAATGCGCGTCTCCGGGCGCATCGCCTTGATGCCGTCGATGAACGACGTGCATTTCATCCGCGGCATGATCACGTCCGTAATCACCAAGTCGCATTTGCCCTTCAGCGTCTGAAGATTCTGCAACGCTTCCATGCCGTCGCCGGCCGACAGCACCTGGTAGCCCTGATCCTGCAAGATGGTCGAGACCAGTTTCCGGATACTTTCTTCGTCCTCGACGACCAGGATCGTTTCTCTGCTCACGGGGTGAACCGCATCCTTTTTGACCGGTGAGACGTCGACCGTCGATTGGCCGACACGCGGAAGATAGACCGTGAAGCGGGAACCTCGTCCCATTTCGCTGCTCACATCGATATATCCCTGACTCTGCTTGACGATGCCGTACACTGTTGCCAGCCCGAGGCCTGTGCCCTTGTCCGGCGCTTTCGTGGTGAAAAACGGCTCGAAGATGTGCGACAGCGTTTCCGGACTCATGCCGCAACCTGCATCCTGCACCATGATTCTGACGTAAGGGCCGGCCGCCGATCCCGGATGGAGCCGGACGAACTCCTCGTCCAAGTCCGCATTGTCCGTCTCAATGTTCAGTAAGCCTCCATCCGGCATGGCGTCGCGTGCGTTCAGCACCAGGTTCATGATGATCTGTTCGAGCTGGGTCGGATCCGCGAGGGCATGTCCGGTGTGCGGATGGAGAACGAGGACGATTTGGATCTGTTCGCCGATCAACTGCCGGAGGATGTCCTCCATCTCACGGACCGTTTGATTGATCGGCAATTCTTTCGGTTCGAACACCTGCCGCCTGCTGAAGGTGAGGAGTTTCTTGGTCAGGGCCGCGGCCCGCATGCCGGCTTGACTAATCCGCTCCAGTTCCTGTTTGGCCGGATGGGACCCGAGTTGTTGAAGGAGCCGATGGGCATGGCCGATCACGACCATCATGAGGTTGTTGAAGTCGTGCGCGATCCCGCCGGCCAGTCTTCCCACGGCTTCCATTTTTTGAGATTGGCGAAGCGCCTGCTCCGTGCGTTTATGTTCGGTGACATCGACGATCGTCTCGATGACATGGGATTGGCCGTCGACCGTGGCGGCCTTCGACCAATGCACCAACAGATACTTGTCGCCGGGGAGGGCGACCTCCTGGGACACCACCTTGTCCGATAGCAAGGCTTCCGGCATACGACAGAAGGTGCAAGGCGACGGACAGCCGGCGATTTTCTCGTAACAGGAATAGCCGGCGATGTTCCCAAATTTCTTTAGTCCCGTGTCGTTCTGGAACTGAATCAGGTGGGTCGCTGGATCGATGACTGAGACGATGACTGGTTGCGAGTTGAGCAGTGTCTGCGCGTCGTAGCGGGGGATATTGGTGCGAGGCATAGATAGAAATGAGGCCGTCGTTTCTTCGACATTACTACAGGGGATGAGGGAGTCAAGCAACTCGCCGGTTCTGTAAGGTCACCACCGGTGAGGAGCATGGAGCCGGAGAGTTTGATGAACGATTGGGTTCCGAACTTGCCGATTGGCGACGGCTCCAATTGAAGTGAGGATGTGGCAGTATGCGTGCCGGTCGGGGCCTTACCTCAACAAATGATCTGAAATGAGGGCCGCCAATTCGCTTGACTCCACCACCCCCTCCCGCGTCAGGAGCAGCCGCCCATGCGAGAAGAAGTGCGTAGTGGGGTACGTTTCGAACGTATGCAACTTTTTGATCTCGCGGCATCGCCCCGGCACATGCATTCGCGCCTTGCCGACCTTCACGGTCGGGAACTTCGCCGCAGTCTCTTCCAATATCGGGTCGTAGGTCTTGCAGGGTTCACAGGTCGCGAGCCCATAGGCGACGACGGCTCCGGGACTGTCCGTGAACTCCTTGTAATTCGCGTCGCTGACGTCTTCGACGGTACCGGGCATCTCGTTCACCTAGAGCAGGCTGATGGCAGTCAGGCTGAAGGTAGAGGGCAAAAGACCGAGGGTCTTCCGCCTTCGGTCTTCAGCCTTCAGTCCTTAGTCTTCCGATTCTTGAGCTTTTCCAGCTATTAGCTGAGCTTGGAGAGGGCGGCGAGGATGTCCTTGTCGTCGCGCGCCACCTTGATTTCCTGCACCTTGACGTACGCGACTTTGCCGTTCTTATCGACGATCACCGTCGCACGCTGCCCGCAGTTGAGCGGCTCAAAATACAGGCCGTACTTCTTGACCACCTCGCGATTGTAGTCCGAAAGGAGCCGGTGCTTGAGGTCGAGCGAATCAGCCCACGCCTTGTGAGAGAAGAAACTGTCCGTGCTGATGCCAAAAATTTCGGCGTTGGCGCCTTGAAACTTGGGGAAGTCATCGGTCAGGCACTTGTTCTCCCCCGTGCACACCGGGCTCCAATCCAACGGATAGAAGGCAAGCACCACGTTTTTCTTGCCTCGATAGTCGCTCAATTTCACGTCCTTCTGGTCCTGATCCTTCAAAGTAAAATCCGGCGCGGTGTCTCCAACCTTGATTACGTCGCTCATCGGAACTCCTCCTCTACGAATGCCGAAACAGCAAGCCCAGATGCTCCATCGCCAAGCGTTTGTGTCCGCTTGCGATAGGCTCGCTGGACGGCCGATCCGATATTCTTTGCTGGGTTGTTGTTTTCCCTAGAGGCCTTCAGGGAAGGTCCTCTCCGACCTGACGATTTTGTACCGTGCCCTCGAAAACCTTGTCAACGGTCCGGAAGGCCTAGTCCGCGGAAATCTGTCGTCTACGCCTGTCAGGTTGGAGAGGACAGAATGTCCTGAATCGGAGGCCTCAAGGACAGGTTGTCTGCCGCTCATGGCGGATTAGGATTCAAAACCCCGTAAACTCTCATGTTTCTTCAACACGCTCGCGGTCTGATTCTTGAGTGGAGCCTCGCCCGCCGCCCCATCATGCGGCGCCGGATTCCGTTGGAGCGACCCGTTTCATGTGCCAGCGCGGTTCCCGATCAGTCCGGTTGGTTCCTCGGCTCGCACCGCATGGGCAAGCAAGCCGCACCCGTCTGATCCTCCGCTGTATTTTTACCCTGTTGATCGTGATGGAATCCTCCCCCGTTACGGGTGAAGAGGGTGAATCCAAAGAATACGATTTTGTCCTCTCAAAAGGCCTGTTGCTCTACGGCAACCACCGGTATGGAGAAGCCCAGCGATACCTGGAAGAGGCCTATCGCGCGAAACCAGGCGATACCTTCGCGGGCTATTATCTGGGCCAGTCCCTTCTCCG
Organism: Nitrospira sp.; assembly: GCA_035252115.1. Classification (GTDB taxonomy): domain Bacteria; phylum Nitrospirota; class Nitrospiria; order Nitrospirales; family Nitrospiraceae; genus Nitrospira_C. Next base: position 19,897 of record DATFDJ010000136.1, on the reverse strand, counting down.
TCTGCGACGCCCTGCCGAAGCCGAAGCGCGTTTTCGTGAGATCCTGCAGCAGCATCCGACGGACGCTCGCGCCCGAATGGGGTTGGGCATGGCGCTCTATCATCAAGAGCGCTATGCCGAAGCCCTGGCCAATCTCACCATCGCCGAGCAAACCATCAAGGACGATCCACTCCTCTACGACTACGCCGGGCTCGCCGCCGCCGCCCGGCAATCCCACGACCAGGCTTCGGAGAAGTTTCTTCGCGCGGGAGCATTGGACCCCGATTTGGCCAAAGATCCGCATTACCAGCGGGGCGCGGCTCTCTCGGCCGAAGGGAAAATGGAGCAGGCGACGGCCGAGTTTCGGTCGGCGGTCGAAGCGGCGCCTGTGATCCCCACGGCGGAGCCGACCAGGCCGTCTCTACGGTCGTCCATCGAGTCGCCGACCAAACGATGGAATGCCAATTTCGCCGTCAGTACGCAATACGACTCGAACGTCGTGCTCCTGCCGAACGGCGTTTCGTCTCCTGGCGCGGGCATCTCCCACAAGGACGATTTTGTCGCCGTGCTGACCGGGAGCGGCGAGTACCGTTTTTTACAAAGCGACACCTGGACGGTAGGAGCGGGATATGGATTTTACCAGAACCTCCATGCCCGTCTCACCCAGTTCAACGTTCAGGACCACACGCCGACGCTCTATATCCAGCGCCGGTTCGGTCTCGCGCAGCTCCGGATGCAATACCTCCTGGATTACGTGACAGTCGGCGGCGATCCTTATCTCTTGTCCAATGCGCTGCAGCCGACTCTGACCTATCCGGAAAACGAACGCACCTTTACGCAGGCCTTCGTTCGCTATCAGTACAAGGACTTCAAGTCATTTCGTGACGATCAGCTCGGAGTGCCGGTCAATGAGACGCGCAGCGGCGTCAATTGGATGATCGGCGCGCTGCAATACGTGATGCTTCCCGACAATCGAGGCCACATCCGCGTGGGGTATACGTTCGATGCCGACCGCACTGGCGGCGGCGATGTCACGCAAGCCGTTCCCGGTCGGCCGAACAATTCAGATTGGTCGTACACGGGGCATCGGCTTTCCACCGGCGTGGCCTATCAGCCCATTACCGCGACCACGTTCCAGTTAGCCTTCGATTACTACCGGCAAAACTACAGTAACGCAAATTCCTTCTCGCCGACCGGGACGACGATCCGGAACGACAACGTCTATTTGCTGACCGGTACCGCCGTCCGCGATCTCAAGTCGTGGCTGTGGTTAGCCTTTCAATATTCCTACACGCGCGATCAATCGAATGTCGCGGTGTTCGACTACACGCGACACATTGTGTCGTTGACGCTCGGCGGAGCGTTTTGAGGAGGACGTCATGAAGCTTCGACTCCTGTCCCTGCCGGTGTTGGTGCTGTGGATGTCCGGGGGCGCCGCTGCCACGGACAGCATGGACGTCGTGGGTATCGTCACGGCCGTCCAGGGAACGGCGACCATGCAGCCTGCGACGATGACGCCGCCGACGCCGGTGCGGCCGTACGACGAGGTGGGACCACTCGCCATCTTCGAGACGCAAGCCGCCTCACGCTGCAAGATTTTGTACCAGGACGACAGTCTGCTCACGCTGGGCGAGGCGGCCCGCCTGGAAATAACCGAGCAGCGATACCTGCCGGGCGGCGAGACCCGCGCATTCGTCGCGCATCTGTCCCGGGGAGCCGTGCGAGCGTTGGTGGGACGAAAATTTGAAGAGGAGAACTCGACGTTCGAAGTCCATGCCGGGACATCCGTCGTCACCGCTCGGGGGACCTATTTCGTCCTCTGGTTGAGTGGAAAACCGGCCGCAGCGAACCGCCGGGAAGGGAGCCGGCGCGCTGCTCCGGATGAATCGGAACAGGATCAGGAGGGGACGAGCGGGGTGGCAAACATTGGACGAGACGGCAACGTGGCCTTCACTTCCGGAGGAGCGACGGTTCTCGTATTGCCCGGTCAGTTCTCCATTGCGTTGCCCGGCGCCGCTCCCACCATGCCGAGTTCGATCCAGGCGGCCATCAATCCGGTCCGCGGCGCGATTCTCGGGACGCAGTTGCCCGACAGCCCCAGGCAGGAAACACCGAAAGAGGCGCTCGCTGCAGCCGGCATCGGTGAAGCGGGAGGAAAAGTCCTGCTCGCCGGACCCAGCGTCGCGAGGGGGGGCGCTCTCGGAGGACTGACGCCCTCCGGCAGTTATATGTTGCCGGACTGGCCATTCCCCATCACCCCCGTGACACCGCCCGCGGTGGTGTCCGGGGCCGCGGCCGGCGGCACGACGGTCAATCTGAATATTCGCTTGCCATGACACTGTGACCGATTGGCTTGGAAACATGCCGTAAACAACATGGTTGTCCGAGTCCGATACAAGAGGCGGTGCTCGCCTGTCGCCGTCCTGCTGGCGGTAGTCCTTTCAGGATGTGGCGGTGGGGAAAGCCAGGATGGCAATATGGTGCCGGTCAATCTTTCATTGGTTTTCCAGACCCAACAGGCCCAACAGCACGGATTCCTGTCGCCGATTCTGGCCTTCCTCACTCAATGGGCGACAAGCGGAACCGCATGGGCGCAATCGGTGTCGGACATCACCGCCATCGAGGTGCAAATCTCTGCACCGGACTTGCCGGCTCCCGTCACCAAAACCCAGAGTGTGTCCAATCCCACCAGCGGTCAGATCGTGCCCATCACCATGCAGGTGCCGGCAGGATCGAACCGCACCATTACGGTGGCGGCGCTCAACGGCGCCCAACAGACGATCTTCTCGGGCACACTCTCCGGCGTCACATTGATGCCGGGAACTCCGGCGAATCTGGAAGTGACGCTGCGCCCGACCTTTACCGTCACGGTCGAGAAGCAGGGAGGCGGGCAAGGCACCGTGACGTCCTCGCCTGCCGGCATCAACTGCGGAGCCACGTGCGCCGCGCAATTCGACGGTTCCGTGTCGTTGAACGCCGCCGCCGCCCCCGGATCGGTCTTCGCCGGCTGGAGCGGCGGCGGCTGCTCGGGTACGGGCGGTTGTACCGTCACTGAAGAGGCGACGGTGACCGCCACGTTCAACGCTGCGCCGAATACGTCTCGTTTGACGGTCGTCGAATCGGGCGGCGGTTCCGGCACGGTGACGAGCAGCCCGAGCGGGATCAATTGCGGCAGTGCCTGCTTCTCCAATTTCGCGACAGGGTCCACCGTGGTGCTCACCGCAACGGCTTCGGGAGGGTCCACGTTCGCGGGCTGGAGCGGAGGGATCTGCTCCGGTACCGGCCCCTGCACGGTCGTCATGTCGGCCGATCAGACCGTCACGGCTACGTTTAACCCGCCGGCGAACAGTCTCACGCTGACGGTCGTGGAAGCAGGCACGGGAAGCGGCACGATCACGAGTACGCCGGCGGGCATCACATGCGGAACGGCGTGCAGCGCCGGCTTCGCTCCGAGCACGGTCGTCACGCTGACGGCGACGCCCGCCGCCGGCTCAACTTTTTCCGGATGGAGCGGCGGAGGCTGCAGCGGAACAGGCCCGTGCGTCGTCGTGATGAACGGGAATCAAACCGTCACGGCGACCTTCGCCGTCGGTACGGGTCTTCCAAACCTCGTCGTGAAGTCCATCAGCTTCACTCCGACCTCGCCGAGTGCGGGCCAAACCATCGTCTTCACCGCGGTGGTCCAAAACATCGGAACCGCCGATACGCCGTATAATGGAGACATCAATGCGCAGGGAATCGGGGTCAGCTTTACGGTCGATAACGGTAATACATCGTCCTGTCATTTGAGCCCCGGTCCTTTGGCGGCTGGAGCGACCCTCACCCTCAGGGGTGATTCTTGTACCCCCTATGTCGCAACGAGTGGGTCCCACACGGTCGTGGCATTCGTCGACGATGTGAACCGAATTGCCGAATCGAACGAGACGGATAATATGCTGTCACTAAGCTTTTCGGTGAGACGATAAGTGTCCGGCAGGTCAGACAACCTCGATCTCTCGAAGGGCAACCAGAGTTCCGGCCGGCACAGCGGTTCGATGCTTGAGGACGCGGACGGACCAGCTCGACGCGGCGAACGTCGAGCCGACCTTGGGATTCTCGCCTCGTCTCGCCAATGCATCGGCGATCTCAGCCAGCATATCCTTGGCCTCCGCAGTCGAGAGTCCGGTCGATCGAAACGACTCGACTTCGTCCAGACCGAATTTCTTGAGTCCCAAACTATACAGCCACTGTCGCCCGTCTCCCGCGTCGGTTTCCATGATCGTCACGTGGTCGCCGGTGGAGAAAACGGACAGCGGGCGGTCCCGCCAATCCGACGGGTTCACGTACGCCCCCGTTGTGACGTCATAGGCGGTGCCCTGCGTCAGCAAGGTGAGGCCGCGCGCGAGCCGGGCGGCCAAGAGCACGGAGTCCGCGATATCGCGCGGTGATGTGATAGACGGCGCGACTGCGCCCATCGACTCATGTTCCCAGGCCAATTGTTCTTTCAGGCCGTCCGTATGAGTAGAGGGAAGGGGTATGACGACATGGGCGCTCCAAGGACCATGCCCGAGATTCCAGGATTCGGAAGCCGTGTCCTCCGACCTGATAACCAAGGGACCTCCGTATTCGAGGTCGTACCAGGTCTTGAGTTCTTCCGGCCGGGGAGCAGGTCCGCGATAGCCGACGAAATAGAGCGGCGGCCTTTTCGCCGACGGCTTCGGCGCTTTCTTTTTGATTCTCATGCCAGGATGAAGTTTCGAGTTTCGGGTTTCTGGTTAAGAGCTTCGGGTCGTCAACCCGCAACGCGAAACACGAAACATCTTTTATCAGCGACGCGTTATTTTTCGGCTTTGCGGGCCTTCCGCCGGTCTTCGGGATTCAAGAGGCGCTTCCTGATGCGGAGGCTTTTCGGAGTGACTTCCACGAGCTCGTCCGGACCGATGTATTCGAGTGCGAACTCGAGCGACATCTCGCGGGGAGGGGTGAGGATCAGCGCTTCGTCCGATCCCGACGCCCGCATATTCGTCAGGTGCTTTTCCTTGCAGACATTGACATCCAGGTCTTCGTCCCGGCTGTTTTGACCCACCACCATCCCGCGGTAGACCTCGACGCCCGGGCCGATGAACATCACGCCGCGCTCCTGGGTCATGAACAACGCGTAGGCCGTGCTGGTTCCATCCTCAAAGGCGCAGAGCGACCCATGGGGAGCGACGAGCAGATCCTTTTCGTCGGCCGTTTCGTAGCTCTTGAAGACGTGATGCATGATCACCGTGCCGCGCGTTTTGGCGAGCAGGACGTTCTTCAGTCCCATGATACCGCGCGTGGGGATGTGATACTCGAGATGCATTTCGCTCGGGCCTGCGTCGGAATGCACCAATTTCATATGGCGCATTTCTCCGCGCCGCTTGCCGATCTCTTCGATGACGGTTCCCTGAAAGGTCTCCGGGACCTGGATCGTCAACTCTTCGTACGGCTCCGTCACCTTGCCGCCGTCCCGGTGGAGAATGACCTCGGGCTGCGAGACTTGAAGTTCGAACCCTTCCCGCCGCATCTGTTCGATCAGGACGCCCAGATGCAATTCGCCCCGCCCGGCGACGAGAAACCGATCCGGGCTGTCGGTCTCTTGTACCCGAAGCGAGACATTGGTTTCGAGTTCTTTGAACAGACGGCCGCGGAGATGACGGGACGTCAGGAATTTGCCTTCCCGTCCGGCGAAGGGGCTGTTGTTGACGGAAAAGGTCATTTGAACGGTCGGTTCGTCGATCATCACACGCGGCAAGGCCTGCGGCTGCTCGGCATCCGCAACCGTATCGCCGATGCTGATCTCGTCCAGTCCCGCGACCGCGACGATTTCGCCGGCCTCGGCCTGTTCGACGTCGGTTCGGTCGAGACCCGAGTACACCGCCAGATCGGAAACCTTGCCGGGGGTTTGCAGACCGTCCTTTCCCAACACGAGGACCGTTTGCCGGCGCGCGATGGAGCCGGATTGAATCTTCCCGATGCCCATCTTTCCCTTGTACGAATCGTAGGCGAGCGCGAGCACGAGAATCTGCAACGGCGCCTTGGCATGGATCGCGGGAGCGGGTATCTTCTCCAGCACCTGATCCAGGAGCGGCGTGATGTCGGTTCCCGGTTTATTGACATCCAGCGTGGCGATCCCTTTGATGGCGGAGGTGTACACGATGGGAAAATCGAGCTGCTCGTCGGTGGCGCCAAGATGGACGAACAGGTCGAAGGTGCGATTGACGACATCGTCGATGACGGCGTCGGGCCGGTCGATCTTGTTGATGACGACGATGGCCTTGTGGCCGAGCGCCAACGCTTTGCGCAACACGAACGTCGTCTGCGGCATGGGACCTTCTTTCGCGTCGATGAGAATCAGCACGCCGTCGACCATCCGCAGCGTCCGCTCCACCTCGCCGCCGAAATCCGCATGTCCCGGCGTATCGACGATGTTGATCTTGACGCCGTTGTACGTGACGCTCGCATTCTTGGCGCGAATCGTAATGCCGCGCTCCCGTTCCTGATCCATCGAATCCATGATCCGTTCGCCCATGTCCTCGATCTTCCGATGGACGTGAGTCTGGCGCAACAGCGCGTCGACCAGCGTGGTCTTGCCGTGGTCCACGTGCGCGATGATCGCGATGTTCCGGATATCGGTCCGGCGGTCGTGCGGGGCGCGGAGTTGTGTCATGGTTCGTGCTGTTCCAGGCGAAAAAAAAGACGCCCGATGCTCGGCGTCGGACCACAGTATACCGGAAGGGAACGGGGGGAACAAGCGGCGGTAGTGGGCTATTTTGAAAAAATACATTTATGAATTTGAGAGCGGCAAAGACGTTTTCTGATCTTCCCCGGCCTCTTTTCGTGCCAGTCTCGCCCGTGCAATCATTCGGTCAATGGCAGGTGTGGTCTTACTTGCCCAAATATGCGTATTGGGATGTTCGTTGGCGAAAACGCGGAAAATTTCGTCTGCAAATGCTTGCCCTATCTCTGTAACGCCGTCAAAGTTAAGAAAAACCTCTTTGAATTTCTCCAGTCTTGCCAATAGGCGTTTTGCCTGCGAGCGAGAAACTAAATGATCTCCTCCTTCATGCTGAGCTAGACGAACAGATACGTTCGTGCGTGTAAATCCATAATCAGTTAAATCCGAAGAAAACTTGTCAAATACCTCGCGAGCCGTCCTTGTGGTATCAGGTCGAAGTCGCATCATCACACTAGTACCCTGTATTGAATTCACTTGCTTTACGTCAAATAACCATTCATCGCCCTCGACGAATCGGCAAAAACTCAGCTTGTCTGATTCGATAACAAATGTATCGAACATTCTTGAAGTAAAGAAAATCCCTTCACCTGTATGGCGCTGAGGATCAGTGGTGAACTTCCCCTTGGTAAGCTCCAGCAGAGCATGCCTCGGATCGTCTAATTTGTATTCCTCTTGCAGCTTTTTCCAAATTCCAATTCCATAGTCACGCACTGACACGGTCACTGTAATTGCCGTTCGAGCTATATTGATAACCGCTTTGGGGGACTGCGAATGGTCAATTACGTTATTGAACATTTCGGTGAAACCATAGTGGAAAATTTCCCTCACATTGTCCTTCATATCGACCAAATGCGGAGAAACAAATTCCGTCCAAACCCGGTCCTCTCTTGTCGCAGCACTGACCTCAACAGACATCTCCTTTTCATCTAACTCAGATAGACGATAAGGCCATTTTTTTCGCTCCTTATTCCTCGTAATAAATCCAGCTTCAATAAGCGCTCTGACGTTTTTAAAAATAGCCTGAGGGCTAATTCCAAACCTATGAGCGATCACTTTGACTGGAATCTTTCCATTTTCTTCAATTCCTTCCATTATAAACCTGCGTATTTCCTGCGTATTTCTCTTCATAAACTTTTTGACTCCCTACACACAACTTTTCATTGACACATACTAAACTTTTTGTTAGTATCCTGTCAACTTCTTTTTGCAGGGAGGAAACTTTTAGAAGTGGGAATGAATGGCGGGGTAGTTCAGTGGGATAGAACGCTGGATTGCTAATCCAGCCGTCGCCAGTTCGAGACTGGCCCCCGCCACCATCCTTTAAAGAGTTGGCTGTCCGGTGCTGGTAACACCGGACAGCCGTAACCCGGTAGGTCCCGCGAAGGTCGAACCGGATTACACCATTGACGGTAGTCCGAAGTATACACCTTCCGGGATCTCCATCCAAGGAGGTCCCATGAACGTGCTGAAGCCAGAAAAGAAGCTCGCTGTCCTGTCCGCGCTCACCGAGGGCTGTTCGATCCGCTCCATTTCCCGTATGACGGGCGTGCATAAGAAAACCATCATGAAGATCCTGGTCGAGGTCGGCACGCGCTGTCAGCGGATGCTGGATGAAAAGATGCGCGGCATTCGATGTGAGGCTATTGAATGCGACGAACTGTGGACCTTCGTTCAGAAAAAAGAAGGAGTCATGAAGGCGGCGGACCGGAAAGCCAATCCAGAATTTGGCGACCAATACACCTATATCGCGCTTGATCCCATCAGCAAGGTTATTCCCGCCTTCCATGTGGGCAAACGTGATTCGATCAATACACATGTGTTCATCGAAGATTTGAGCCGCCGCATTGCTGGAGAAACGCAGGTCAGTACGGATGCCTGGGGACCATACAGTCCGGCCATTGCACGGTACTTTGGCGATCGAGCGACTTACGCGCAGATTACGAAAATCTACGCCTCGGAAGATCCTGGACCTGGGCGCTATGCACCGCCTCGCGTATCGGGAACGGAGATTGTTGAAGTGCTGGGGCTGCCTGATTACAGCAAAGTGTGTACGTCCTACGTCGAGCGGCAGAATCTGACACTCAGAATGAAGATTGCGCGATTTCATCGTTTGACCCTGGCGTTCTCGCGCAAGCTGGCGAACCTGAAAGCCGCTGTTGCCCTGTACTTCTGGACCTATAACTTCTGCTTGATTCATCGCTCACTCCGCATGACGCCAGCCATGGCCGCCGGCATCACAGATAGAATCTGGGAACTAAGGGAGTTAATTGCATAGAATCAGCTCGTTACCGACGTGTTGCCAGAACCACACAACTAATAGTCAGGAGAAGGAATAACCATGGATGATAAAATTCTTGACCGGTTGCTGGGTATCTTAACCGCTCAGCACGTGATGCTAACGGCATTGATTTCTGCTGTGCAGCAGCTCGGTTTGACTCCTGAAAAAGCAGAGAGGACCTTGCAGATATCTTTTCGTTTTGCCGAGTCCTATCATCACCACTTAAAGGAACTGCTGACAGATGCGCATCTTTCCGAAGAACAGGAGAAGCAGCTATGGATGGATTTAGGCTTGGGTGACCTGTGGAGGCCATCCCGTGGACCCGATGACACGCGCTAAGTTTATCCTCAAGTTGAATGATTTCAGTTATCAGCTCAGCATTCTCAATGAGAGTCATCGCAGAATCTCCTAATTTCAAAATAGCCCACTACCACAAGCGGCGCGCTGCTTGTCTTTTGGAAGATCCCGGGGTATGGTGATCTCCACGAATCCTACCGACGGGGCACCACGATTCCATGACAACGATCGACCGACCGGTCCAGCTTTCCGACCTTCCTCGCCAGCCCCGCCCGCGCACGTGGCGCTGGTGGCAGGTCACGCTGCTGAGCCTGTTCGGGTTGGGACTCGCCGCCGCCGTCGCCGGCGGCGGGCTCTTGTGGCACTACGCGCAGGAATTGCCCGATCTCAACCAGCTTCAAAATTATCAACCGAGCTTGGTGACGCAGGTCTATTCGGCCGACCGGCAACCTATCGGCCAGTTCTTCATCGAACGGCGCATCCTCACCCCTCTGGCTGAAATTCCCGAGTCTCTGCGCCGTGCCGTCATCGCCGTCGAAGACGTGCGGTTCTTTGAACATCCGGGTCTCGACTATATCGGCATTCTTCGCGCCGCCTGGACCAATTTGCGGCGCGGCGGACGAGTCGAAGGCGCCAGCACCATCACGCAGCAGTTGGCCCGTTCGCTCTTTCTCTCGTCCGAGCGGACGTTCGAGCGCAAAGTGCGCGAACTGGTGCTGGCGTACAAAATGGAGTTGATCTCGACGAAAGAGCAGATCCTCGAAACGTATTTGAATCAGATTTATTTCGGCCAGGGAGCCTATGGCGTCGCCGCCGCGGCTCAATCGTATTTCGGAAAGGATCTGAAAGCGCTGAGCCTCGCCGAAGCCGCCTTTCTCGCCGGCCTGCCGAAGTCCCCGAATCATTTTTCGCCGTTCAAGAACTACGAGCGGGCCAAGAAACGGCAGGAGCATGTCTTGGCGCGGATGGAAGAGGCGAAGTTCATTACCGGGGCCGAACGAGAGCAGGCGGCGGCGGAGCCGTTGAACTTCCGGCGCCCCGGCAGCGAACAGATCGCGCCCTACTTCGTTGAATACGTCCGGCAGCAGTTGATCGCCAAGTACGGCGAGGCCATGGTGTACAAGGGCGGCCTCAAAGTGATGACCACCCTCAATCTGGAAATGCAGCGGGCCGCAGAGACGGCCTTTGCCGCGGGACTTCGTGAGTTGGACAAGCGCCAGGGATGGCGCGGCCCTCTACGCACGGTCGATCTCGCCTCGCTTGCGCCGGCCGCCGCCGTCGCGGCGAGCGACCAGCCGCTCAAGCCGGGAGACTATCGAGAGGCGGTCGTGACGAAGGTCGGTAAAGATTTCTATCTCGTCCAGATCGGCACGACGGCCGCCAAGCTGGCCTTTGACGATATGGCTTGGGCGAAGAAGCGCCTCACGGGATCCGACATCACCAAGGACTTCGTCGTCAATGCGAACTTGAAGCAGATTCTCAAGCCGGGCGATGTGGTTGAAGTTCTCGTGAAGAAAATCGAACGGGATACGGTCCTGGTGCAGTTGGAACAGACGCCGATCGTCGAAGGGGGCTTGATCGCCATTGAGCCGGCGAAGGGCGCGATTCTGGCGATGGTCGGGGGGTACGATTTCAACCGCAGTGAGTACAATCGTGCCGTACAGGCGCACCGCCAGCCCGGTTCGGCCTTCAAGCCGCTGATCTACGCCGCCGCCATCAATCAGGGGATGAGCCCAGCCTCGGTCGTGCTGGACGCGCCCGTCGTGTACGAACAGGTCGAAGAAGAAAAGACGTGGAAGCCGGAAAACTACGGGAAGAGATTCCACGGCATGGTCACACTTCGTGATGCGCTCGCCCAATCCCATAATCTCGCGACGGTGCGCCTCTTGGACAAAGTGGGAATCAAGAACGTCATCGAGTTTTCGAAGCAGGTGGGGATCACGAGTCCATTGGCCGCCGATTTGTCGCTGGGGCTCGGGTCTTCGTCGGTCGGTCTCATGGAATTGACGACCGCCTACGCCGTCTTTCTCAACCAGGGGAGTCGAGCGGAGCCCTACGCCGTCTTGTTCGTCAAGGATAATAATGGAAAGGTGCTGGAACTGACGCAGCCGGAATCGCAGGAAGTCATCTCCAAAGAAACCGCATACGTCATCACCAATATGATGGAAGATGTGGTCCAGAAGGGTACGGGACAGGCGGCCAAAGCGCTCGGCCGGCCCCTTGCCGGCAAGACCGGGACGACCAACGAATTCATCAACGCCTGGTTCATCGGCGGCACGCCGAATTTAGTCGCGGGGGTGTTCACCGGTTTCGATGATCGTCGGTCTTTGGGGGAGACGGAGTCCGGCGCTCACGCCGCGTTGCCGATCTGGATCAACTTCATGAAAGAGGCACTCAAGCAGGTCCCGGTCGTCCCCTTCGTCATTCCGGAAGGCATCACCTTCGTCAAGGTCGATCCGTCTACGGGTCTGCTGAACGGCGAGCAGGAAGACCAGCCTGGCACCGTGGAGATTTTCACGAAAGGCAGCGAGCCCACGCAGACGGCCCAACGCCGGCTGGATCCCACCGATTTCTATAAGATGGATCAGATCTCCGAAGGAAGCCAGTAGAGCAAGGAGCGCGAGCTCCGGAGACCGGCGGTCAGCTCTTGGAGTCCTGGAACTCTTCGTGCCAGGCCATTTGGATCGTTTCGAGAATCTTCTCGTTCGATTTCTTCGGATCGTCTTTGAATTCCGGCAGCGTTACGATCCAGGCGTGCATGTCCGTGAAGCGGACGGTGAGAGGGTCCGTGTCAGGGTGCTCTTCCACCAAACGGATCGCGATGTCTTCCGCGTCTTGCCACGTCAAGTCCATACGGGATACCCTCACGTCACTTCTGAAATTTTCTTGCCTTGAAGGCCGCGCTTGACCGAATCGTTCATCAATGCGGTCGTCAACGGCTGTGCGGTGCGTTCCAGATCCGCCATGCGGGCTCGAATCACGCGCGGATCCGCGCCGTCCTTGGCGAGCGTCAATTGAGACAGCGCGGCACGAATGGCGTTCGCTTCCTCCGGAGTGATGAGATGACCGGCGTCGCCGAGCGACCTCTCGCTCGTCTTCATCAGCGCCTCCGCATCCAGACGGGCCTCGATGAGCTTGCGGGCCGTGATATCTTCCGTCGCAAACTTGAATGAATCTTCGATCATTTTTTCGACTTCCGCGTCCGACAATCCGTACGACGGCTTGACCTCGATCGATTGGCTTTCTCCCGTACGCATGTCCTTGGCCGTGACATTGAGAATGCCGTTGGCGTCGATCAGGAAGGTGACTTCGATACGCGGCACGCCGGCCGGCAGAGGCGGCACTTTGAGACGGAATCGCGCCAGGCTGCGGTTGTCTTTGACCAGTTCCCGTTCCCCCTGCAGAATATGAATGTCCACGCCGGTCTGTCCGTCCACGTAGGTCGTGAACATCTCTTTCGCGCTCGCCGGAATCGTCGTGTTCCGCCGGATCAGACTGCTCATCACGCCGCCCATCGTTTCGATGCCGAGCGAAAGAGGCGTGACATCCAGAAGCAACATGTCGGTGGTGCCGCCGCTGAGCACGTCCGCTTGCACCGCGGCCCCGAGCGCCACGACTTCGTCCGGATTCAAATGGCAATGCGGCGGTTTTCCGAAGAGGCCTTCCACACGTTGACGAACCAGCGGCATGCGGGTAGAGCCTCCAACCAAAACCACCTCGTCGATGTTGTGAGGGGCCAGTCCGGCATCCTTCAAGGCCATCCGACAAGGCGCGAGGGTCCGCTCGATGACGCGCATCGTCAGCGATTCGAGTTGATCGCGCGTTAATTCTCTCGTAAACCGGCCCTTCCCGTCCGGCAGCTCGATGGATACTTCTGTTTTGAGCTCGTCCGAGAGGCGGATCTTCGCCCGTTCGGCTTCGAGCCGGACGGCTTGCATATGATCGGCATAGGCGCCGAGGTCCACGCCGTGGCGGCTGCGGATTTCCGCGACGAGCAGATCCACCAGCAGGCGGTCGAGGTCGTCTCCCCCCAGATGCGTGTCGCCGTTCGTCGCCAAGACTTCAAAAATGCCGTCCTTGAGCTTGAGGATCGAAATGTCGAACGTCCCGCCTCCGAAGTCATAGACGGCGATCGTACCTTGCGTCTTTTTCTGCAGACCATAAGCCAACGACGCGGCGGTCGGTTCGTTGATAATGCGGAGGACGTCGAGCCCGGCGATCAGTCCCGCGTCCTTGGTCGCCTGGCGTTGGCTGTCGTTGAAGTAAGCCGGAACGGTAATCACGGCCTGGGTAATGCTTTCTCCCAGATACGCCTCGGCTCGCTGCTTGAGCTCCTTGAGGATCATGGCGGAAATTTGCGGCGGCGAATAGGTTTTCTCGCCGATCTTGATGCGGATGACGCCGCCCTGCTCGGTGATGGAATAGGGGAAATAGGCCAATTCTCCCCGCACGTCGGCCACTCCTTTCCCCATGAATCGCTTGATGGAATAGACCGTTCGGGCCGGATTACGGGTGAGGTGCTCTTTGGCGGAATCTCCGACGATGAGCCCGTTATCGGTCAGGGCGACGACCGAGGGCACCATGGTGCGGCCGTTTCGGCCGGGGATCACGCACGGCTGCCCGTCTTTCATGTACGCCACGAGAGAATTGGTCGTGCCGAGGTCGATGCCGACAATCCGTGCCATGTCTCATCCGATGGTGTTCACGAGGTCGTTGACGATGTTGTTGACGTAGGTCCGATGTGAGAGCAGATCGCGCATCTCTTTCAAGATCCGATCCCGCTCCGCCCGGGACTGGCTCGTGGCTTCCGCGCGGTCTTGCAGCCCGTCCCATTCGGCGAAGAGCTGCCGGAGTTGAGACTCCATCGCCTGCTTGCGTTGTTCCAGCGTCCGGTGCTCCGTCTGAAGCGCGGCGCGGAGACGCCGGCCCTCGTCCGAATCGCGATTCGATGCCCGGTACTGTTCGAGCGTATCCTGCAACTCCAGAATTTCCTCGAAGAGATCTGCGGGAGGAGAAGTCCGGATGTCCTTGACCGAACCGGCTTCGAGAGCGAGCAAGTACTCCGCGCGTTGAATGGGATCCCGAAGCGTGCGATACGCCGTATTGAGGACCGCGGCATTGCCGAGGCTGATCGCTTGTTCTGTCGGACTCTTCGTCTGATAGAAGTCGGGATGAAACGCCCGACTCAATTCATAGAACTTGGCCTCCAGCTTCTGGGGGTCGAGTACCAGGCGCCGGGGAAATCCCAGACAGGTGAAATAATCGGCCTCTTTCGAAACCGGCTGCACCTTCACGCAGCGTTCGCAAAAGTATTCGCCCGACACCTCCGATTGACAGTGCCAGCACATGCTGCGAGCCATCTGCAGCTCGCGTCGGCCGTCCGAATGTGTGGGAACGTGTTCCATGCTCCAAAAATGGGACGGGCATGGCGGCCGCCATGCCCGGTCGTGTCGCATTGCCGGTTCGGGGATTTACGCCGAGAACGACTCCCCGCACCCGCAGGTCTTGTTGGCATTGGGATTGACGAACTTGAACGAACCGCTCATCAAATCCTTCTGATAGTCGAGTTGCGTGCCTTGAAGATAGATCGCGCTTTTGGCATCCACGATGATCTTGACCCCGTCGAATTCATAGACCTGATCGTACGGGCCGATCTTTTCGTCGAAATTGATGGTATAGCTCAAGCCGGAGCAGCCGCCGCCTTTGACGCCAAGACGCAGCCCTCCCTCGATGATCCCTTGCACATTGAGGAGGCGCTTGATCTCCTTGATGGCGGCCTCGGTCAGCGTCACCACCGGGGTTTGAGTCTCTGTGTTGGTCTGGTCCATGAGCCGCTCCTTCCTACCGCGCTATTTCGGGTCGGCCTTTTTTTGGTAATCGGCCAAGGCGGCTTTGATCGCATCCTCGGCGAGAACCGAACAGTGGATCTTCACCGGCGGCAAGTTCAGTTCCTGCACGATATCGGTGTTCTTGATCTTTTGCGCTTCTTCCAGCGTTTTTCCCTTGAGCCATTCGGTGGCCAGGCTGGAGCTTGCGATGGCGGACCCGCAGCCGAACGTCTTGAATTTGGCGTCGACGATCGTGTCGTTCTGCACCTTGATCTGGAGTTTCATCACGTCGCCGCACTCCGGCGCGCCGACCATTCCCGTGCCGACGCCTTCCTCGTCCTTCTTGAAACTTCCCATATTGCGGGGATTGTTGAAATGATCGACGACCTTGTCGCTATATGCCATGGAAGCCTCCTTAACCTCGTTAACCTCGTTCGCGAACGCCGTGTGTTCCTCTCAGGCGCAACGTCTACGCATCAGTGTGCCGCCCACTGTACGTTTTTTAGATCGACGCCTTCCTTTGCCATTTCATAGAGCGGGGACATTTCCCGGAGCTTCGTCACGATTTCAATAACCTTCTTGATCGTATAGTCAATCTCCTCATCGCTGTTGAAGCGGCCCACACCGAACCGGATGGACGAATGAGCCAGTTCCGTCCCTACGCCGAGCGCGCGCAGAACGTATGAAGGTTCGAGCGTAGCGGACGTGCAGGCCGAACCGGACGAGAGCGCGATGTCTTTCATTCCCATCAACAAGGATTCGCCTTCGACGTAGGCGAACGAGATATTCAAATTGCCCGGCAGACGATCGGTCGGGTGTCCGTTCAAATAACTCTCTTCCAGGGCCGCCATGATGTCCGCCTGGAGCCGGTCGCGCATCTTCGCGAGTCGCGCCGCTTCCGCCGGCATCTCCTGTTCGCAGATTTCGCAGGCCTTGCCGAATCCGACGATCAACGGCACCGCCAGCGTGCCGGACCGCATGCCGCGCTCATGCCCACCGCCGTCCATCTGAGCCGCAATCCGGACGCGCGGATTCTTCTTTCTGACGTAGAGGGCACCGATACCCTTCGGTCCATAGACCTTATGAGCAGAAAACGACATCAGATCGATGCCCATGGCCTGCACGTCGACCGGAATCTTGCCGACCCCTTGGGTCGCATCGCAGTGGAAGAGCACGCCGCGCTCCTTGGCGATCTTCCCGATCTCTTTCACCGGGTTGATGGTTCCGATTTCGTTGTTGGCCAACATGATGGAAATCAGGACCGTCTTATCCGTGATGGCGCTCCGGACATCGTCCGGTTTCACCATGCCGTACTTGTCCACCGGAAGAATGGTGACGTCGGCCAATCCCTTTGCTTCCAGAGACTTGGCTGTGTCCAAAACGGCGCGATGCTCGGTCGACGACGTCACGATGTGTCGGCCTTTTTCCTTGTACATCTCGATCACGCCCTTGAGCGCCAGGTTGTCCGATTCGGTGGCCCCGCTGGTGAAGACGATCTCCTTGGGATCGGCTTTGATCAGCTTGGCAATCTGCTTGCGGGCGGTCTCGACTGCCTCTTCCGCCGCCCAGCCGAACGCATGGTTCCGGCTGGCGGCATTGCCGAATTTCTCGGTGAAATAGGGCAGCATCGCGTCCAAGACCCGGGGATCCACGGGGGTAGTGGAATGGTTATCGAGGAAAATCGGAAGCTTCATCGTTCGACTCCTTGTGTCGTCGCTGATTGAATGGTGATCAACGGTGTTCCGCCCAGCATGTCCTGAAGGGTCATGTTATTGAGCAATTGATAAATGCTGTCCTGGACCTTCAACAACGGTGTCCGAATATTGCAGTGCTCCATCTGAAGACACATTTCTCCTTGTTTCTCGTGCGAGCAATCGGTGATGCCCAACGGACCTTCGATGCTTTCGAGAATCTGCGCGATCGTAATCTCTCTTGCGCTGCGACCAAGCAGGTACCCACCCTTGGGACCGTTATGGCTTTCGATCATGCCTTGTTTGGCCAACGTTTGGAGCACCTTCGCCAAGAGCTCCAAGGGAATATTGTATTCCTCCGCGATCTCCTTGGTGTTGACCACACGCCCGGGCGTCACATCGCCAAACTGAACCGACGCAATATGCTGAAGCGCCATCAGGGCATAGTCGGCCTTTTTGGAAATCTTTAGCATGGGCTATTGCCGATCAGTCAAGTCGGAGACTATAATGATCTCCGATCAATATGGTCGGACTAAAGATAGCACGCCGTTTCCGAGGCTGTCAACAAGCGCTAGGAGTGAGAAATAAGTCCCAGGTAAAGGAATACGAAAGGATGTGCATATATTATGGGTGGCACAAATCCATATATTGAGAAGTCTGAAGTTGAACTGCCGCAGAAGTCGTATACCGTGACCTATGTCTCACCCGCCGGAACTGCCACGAGGGTAGAAGTGGACCCGGCGAAAATTCCGTATGGTCCGACCGGGTTGCCCGGCAGTTTGCTCGATATTGCGATGAACAACGGGGTAGACTTGGAACATGTGTGCGGTGGGGTGTGCGCCTGTTCGACCTGCCATGTCATTGTGAAACATGGGTTGGACAGTTGTAATGAGGGAACGGACGACGAATTCGACCAACTCGACGAAGCACCGATGACGACGCTCCAGTCACGCCTGGCTTGCCAATGTGTTCCGAATGGCATCCAGGACATCGTGGTTGAAATCCCGGCCGTCAACAAGAACCTTGTCAAGGAGGGGCATTGAAGACGGATGGCGGCGAGGCGTTCTAATCGTAGGTCTCGGTTCTCACTTCCTTGCGCTCATACCCGATACTGGTGAGATACGTTCTCAACGGCCTGACGAAGTCTTTCGTCCCACAGAGTAGCGGGATGCATTTGGGCGCTCCTTCGAGCAGAGGACTCAGCATCGAAAGAACCAATTCCACAGCCTGCTGCTCCCCAGCCGCAGCAATAAGGGGCAGGTATCGAAACCGCGGATTGGTCACCGCCAACGAGAGAAACTCATGATGGAAGAGCAGTTCTTCCTCGGCGGGTGCCACCGCGAGCAGCAATGCCGATCCACCGTGCCGTTGCGAATAGAGCTGTTTCAGTATGCAACGGAGAGGGACGAGTCCCGTAAAGCGGGCGATGCAGATCAATTCCCGATCGAGTGACTGAGGCAGCGTAAAGTTGCCATGGGGCCCTGAGAGCTGGATTTCATCCCCCGGTGAGAGCGTCCACAGATAACCGGACCCGAGTCCGTCCGCTACGCGATCAAATACGAGGGTCAGTTCACCCGATTCCGTCCCTGGTGCCGCCATGGAGTAAGCGCGATTGAGTGGGGGACGTGGGCCAACCGGTAATTTGAGCGAAATCCATTGGCCGGGTTGAAATGCAATACGCTGCTGCCGAGGCAGGATCACGAGTTGACGGACGGTCGGCGTGAGATTTGTTGCCGACAGCACCCTCGCCGACTGAACGAATTCCGCCATAGGCTTTCCTCCGTGACTGTCATATCAAATGGCGGAATCCGGGGGAAGAGTCATGAGTATGCGTATACATTGCTTTTCGGCCCATGCTATAGATACGGCCCCTGCATGGTGAACATGGAGGAGAGCCGTGACGCAGGTGCGGGTTCGATTTGCTCCCAGTCCCACCGGATTTCTCCATATCGGCGGCGTACGGACTGCCCTGTTTAATTGGCTGTACGCGCGCCGGCATCACGGCACCTTTGTGCTTCGCATTGAAGACACCGACCAGAGCCGTTCGACCGATCAATCGATCCAGGCGATTCTCGAAGGCATGAACTGGGTCGGGCTCGATTGGGATGAAGGTCCTTTTCGACAGACCGATCGGATGGACTTGTATCGCGACCATGCGATGAAACTTTTCAATATGGGGCGTGCCTACTGGTGCGTGTGCAAACCGGAAGAGTTGGAAGCCCGCAGGAAAGAAGCTGAAGCCAAGGGCCTATCGCCGCGCTACGACGGCCGTTGCCGAAATCTCGGTATTACCAATCCTCCCGGCGAGGCGGCGCTGCGATTCCGGGCGCCGCAAGAGGGCCACACGGTAGTCGATGATCTGATCAAAGGGAAGGTGGTTTTCGACAATAACGTCTTGGACGACCTCATCATACTGCGCTCGAACGGCTATCCGACCTACAATTTTTCCGTCGTGGTGGACGATGCGCTCATGGGTATTACGCATGTCGTACGCGGAGACGACCACCTGACGAACACGCCACGCCAGGTGCCGATCTTTGAGGCCCTCGGGTTCCCGATTCCTCGCTTCGGCCATCTGCCGATGATTCTGGGATCGGACAAGGCCCGCCTCTCCAAGCGCCATGGTGCGACATCGATCATGGCGTACAAAGAGATGGGGTACCTTCCGGAGGCCATGGTGAACTATTTGGTCAGGCTCGGTTGGTCTTATGGCGACCAGGAACTATTTACCCGTGAGGAACTGATCGAGAAGTTTTCCTGGGACCATGTTCAGAAGTCGGCCGCCGTCTTCAATCCGGACAAGTTGCTGTGGATGAACGCGGAGTACATCAAGACCAGTCCGCCGCAGCGAATTGTTCGGGAATTGATTCCGCTCTTGGTCCGAGCCGGTTTGGAAGAAGACGTCCGGTCGGTTTCGGAGGAATGGCTGGCGCAATTGGTCGTCTTGGTGAGGGAGCGGACCAAGACGTTGACCGATATGGTGACGTGGGTCACTCCGTATTTTGGGTGGGATGTATCGTTCGATAAAGATGCGGCAAAAAAAAATCTCACTGCTGCCATCGCTCCCGTCCTCGCCAAATTG
>DATFDJ010000135.1:0-8555 GCA_035252115.1 Nitrospira sp. | reverse complement strand
TACTTGCTGCGGAAAACACCCACTGACCGAGTAGGCATGTCGAGATAGTGCCAACAGCGAGTCCCAACCAAAAGCCTCTCATGTTCATGGCGCCCTCCATTTCTCTTCCGCCTCTGGTTTGATCCGCTCATTCGTTCCGATGGTCATCGGTTTCAAACTAAGAATGCTGAACAGCTGTGAACTATTGCTTCATCAAAAGTGATCAGAACGCCTCGAACCCGGCGGTAATACTTACCACTTTCAGCCGATTTTTGAAAAGGTTCTTGAGCCAGAGAACAGGAGGTGACGGCACGGGGCCACACAGAGCGGAATCCACGCTGTAGTGATACGGTTCGGGAAGCTGTAATGAAGAGGATTGGTGAAAACCGAAGAGGGCACTCCTACAATTAAGAGTGCCCTCTCGGTATAGATTGGCTCCCCGGGCAGGACTCGAACCTGCGACCAGCCGGTTACAAGGATCCCAATCTTTCGATTGAGCTTGGACTATCTCTTCACCCTTCTGCTTAGCAGGAGAGGGTGTCGGGCGCTGGTGAGGCGGTATTGGATCGGCTCCTCAGCCTCTAGTCTCTGCACGTTCCTGCCTACTGACATGCCGTTCGGCAGGCTTCGCTCAGGATTACCGTTCCGTATATACGGGGACGGCTTCCCTGAATTCACCCGATGTTTCAACCACAGTTTCCTGTGGAAGCTGCAGTTTAGAGTGAACCTCTCGGTGACAGTTTGCGCAAAGCAGCATACACTTGTCTAACTCCTGGCGGATCTTCACCCAACTTCGCGTATAACCTTTGCTGGATATACCGAAATCCTTCGTGCCAGAAGTCAAATGGTGAAACTCCAACGCTTCCACGCACCGATCGTAACCGCACATTTCACAACGCGCGCCCTTGTATTCCAACGCCTTTTGTCGGATAAGCTTTCGGCGTTTACGGACGGCATCGATGAGATAGGTGCGACGATCCGCATACAAGCGTCGCTCTGCCACCGGTTCCCTCACTCTACAGCCGGCTGCTCTACCAACTGAGCTACCGGGGAACGGTATTCAGTTCAAGCGACCCGCATTCTAGCATAGATAGTGAGGATGAAATCGAGCGTTTTTTCTGGAGAATTGATGTGGAATAACTGAGCAGTCCTGTCAGACGTCGAAGTCTTCCGTTTCATCCTCGTCCGACGACGCGTCGGTGTTGCCTTCGGCCAAGGCCGCATAGTGCTTGGCCCACGTGAGGTAGAGGTTGCCGCTGTCGCGCATCGTGTCGGCCGCCTTGACGAGCTTTTCGACCAACTCCGGATCCTTCCCGGTCGCTTGGATGACGGCCGCGCGTCGTTCGATCGCTTTGGGGTATTCGTGGATCAGGCCGGCGATCTCGCGCAAAAGCTCGTCGATGACGTTGTCCTCGTTCTCACCTTCGGTCACCATGTTCGGCACTCCTCGCCGTCACAACAAAAAACCCCATAGCGCGACCGCTATGGGGTTTCTCGGCCCAAAAACCATATCACTAACCCTGGTAAGCTTGCCCCAAGGCTGCAGATTCGCCCTTCTTGGACATGAGTTGCCCGCTGGCACTGACTGCCTGCATGATGATGGCCTCGTGCTTGGCGGCATTGCACACGACGACGCAGAGCTCGCAGCCCTTGCACCGGTCGATGTTCACTTCCGCAACCATTTTACCGACGTTCAAATCCAGACAATTGGCCTCGGGACAGTACATGATGCAGAGGCGGCAACCCTTCTTGGCCGTACACCTTTCATCGATGACTTGCGCGACGTTATACATTCAATATGGTTCCTTCTCTTTCGCTACGCGGCCACGGCCGGATTGCCGACCCGCAACTCGATGTTGTTCTTCTCCGCCCATTCGCTGGCGATTTCATAGGCGCGTTTGACGGTCGCCAAGTTTTTCTGCAATAGCATTTCTTTTTTGGCGAATTTTTTCTTGATCGCCTCATCCAAAGAGGCGGTTCCACCCGACGCCACGAACTTTTTCCCGAATCGTTCCTGCAATGCGCCGTCCAAGGCTTCCATCGAGACGCACTTGGTGATGCCGGCGACTGATCCGATCATCGTCATGTTCGTCGAGAGTTCCGTACCCGCGGTCTCAATCGCCAGTTCCGTCCCAGCAATGTAAAAGGTCGCCACGTTCAAATCCTTCAGCCGTTGAACGTCTTCTTCGGAGAGCAGCGGTTGCCCGGAATTGATGATCACGACGCCGCCCTCCTTGATGCCGGAGTAGAACGGCATGGTATAGCTCTTTCCCATCGTGATGACTTGGGGATGGAATACTTCAATCACGTCGGGAAACACCAGTTCGCCGCGGTCATAGATCCGTTCGATGCCAATCCGGCAATAGCTCTCCGCCGGGGCCATGCGCTTTTCGGCGCCGAAGAACGGATTCGAAATAGAAAACTTGCCGTCCCGGTTCGCAGCCATGGCCATGACGTGTGCCGCCGTCACGGCGCCCTGCCCGCCCAAGCCTGACATTCGGATGTTGAGTCGTTTCTTGATCATGGTGACCTCCGATCCCGTTAGGCTTGCGCTTGCCCCGCCAATTGCTTCGCTGCCGCTTTCCGTTCCTTGTCCTTGGCAGCCAGTTCGGTCAACAGTTGTTTGGCCGGTTCGCTGATGTATTCCTTGTAGGCAAAGCGTTCGGCAGGCTTTTCCGAGTCACGCATTTCCTGGAGACCTTCCATGCTGTTCTTCCCGATCTCGAGAATGCAGGGGGTATAGAGCTGCAGATAAGTCGGGCCGATCTCCCGCGCGATGTGAACGGCATTGCGGATGACTTTCTCGACCAGAGACGGCTTGCTCACGGTGCAGTTCACGACATAATGACAGCCTGATTCCCGGGCGATTTCCGGCAAGCGAACCTTGTCGAACAATTTGCCCACCGGCGCCATCTTCGCCACGAATCCCTTCTGCATGAGTCCGCTTTCCTGGCCGCCGGTGTTGGCGTACAACTCGTTGTCGAAACAGATGGTAGTGAACTTCTCCTGCCGGAACCACGCTTGCAGCGTCATGTCCAAGCCAATGTCCACGGTGGCGCCATCGCCGGCCAGCACGACGACATCCTTGACGCGACCCGGGAAACGCACGCTCAGCGCACGTTTGAGGCCGGAGGCAATTGCATTCTGATTGCCGAACAACGAGTGGATGTTGTGGACCGCCACCATGGGGAACACGAGACTGGTGCAGCCGGTCGAGCCGACCATGACCGTGTCTTCCGGATTCGGGAGCGACGCTAAAATATATCGGAACGCCATGGACTCCGGACAACCGGCACAGAGAGAGTGCTGCTCGATCAATTCCTTTGACGTGCCGATATCCTTCCAGCCTCTGTCCTCCTTGCCGTAGGTCGCGCTTTTGACCAGATCCTGATAGTCGGACGGCATGATGTCGTACAGGGCGTCGGAAATTTTGATTCGTTCCTTGCTCATATGGCCTCCTCTTACTTCGCTCGCGGGAGCGAACAGGTGCAAAAAAGTGTGCTGCTCAGCTTCCACGACCGGCCAGGGAGAAGGTCTTCATCCCGAGAGCCGTCTTAATTTCGGACACGATGATTTCCGGCGGCATCGTCATGCCTCCGCAGACATGCGGGCCGGCATGGACACGTTGATGGTTGGGAATCGTCGCTCGAATTTCCTTCGCCAACCATCCGGTCACGTTGAACTCCGGCACGAAAATGTGCTTGGCGTGCTTCGTGGCCTCGCGGATTTCTTCCTCGGGCCACGGGCGAAGCGTCTTGATCTTGACCAGCCCGCACCGGACGCCTTCGTCCTCCAGCATCCGGATCGCTTCTCGACCCTGCGAAACGGCGGTGCCGGATGTCACGATGAGGATATCAGTATCGGCGTTTTCAGTATCGATCAACCCGTTGAGCCAGTGAATCGCATGTTTTCGCGACCGTTCGATCGCCGCCCAAATCTCCTGCTGCCAGGATGCGTGGGTGGCGTAACTGATGTAATTGCTCTTCATCACAAAGGGGTCGCGCATCATGCGGACCGGCGGACATTCCATGTCCATGCAGGGCACCGGCGAGCGATAGGGATCGTACGGCGGCAGACACATCTCTGTCGGCGTCAGGTTCACCACGTCTTTGGTGTGCGTGACGAAGAACCCATCGCAGCAGAGTGCAAGCGGCAGATGCACGTCCGGCTCCTCCGATACCATGTAACCCTTGAGAATCCAGTCGAAAAAGTCCTGCGCCGTTTCTGCATGCCACACCAACATGCCGGTATTCAGAAGATAAGAAATCTCCAGCGTGTCCGGTTGAATGGACAGGGGCGAGTTAATGCCCCGACATGTCACGATCATTTGGATCGGCAGGCGGGCGCCCGCCCACATCGGAAAATTTTCCATTGCGCGCATAGTACCCGGTCCCGCCGTCGTCGTGAAGACGCGGGCTCCGCCGAAGGCCGCTCCGGCGCATTGCGACATGACGGCGAACTCGCTTTCGCCGCGGAAATAGTCGCCCACATAGCCTTCAGCAAAGAGTTCTCCGATGAGCGCGGCGGCCTCGCTTTGCGGCGTGATGGGATAGGCGATCATGACGTCGCAACTCGCGCGGCGGACGGCTTCCTTAATCACCTCGCTGCCCGTAAAGAAGGACGGAGTCCGCGGAGCTTCGTGAAGCATCTTCCAGGGATCGGTATAGGTTTGTCCCTTTTTATTCTGCGTCCCAATGTAAGATTTGGTTTCCGCCATGGATCCAGCCTCCTTTCACTGCAACCGGACAGTGCTTAGCTTGCCGCGCCGTTTCTGGTCGAAGACAACCGCGGCTGAACCGTTCCCTTCAATTTTTTTACCCAGTCGGCCAACGTCATGATTTTGTCCACCGAAGCATCGCGGAAGGACAGCATCGCATCCTCGTGCCCCGCCTGTGCACACATGGCGATCGTATAGCATGAAGTCCCGCCACGGATGATCTTGAGGGACAAATTGGCCTGGTGACAATGAACGCCGACGAACATGCAGCAGTCGATCTTGTTGTGCCAGATGGTGAGATTGGGATGGTTGGGATTGATTTCGACTTCCGGGTTGATTTTGGGATATTTCGGTCGGTAATCCGGCATCGGGATGAGCATGGGCTTCTGGCCGGGCTGCACGCATTCCTTCAGCGTGTTGTACAGATGGCGGATTGCGGTGGCTTTCTTCGCCGCCTTTTCATTCCAAGCCCACAACACGAGAGGTCCCGGGAAAACCGTCGGCACTTTGGCCATTAAAAACTGACGCGCCGCTTCTTCGTATGCCTTTTCCTCGGATACAATGACGCCGTTGATGTGCGCTTGGCCGGGGTTCGGCAAGTACACGCCCATTGATGCTGCGGCGGGCGGAAGAAAATGTTCGGGTCCCGGCAACACGCGATATTGGCTCATTACGAATTCACTCCGCGTAAGGGGTTAGCGACGAGAGAATGCCAATTTTTCAAGGGGCTCGGCCTGTTCACACTCTAAGCTTTTTCCAGGATATCTGCAACCTCGCAGAAGGCCCACCGGAGAAAAATTTTGGGCCATGGGACAACGCGAAACTAGGCCTATTGTCCTAAAAGAGAGGGTCCGCGGTCCGTCCCATCACGGGATACTCTGTTCGGCATTATAGGAGCGCAACTTTTTGGATGTCAAACCAACTAAAGAGGGCACATGAGTCAGTTCTCGGCATCTCTGCATGCTCAAGCCATTGATTCTATGAGCATCCAATGGCCTAGACAATATGTTCGGCGTTAAGGGAGATGCTCACACGCAGCGATCGAGCCAAGGACACAAGCACGTTCGAAATCATCTTTGGCCAACCGCCCTTGAAGCTTATTTAGATAGATCTGGGCCCTCGTAAGAAGTGCAGCGGTGTTCGTAGGATCCACACGGATTACGGTCGAGAGGTCGTTGAGTGCTTGTTCAGGACGATTCAGCTTCAGGAGGATGTCGCTCCGCAATAGGTACGCTTCTTTCTGATACGGGATCCAGCTTTCCGGAGTCGGCGAATCGAGCAGCTTTTTTAATGTTTCGAGCGCCTGGTGCGGATGCCTGGAATCGGCTTGGCGTCTGGCCTGCATCGTATAGACGCGGATCAACCGTTCACGTGCGATATCGAAGAAAGGGTCCAGCGCCAAAGCCTGGTCGTATGAGGCCGCGGCCTCATCCATTTTATTCGACCACGTCTGCACGTCACCTTTACCAACCCATCCCCACCCATTCTTGCCGTCCAGTTGAACGGCGCGTTCAAAATCGCTCCTGGCCTTTTCCAAGTGATCGGCGTATTGCTCGGGTCTTTGGTGCTGAGCGAACGCAAGTGACACCAGCTTCAGATAAGTCTGGCCACGCACGAGATACGGTTCCACGAAGCGGCCGTCGAGTCCGATTGCCTCGGAAGCCAGATCGATTTTCTCACGAAGATCCTGACTTTGAATGGCAGTTGCCACGAGGACTTTGGCTCGCTGTGTCGGTTCGGATTGCGCGTTGGGATCGATGATTAACATTCGAACACCGACCGGTTGTTGCTGAAGTTCTTTCAACTGCGCCCGCAATTGGTGGTTTTCCTGTTGGAGTTGATGGAAATGCTCGGCGAGCCGCGCTTCTGACTGCAAACGGCGGACGGCTTCAGCTAAGCCGGTGATATCGACAGTCGCTCTGATGCGAATGAAAAAGACGGGACGGTCGTCCTCAAAGGATCGGCGTCGCTCCAGAATCTCCGTCTCCGTGATGGCTGCAGCAATGGTGCGGATTTCCAGGGAACTCGTTTGGATACTCCGGCTTCGCGATTGCTTTTCCAAATCCTGGAATGTCGCTTCCAGATATACGCCTGCCTCTTCGACCGCCTTCCGTTGAGCTCTCTGGAGAACCTTTTCCTCTGCTACACTCAGTGTATCTCCATCGGCCATGACATAGGAAGCGTCAGCGGTCACGACTTTGCCCGAAGCGGCAAAGGTATAATCATCCGGGATGAGCAACCAAGAAAAGGCCATGAGAGCCGATAACAGCACAATAATCATGGAAGTAACTATACCGCCCGGGACAGAAGGCGGCAATCTAGTCTAAACAATAAGGAAGAAGGTGGCTATTCCGGAGAACTGTGATGCGGAAGAGCTAGCCGGACCTGGGAAAGACCTGTGTGAACGGATGAACTTCCACGCGCTCGAATACTCCATGAACCGTGTAAGGATCTTCCTGTGCAAAGCGGTGGGCCTCTTCGAGCGATTCCGCTTCGATGACAATGAGGCTTCCTGTCTTGTCGGTCAGGGGACCGGCAAGGACGACTCGACCTTCTCGATCCAGAGGCTCCATGTTTGCCAAATGTGCAGGGCGGTAAACTTTCCGTTTCGCCTCACCGTCGGGTCCATCGAATCCAAGGATCACGAATTTCATACTGCGATAAGTTGAGTGGAGGGAAGCGCCTTAGCGGCTTTCAAGAGGACAGCGGTCCTTATACCCCGTGGTGGTCTCGTGCCACCAACCAATCTCGTGTTCTCCAAGCTTCCAACAGAGAAATACCACGCGACCGTCACGGACGTGGGGAAAGTCGCAAAGTCCGATGTCCAAATCTTTAACGAGTACGCCCAGTTCCTGGATCGCCTTCACATGACTGCTGACCTGCTGCAGGCTGTTGATATAAAGGGAGCCCACCGTACTGCCACCGCCATATTGGGCGCAAGCACTGGCTTTGCGGATATCCTCTTTGGTCCGCAGGAGAATCTCCTTCGCCTGTTTGACAGAGGTCAGGCGGGAATTGAGCTGAGGGATGAGGCTGTTCGCTTCCGCAAGCGTAAACAGTCGGTCATGCTGTTCGAGTTCGTCGTCGTGCGGCATCTGAATTCCTTTCCGAGCATGGTCATCTAACATACCCTCGTTTCTTCGCGCAACAGACCGTGGGCGGGAGACATATCGACAGAGGGACGGGAAGTCTGGCGATGCTCGCTATCGTGACCAAATGGTCCCTTCACGAGTCATTCAGCGCGTCTCTGTTGACAATCATTGCTTTGGCGGTTATGCTGTCAACTAGCATTTCAGATATCTACGGACTCTCCACACAAGACTTCCGGGGCATCTCTCGAAAACACGCTGCACGAGTTGCGAAGTTGAGGCGTATGAGTTCGGCACCGGTTCCAGCTTGCGGTGACACCATCGGGAAGACGAGTCAGTCCTTCACGAGATATCCTCTCTAGCGAAGACACAATCGCCAATTCATTTATCGAATCGCCGTCGCATCGCTTGAATGTCCATCACGTTCAGTATCCTGAGTCGACCTTGAAGATTAAGCTGAAAGCTTGAGGGGATATCTATGGCACAAACCAAGGGAGAGGTTATGCATCTTGCCGAATTGAAGCAGAAGACTATCGCCGATCTCAACGACGTCGCGCGCGATCTCAAGATCGAAGGCGCCGCCAATCTGCGCAAACAAGAACTGATTTTCGCCATCCTGCAGGCGCAGACCGAGAAAAACGGGGTGGTCTTCGGTGAGGGAGTCTTGGAAACCCTTCCGGACGGATTCGGCTTTCTGCGGGCGCCCGATTCCAATTACCTCCCCGGCCCGGACGATATCTACATCTCTCCTTCGCAAATTCGCCGATTCA
>DATFDJ010000134.1:0-19406 GCA_035252115.1 Nitrospira sp. | reverse complement strand
GTGGTCCTGACCGGCGAGGGCGCCGACGAGTTGTTCCTCGGCTATGATTATCGCTATCGCGTGACCGCGCTCAACGACCGAATCGGCCGGGTGTATTGGAAGTGCGTGCCCCGCTTCGTGCGACATGAAATCGCCGCATCGCTTGCGCGCCTACCGATTCGGCTTCACCGCTATGCGTCCCGGACGGCCCTGGCGTACGAACCGGGCCCGCGCGGATTGTTCTTCGAGAATTTTTCCGTCTTCCCGACCACGCTGCAGGCCTCGCTGTTGCTCGACCGGGACACGCTGAACCGCCGAGACCCTCACGTCGAGGGACTTCGGTACTGGACCGAACATCGCGGCACATGGCTCGAGCGCATGAGCTACGCCGACGTGGCGACGCATCTCGTCGAGCTCCTCATGAAGCAGGATCAAATGAGCATGGCGGCGTCGCTGGAAAGCCGCGTGCCGTACCTGGACCACCGGCTCGTCGAGCAGGCCATGACGATTCCCGGCACGCAACGCATGAGGCGCTGGGAAACCAAAGTCGTCCTGCGGCGGGCGTTGCGTGACCTCGTGCCTCAGCCGATTCTCACCCGATCGAAAATGGGCTTCCCCGTGCCGTTCGGCTCGTGGGTGCGGGGGCCGTTTCGTCGAATGCTCGACGATTATGTGCTCGGTCCCCGGGCTCTGGACAGAAAGCTGTTTCGCTCCGAAGCCTTGCGCCGCCTGGTGGACGAACACACGGCAGGGATTCGCTTGCACACCGACCGGCTGTGGCTCTTGGTCAACCTGGAACTCTGGCACAGGATAGCAATCGACGGGGAAGGTCCTCAGCCGCTGGAAGAGCCGATCGAGGCTACAGAGGTGTCGGCATGAATCGGCGAACGATTGCCGCGGTTGCCGTCTTGGCATGCCAACTGACCGCCGGCTGCAGGCCGGTCCCGGTCGCCGGACCGGGGGGACTGACAACCTTCCCCGCGTCCGCGGGGTCAGACACCCTTCTCGCAGTGCGCCATCTTGCGGTGTCTGACCCCTTGGCAGAAGGGGGTCAGGAACCATTGGTCCTCAGGACCCCGTAGGGCGCTGCGCGCAAATGGTTCCTGACCCCGTCCTACGGACCCTTCAGCCTTCAGTCTTCTTCCATGACATCCCCGGCCGACAAGATCCGAAAGTTGATCTCCATGGACGCGCCGGAACTGCGGGAGCGCGGACGTCAGGCGGCACGGCGGTATGGCGAACGGCTGCTGGGCCTTGCACAGGGCGAGTTGAGCGACTCCGCGTTTCGACGAAGATGTGCACCGGGCTACGCCACCGCATCGATCGATGCGGTAGCCGCGCAGGTCCTCGACGCAATGCGGGGATGCGATTCTGCTCAACGTCCGTTCCTGCCATTCTTCAGATCCCGAGAAACGGGGACGTCGCTCCTCGGGCACCGCTTCCCGCGGGAAAGTGAGGAACTGATCGACCGGGCGAGCCGCGCGATGGCGGGCCGATTCGATCTGCTCGGCTTCTCCGATTTGTCGTTCGGCGATCCCATCGACTGGCATTTGGAGCCGACATCCGGCAAACGAACCGGTGCAGCCCATTGGAGCGCCATCGACTATCTGGACCCTTCCGTCGCAGGCGACAAGAAGGTCACCTGGGAGCTCAACCGGCACGGGCACTTCGTCACGCTCGGTCAGGCCTACGTCCTCACGGAAGACGAGCGTTATGCGGAAGCCTTCGTCGGTCAGCTCCTCGGCTGGCTGGATGCCAATCCCCCGCGACAGGGAATCAATTGGGCCAGTAGTCTGGAAGCCTCGTTTCGATCCATCGCTTGGATCTGGGCACTGCATTGCTTCGCCCCGTCGGTCAGGCTCTCTCCCTCCATTATATGGAGGACGATCAAGAGCCTTCTTGCGCATGGGCTGTATATCGAATCGTATTTGTCCTACTACTTTGCGCCCAACACCCATCTGACGGGAGAAGCGCTGGGTCTGCTCTATCTGGGGACGGCCTTCCCATGGTTCACCGATGCCCCGCGGTGGCGGCGGTTGGGACTCGACATCCTGTTGGACCGCCTTCCGAAACAGATTCAGCCGGACGGCGTCTATTTTGAGCAGTCGTCCTACTATCATCGCTACACCGCCGATTTCGCCGTGCATGTGATGCTGCTGGCGACATCAGCGGACATTGCGCTCCCTTCCCTGATCTCGGACTCGGCCGCAGGCCTGTTCGATCACCTCTTGTGGATCACCAGGCCGGACGGACACAGCACGCTCTACGGCGATGAGGACGGAGGCCGCTTGCTCTCGCTGCACCGGCGGGACATCGGCGACTTTCGCGACACCTTGCAGGCCGGAGCGGTCCTCTACGGCAATGGAACCTGGAAATGGGCGGCCGGTCCGGCCGGTCCCGAATTGCTGTGGCTCCTTGGACCCCACAGGCTCGACGCGTATGACCGCGTGCCGGCGATGCGACCCAGCCGACTGGCGCGACGGTTCAAGACAAGCGGCTTCGTGATTCTTCGTGACGGGTGGAGCAGCACGTCGAGCTACGTCTTCGTGGACGGCGGTTCCCATGGCGCCGCCAATTATGTGCATGCTCATGCGGACGCCTTGTCGTTCGAGTATGCCGCGGCCGGGATCACATGGATCGTCGATCCGGGCACGTACACCTACACCAGGCAGCCCGAGTGGCGCGACTACTTCCGCGGTTCCCAGGCGCACAACACGTTGGTCGTCGAGGAACTGCCCCAATCCGTGCCGGCCGGTCCTTTCTCATGGAGAGAGGTGGCGAACGCCACAATCCGAAAATTCGAGGAGAGGGACGGGGATGCGCTCTGCGAAGGAGAACAGGACGGATATCGGCGGTTGAGTCCTCCGGTTCGCCACCTCCGTACGTTTCAGCTTCTGACGCGACATGATCATCCCGGCACGCCGGCGTATCTTCTTATCCGGGACCACGTCATGACCACGGGCAGGTACCGCTGTCACGTCCGCTTTCATCTGGCCCCGGACTGCATTCCGACCAAGCAGGGGGAAACGCTGTTTGTCAGCCATTCAAGCGGAACACAATTGGCCGTGGGGATCTGGCGGATCGATCCGGACGGAGCGGCGATTTCTGTGTCCATCGACGGCGAAGACGGATGGATCTCCCGCGGGTACGGACAGCGCGAACCGGCTCATGTCCTGACGGCTGAGATGCCGCGGGACGGCAGCCAAGGTTTCGTGACGGTTCTCGTGCCGGTCGAAAAGGGACAGGGGCTCGATCTGGAATCCCTGGCGCTGTTCAGGCAGGGGTCGGGAGTCCTTCCGGCCGACTCCCGACCCCTTTCTGAAAGGGGGTCAGGAACCGCGCTCGTGGAGCGCGGGAAGGGTTCCTGACCCCCATGCGTCTGCTCTGGCTCAAGACGGATCTGCTGCACCCGATCGACAAGGGCGGAAAAATCCGGACATTTTGCATGTTGCGTGAAATGAAGAAACGCCATCACGTCACGTACTTGGCGCTGGACGACGGCACCGCGGCGCCGGATGCCGTAGACCGGGCGACGGAATACTGCCATGACCTGATTCGTATCCCGCACCGCACCTCGGCCAAATTGTCTCCGTCGTTCTTCTCGGATTTGACGAGAAATCTCTGGTCGCCTCTTCCCTACGCCGTCGAGAAATATCGGTCGGCTCTGTTCTGCCGGACGGCGGCGGAGGAAAGCCTCCGTGCCGACGTGGTCGTCTGCGACTTTCTGTTTCCCAGCGTGAACCTTCCGGGCCGTCTCCCGCGTCCCTCCGTCTTGTTTCAGCACAATGTGGAAGCGCTCATCTGGCGACGACATGCCGACATGCGGCGCGGGATCACCAAGCTCTACTTCCGCGAGCAATGGCGCCGCATGCGCAAGTTCGAGGCGCACGCCTGCCGGAAGTTCGACGCCATCGTCGCCGTATCGCCGCAAGACCGCGCCATGATGGAGCAGGACTATGGGGCCACGGCGGTCGGTGAGATCCCGACCGGCGTGGATACGGAGTATTTCCGCCCCGGTCCGGACGCATCGCATCCGTTTCATTTGGTTTTCACCGGCTCGATGGATTGGCTGCCGAACGACGACGCGATGAAGTACTTCGTCAGGGATATTCTGCCCCGCATCCGAGCGGCGCTCCCTGAAGTCGCGTTGACGATCGTGGGCCGAAATCCATTTCCCGGGGTGGCGGCGTTGGGCCGTGAAGATTCGCGCATCACGGTCACCGGGCGAGTGGAGGACGTCCGGCCTTACGTCGAGCGTGCATCGGTCTACATCGTTCCGCTTCGCATCGGCGGCGGAACGAGACTGAAAGTCTTCGAAGCCATGGCAATGGGGAAGCCGGTGGTGTCCACGTCGATCGGCGTGGAAGGACTCCCAGTCACGGACGGCACAGACCTCTTGATCGCCGACGACCCGGACACATTCGCCCAAGCCGTGCTGAAGCTGCTCCGCGATCGGGCCTACGCCGCGAGGCTCGGTGCGGCGGCGGCGGAGAAGGCGCGCGCGCAGTTCGGCTGGGCTGCAGCAGCTCGATCGTTTCTGGAGGTCTGCGAAAGGGCCATCTCAACACGGAACTCGCTCCGTTATGGATCAGAATCACCCGACGATGTCCGGCAATCAGCGCTCAGTACATCCTGACCGTGTAGGACACGGGGCGCTCACCATCTCGCGCCCGTCCGCAAACGTGACGCTCATTATTCTTCGCGTCGCGGACCTCAGCACTCAGCACTTCGTGATCGTGTAAGACGAAGGTCGCGTCCGGGAAGTTCGTTGTATCGATCTGCGAGTACCGTTCCCCCTCCCCCCAGTGGGGACGAGCCCCTGAAAGAAAAAGAGGAAACCATGTATCCGCCACTCATTAGCTCATCAGCCGCATTGCTGCTGTTTCTCATTCCGTTGGCTGCCTGCGCCGGAACCGCCGCATCCGAGCGGCGCGGCGCCGCCGAACCGGAACTTCCCAGGGAATACGTGGATACCAGCCTCACGCAGCCGACCGGACACCTCCGTCGGGTCCCGGCCGGCGAAGATTTACAAGAAACATTGGAGCTCGCGCAACTCGGAGACGTGATCGTCCTCGAGGCGGGCGCCGTCTATAAAGGCCCCTTTACCTTGCCGAACAAAAAGGAAGGCTCGGGATGGATTACGATCCGCACCAGCGCGATCGACCGTCTGCCCGGTCCGGGAACGAGGACCGCTCCATCGCACGCGCCGCTCATGCCGAAGCTGACGTCCCGGCGAGGCGGCGGCGTCATCCTGGCCGAAAAGGGCGCGCATCATTACCGCTTCATCGGCGTCGAGATCACACCACACGAGGACACGTATCTCTATTCGCTGATGTGGTTGGGCTACAACAATGAACGCTCCTTGGAGGAATTGCCCCATCACATCGTCGTCGACCGTTGCTACATTCATGGAGATCCCAAGAAAGGATCCAGGCGCGGCGTGGCGTTGAACGGGCGCCACCTGGCCGTCATCGACTCGCACGTCTCCGACTTCAAGGAAGAGGGCGGCGATTCACAGGCCCTGATAGGGTGGGGAGGACTCGGCCCGATCAAGATCGTGAACAATTATCTGGAGGGGGCCGGCGAAAACGTCATGTTTGGGGGAGGCGATCCGTCGATTCGCGATCTCGTGCCGTCCGACATCGAGATCCGGCACAACTATATGACCAAACCGCTGTCCTGGAAGCGCGGCGAGCCGGGCTACGACGGCAGTAAATGGACGATCAAAAATCTCTTCGAGTTGAAGAACGCCCGCCGGGTGCTGGTGGACGGCAATGTGCTGGAATACAGTTGGGAAGAATCGCAGAGCGGCTTTGCCGTGCTGCTGACCGTGCGGAACCAGGATGGCCATGCGCCATGGTCGGCGGTGGAAGACGTCCGGTTTACCAACAATGTGATCCGGCACAGCGGCAGCGGGATCACGCTCATGGGGCACGACAATAATCAGCCGTGGGATCGGAGTCAGGAGACGAAGCGCATCCTCATCAAGAACAATCTCTGGGAAGACATCGGAGGACCGCGGTGGGGCGGGAGAGGCATTCTGTTTCAACTGGTGGAAGGGACGTCCGACGTGGCGATCGAACAGAACACCGGACGGCAAACCGGTTATCTGGTCTATGCGGAAGGGCCTCCGCACAAGCGGTTCGTGTTCAAGGGCAACGTCGGACCGCACAATGAATTCGGCATCTACGGCCGGGCGCTGGGGACCGGAGTGAAAGCGCTCAATGGGCTGTTCCCGGATTCGGTGGTCGTCGACAACGTCATCGCCGGCGGGGATCCGCGCCAGTATCCCGACGGGAACGTGTTCCCGAACTCTCTCGATGCGGCTCCCTCGGTGAACGCCAAGACCGATCGCCAGGCGGCTGCCGAGGCCGGAGTTCGCACGGCTGTCAACAAGCGAGGCGTCGATGCCGGAGCGTTATGCGCGGCGCTCGGCGGCGAAACAGTCCGGGCAGAAACCGTGTGTCCTGCGACACGCTTCGCCGGAACGTCGCCGCAGTAACGGACAGGGCGATCGGAGCAGTGGAACACGACAAGGAACTCAGCGTGGAGAGGCGGCAGGACGAAAGACCGGAACCCGACTCGGCGCAGCGCGGCGGGCACGAGAGTAACGCCGGGACAGCGTTGTATGAGACGAACGAGAACGGTGAGCTTCCGCTCGATCTCGAAGCGCTCACCGACGACGAGCTCGATCTGGAAGGGCCGGCCGCACCGGCCCGCAAGGTCCGGTTCGGCTGGCTGCGGCCGAGCCGGCATCCGGCCTTATGGACTGCCGCGATCCTTCTCGTGGAACTCGTCCTGCTCTTCAGCGCCGCCGAGTTCATCGCCGGATGGTTTCTGCCTCCGGGGCCTCGGTTCATCCACCCGCAAATGATCATGGAACCCGATGCCCGCAAAATCTATTACCACCGGCCCAACCAGCGTGCCTTCACGATCGATCGCCCCTTCGTGACGAATTCACTGGGATTCCGGGATGGGCGAGAATTGCCTGCCGAGAAAGCGGGCGAGTTCCGGATCATGACGCTCGGTGATGCCGCGACAGTGGGTGTCGGAGTCACCGCCGAAGAGGCCTACCCGGGACAGTTCGAAACGCTCCTGCACCACCGCGCCGGACCGGTCCGTGTCGTCAATGCCGGCGTGTCGGGTTACTCGACCTGGCAGGAGGTCGAAATGCTGAAAGAATATCGGGCGGCAGTGGACCCCGATATCGTGACCCTAACCTTCTATTGGGACGATCTCTATCCCAAGCCGGATGTCGTCGCCCCGATTCGAGCCTGGCAGAGCGGCGATCGTCAGGACTCCGTGCGACGGTATCTCCGGTTCTTGAAACGAAGTCGGACGCTGCTCCTCCTGTGGCAGCGAGGCACAAGTCTGGTCAATGCGGCGTGGCCGGGCTTCGATTGGAAACATCGCGACATGATCTTGCAGGGTGGGTCCACGCCCTATCTCGAACGAGCCTACGGCGATGTGGAAATCGGCCTTCGCGAGTTTTCCGCATTGGCGCGCGACCGCGCCGTACCGATTCTGTTGATCATGCCCATGCCGGTGCAGGTCCGGTCGCCCGAGGCTCCGCCGACGATCATGCAACGCAGGATCTCGGCGATGGCGCGACGGGCGGGACTGCGGGCGATCGATCTGCTTCCCGCCATGCGGGCCGCCTACGCCGAGCATCGCGATCTCTATATTCCGTGGGACCACGAGCAATTGTCGGCGCGGGGCCACGCGGTCGTCGCCGGCGCGCTCTATCGTTATCTCATCGATGAAGGTCTTATCCCGTCTTCACCGTCGATCAGGACCGAGTAACGAGGACTGAGGACTGAAAGAACCGCCATGAATCTGGATAGTGACGTCGTCGCCGCCGCGGTCCTGCTCGTGTCGGTCGGCCTGCTGCTGTACGCCTATGTGGGATATCCGATCGCGCTGCTGCTTCTCGCGCGCCTGCGATCGCGCGGACCGGTTGCGTGCCAGGATCCGGCGCGCTGGCCGCATGTCACCGTGGTGATTTCCGCCTACAACGAGGAAGCGATGATCGGGCGGCGCATCGAGAACCTTCTGGATCTCGATTACCCGTCCGACCGCCTGCACATCGTGATCGGATCGGATGGTTCCACCGACCGGACCAGCGAGGTGGTGCGGCTGTATCGGACGCCGCGCATCGATTTTCATGATTTCGCACTGCAGAGAGGGAAAGCCAACGTCCTCAACGACCTGCTCGCCCGGGCAACCGGAGAATACGTGGTCTTTTCGGACGCCAACACCTTTTTCGAAGAGGACGCCGTCAAGGAGTTGATCCGTGGATTCCGCCTGCATCCGACCGCTTGCGCCATCGTGGGCCGGCTGGAGTTCCGGACCGCGGAAGGGGCCACGAATCCGGACAGTCTGTATTGGCGTTATGAGACCCTGCTGAAGAAGCTGGAGTCCCGGTTCGGCGCGGTGCTGGGAGCGAACGGCGCGATTTACGCCATCAAACGCCGGTGGTTCCAACCGCTGCCGCCGGATACGATCGTGGACGACTTTCTCATTCCCATGCTCATGCGCCTGCGTCGAAAGGCATCGGTGGTGTTCCGCCCGTCTGCCGTCGCATGGGAGACGGTCCCGGAAACCGTCAGGGATGAATTCCGGCGGCGGATCCGAATCGGCGCGGGCGACGCTCACGCCCTCCGGCACAGTTGGCGGCTGCTCTCGCCGCAGCACGGCTGGCTGGCCCTGAGCTACTGGTCCCACAAAGTCTTTCGTTGGATGGGCCCGTGGCTGCTGATCTCCGCCTTCGTCTCGAGCCTCTGGCTGCTCGATCGGGTCTGGGCGCGGGCGCTGTTCGCCGCACAACTCTGCGGCTACGCGCTGGGATTGTCCGCCACGTGGCTCAGACGCATTCCGCTGATCGGCCGTACGGCGACGGTCGTCTGGTATTTCATGGTCTTGAACGCGGCGCTGCTCATCGGCACGACGAAATACCTGTTCGGGGCGGCCCGCCCCACGTGGCGACGGACGTCGCGCGACGCCGACATGACGACCGTGGCCTTGGAGACGCGGCGTCATCGGACGGCTTCGGAATCCCAAGCCGACCGACGGGCCGCGTGAGCGGGAAGGTGGATGGACCTATCGGATTCTGACTTTCGCCGGCGCCGCGGCGGCCGTGCCATCGGCCGAGCCGCCGATCAACAGATGGCGGGTGGTGCTTATGCGAAAGCCCGTAAACGAGCTGCGCGCAAACAGTGGGTAAGGGAACGGTAAAAAATGGCGCCGTTTGATTCGCACAAGCCGCCGTTGTCGGACCGCATGGAACCGTCGACGCTCGCCGAATTGCGGCGCATGTGGAGCGCCGATCTGTACCGATACACGGAACGCACGTCGCTGGCGGACCTATGTATGCACGTGCTGCTCTCCGACGGAGACGAGCGGTTCAGCGACGGTGTGAAATATATGTTCTACTTTCGCCTGTGCCGGTATCTTCAACGAAAGAAACCCTCGCTCGTCTTTTGGCCGCTCTACCGGCTGAGTAAGCGGCTGTTGACGAGGTACAAATACAAGTTCGGCGTCTCGATTCCGCATACCACGTCCATCGGACACGGGTTTTACATCGGCCATATCCGGGACATCGTCATCAACGAGGGAGCGGTCATCGGCGCAAACTGCAACATCAGCCAGGGCGTGACGATCGGGCAGGCCAACCGCGGGCCGCGAAAAGGCACGCCGGTGATCGGCGACCACGTGTACATCGGCCCGGGCGCCAAGATCGTCGGCGCCGTGCGCGTGGGAAACCATGCGGCCGTCGGCGCCAATTGTGTCGTGACGCGCGATGTGCCCGACTATGCGGTCGTGGTCGGCGTGCCGGCGCGGGTCATTTCGTTCGAGGGATCGGAAGGGTATGTCAATCGGACCGCCGACGATGTGCGCGGGTCCCGATTACGGGAAGACCGCCGCTGCGAGTCCGCGGGGCGTGTTCCGGACAAGGCGGAACCGAGGGTGGCGACGGCGGGAAGAGACGCGGGGGACGTTACTCGGGCGACATGGGATCCAACCGGTAGCCGACGTTGCGTACCGTAAAGATGCGCTGCCCCACCGGACCGAGCTTGTTGCGGAGGCTCCGGATGTGCACATCGATGGTGCGGGATTGCAGATCGGCATCCTTACTGGCGCCCCAGACCGATTCGAACAACGCATCGCGGCTCAGCACACGACCGTTGCTCATCAGCAACGCCCGCAGTAGGCTGAATTCTTTCGACGTCAAGTGGATCGGCTTGCCGGCCAGGGTGACGGTGTAGCGGTCGAGCTGCATTTCGAGATTACCGACGCGCAGCGTCCGCGCCGGATCGGTCGGAGCCGACCGCCGGAGGCGATTTTTTACCCGCGCGATGAGCTCACTCGCGTGGAACGGTTTCGTGACGTAATCGTCGGCGCCGATTTCCAGACCGATGACCTTGTCGCGCTCTTCCTCTTTGCCGCTTAGAATGATGACGGGCAAATGTGCGGTCATGGGGTCTTGACGGATACGCTGCAGCACTTCAAGACCGTCGAGACTCGGCAGGATCAGATCCAAAAGCATGAGATCCGGCTTCTCGCGGCGAACGGCCTCCAGCGCTTCCAGACCGTCCTGCACCACCGCCACCTGAAACCCCTCCCGCTCCAGCAGCGTCTTCAGGAGATCGACGACGCTGTCCATGTCTTCGACGACAAGAATCTTTGCCATGGTTCGGTGAGCTTTGCGGTTCCGCTCTTAAATCGCTGAAGCGTATCTCGTGGCTCGTATTTCGCAAATCTGATGTCAATGGTCAATGGTCATTAGTCACTGGGGATTCCACCAATGACTGATGACTATTGACTAATGACCGGCAGTTCACGGTTCGATCAGCCGGCGGCGGATGGAATATCGAACGAGACTCGCGGTGTCGTGAAGGTCGAGTTTGTCCATGATGCGATGGCGGTGAGACTCCGCCGTCTTGACGCTGACGCCGAGTAGACCGGCGACTTTCTTCGTCGTCATGCCTTGCGCCACCAACTGGAGGACTTCCCGCTCGCGGGTCGTCAACGGATCGGGCGGCAAGTCCGTTTTCGCCAGATACGCGTGAATCACCGTTTGAGAAATCCCCGGGCTGAGATAAAACGATCCATTGGACACGTCCCGGATCGCGCGCACGACGTCCGCCACGGGCTGCGTCTTCAGCAGATACCCTTTCACGCCGGCGCGGAGCGCTTCGAGCACGAAAATGTCGTCGGTATGCATCGTGAGAAGCAACGACTTCGTGCGAGGGGACACCCGCTTGATTTCCCGTACCACGTCGAGCCCGTTGAGCAGGGGCATCATCACGTCGAGCACGGCGAAGTCGGGCTGCGTCTCCTCCGCCAAGCGAATCGCCTCGCGGCCGTCGCCCGCTTCGCCCACCACGTTCAATCCATACCCCTCGATGAGCGCCCTGACGCCCTGCCGCAGCAGAATGTGATCGTCCGCGAGCAAGACACGGAAGCTCAAGAATGGGACTTTCGCTTCCGGCGATTGTGAGTGAATCACCCGTCCATCGATCCGAGGCGCAGGAGTGGCGGAGACATGGGTTTCGGACATACGATTCTCCTGTGTAAGCCGGGCTGAATACTACACCGTAAGACGGTCGGGTCTGCGAAGGTTACTGGGAGATTCCCCAGATGGCATGGCCGATGACACTGAGGGGGCCGTTCGGCGGCATCCCGGTCCTGAGGACACCTAGGGGACCGCCTAGTTGGAGAACGCGAGCCGCCCCATTACAGTGAGCCCACCATGGCGACCGCTCCAATTCCGGGTCCGACAGTGGCCGTCTGCTGCGTCTGCAAACAAGTGGCGGACGGCGCAGGCTCCGCCTCCACGTGGGCCTCGATGTCGACGTATCTGGACCGTCACCACCTGCAACAGATGGATGTCCGCTTGAGCCACACCTATTGTCCGACCTGCTACGAGATGCAGGCCCGCGCCTGGTTCATTCCGCCGCGTCAGTCGTCCCGCCGCTCGGCTCGACCGCGCCGCTGACCGTCATCGAGAACCGCTGAGTGCAGACTCTGGAGTTCCTCCCGAAGGCCGGGGTGTGTGCTGGAGACGCGACGTGTCCCGGATCTCGGTGCCTTGCCGCTTCGAGCCGGCGAACCAGCTATAGAGGGCCGGCAGCACGATCATGGTGAGCGCCGTGGAGGTCAGCAGACCGCTGATGACGACCACCGCGAGAGGACGTTGGACTTCCGAACCGACGCCGGTCGCCAGAGCCAGCGGCGTGAGAGCCAACAACGCCACGGTTGCGGTCATGAGGACGGGGCGGAGACGCAGCATGCTGCCTTTCATCACGGCATCGTGAAGGGAACCGTGCTCTTCGCGGAGGTCGACTATGTACGAGACCAGCACGATGCCGTTCAGGACGGCGATGCCGAAGAGGTTGATGAAGCCGACGGACGCCGGCACGCTCAAGTATTCTCCCGTGGCCCACAATCCGACGATGCCGCCGATGACCGCCAGGGGCAGATTGAGAATGATCAAGGTGGCGTACCGGAATGAATTGAACGAGACGTACAGAAGAAAAAACATGATCGCCACCGTAATCGGGACGATGATCTTGAGCCGGGACATGGCCCGCTGCATGTTCTCGAACGATCCTCCCCAGACGATCTCATAGCTGGGCGGCAACTTGATGTGCCGACCGATCTTGTGTTGCGCCTCCTGGACGATGCTCTCGATGTCGCGCCCGTACGTGTTGAATCCGATGTAGATGCGGCGCTGAAGTTGCTCCCGGCTGATGAGGGCGGGCCCCTCGCGCAATTCCACCTTCGCCAGATCCCCCAACGGAATCAACGCTCCGGAGGTCGTCCGCAGCAGGATATTGCGGACGCTTTCCACGCTGTTCCGGTACGGTTCGGGGTATCGAAGCGTCAAATCGAACCGCTTCTGCCCTTCATAGACGTGGGTGGCGGCCTCCATGCCGATGGCCGTCGAAATGATTTCCTGAATCTGCGCCACGTTGACGCCGTGGCGGGCGATCTTGTGCCGATCGATGTCGATCGCCAGATAGACCTGGCCGAACAACTGTTCGACGCGGACATCGGCGACCCCCCGTATCCCGCTCATGATGGATTGAATCTGCTCGGCGGTCCTGCGCAGGACGCCGAGGTCCTCGCCCATCACTTTCACCGTGGCTTCGGATCGCACTCCCGAGAGCAATTCGTCCACGCGCTGCTGGATCGGCTGGCTCAACAGGAAATTGGCGCCGGGGACCTTCTCCAACCGTTTCCGGACGGCTTGGTCCAGCTCCGGCTTCGTTCGGGCCGTGGTCCACTCGTCCATCGGCTTGAGGGACACGACCGGGTCGCTGGCGTTCGGCTCCTGCGGATCGTTGGCGAGTTCGGACCGCCCGATCTTCGACACCACCATGGTCACTTCGGGAAATTCCATCACGGCCCGCTGCATGTCCTTTTCGATCTGGATGGATTCCTCGAGCGAAATACTCGGATGGCGGATGGTCTGAGGGGTGATCGCCACTTCGTTCAGCACCGGAATGAATTCCCCGCCGAGAAACGGAAACAACGCGAGGCTGGCGGCCAGGAGGACCACGGACGCTAACAACACCATGCCGCGATGACCGAGCGCCCATTCCAGCATCGGACGATAACTGCGCTTGGCCCACCGGACCACGAACGGATCTTCGTGGCCGCCTCCTTTCAACAACAGGAGGCAGAGGACGGGAGCAAGCGTGAAGGATAGCACCAGCGAGACGAACAGCGCCATCATGATCGTCAACGCCAGCGGGCCGAACATCTTGCCTTCCATCCCGACGAGTCCGAGGATCGGCATGAACGTCAGTGCGATGATCAATTCGCCGAACAGGCTCGGGCCGCGGACTTCGGCGACGCCCTTCAGCACGATGGGCAGACGCCGTTCGATGGTGCCGCGCTCGGCTTCGGTGGCCTCGGACAGGTGCCGGGAGACGTTCTCCACCTGCACAATCGCCGCATCGGTAATCATGCCGAGCGAGATGGCCAGCCCCCCCAACGACATTAAATTCGCGGTGAGACCGGCATAGTTCATCATGATGAACGTGCCCAGCGGCGCCACGATCAGCACCGCCGTGATCGCGAGCGCGCTCCGCAGCGTGCCCAGATACAGATAGAGCACCACGATCACGAAGACGATGCCCTCGATCAGCGCTTTGTACACCGTGTGCAGGGACGCGTCGATGAGCTCCATCCGGTCGTAAAACGGCACGATACGGAGGCCGTTGGGCAAAATCTTCTTCTCGTGGATGTCTCGGATTTTGTCTTTGACCGCTTGCACGACGTCGCGGGCGTTTCCGCCCCGCAGCATCAGGACAAGCCCGCTGACGACTTCCCGTTTCCCGTTCAGCACCGCCGCGCCGTGCCGCACCGCGTGCCCGAACCGGACCTCGGCCACGTCGCGCACGTAGACGGGCGTGCCCCGCACTTCACGGAGAATGATGTTCTCGATGTCCGCCAGCGACCGGATGAGCCCGATGCCCCGCACGATGTACTTTTCATCGTCCCGCTCCAGAATGTTGCCGCCGGCGTTCGCGTTGTTCTTGGCCACCGCCTGGTAGACATCGTGAAGCGCCAGGTCGTATTTGCGCAGCAGGCCCGGATCTACGATCACCTGGTATTGCTTGACGTAGCCTCCCAGCGTATTGACGTCGACGACATCCGGCAGCCCTTTGAGCATCGGACGAATCACCCAGTCCACGAGCGTCCGGCGTTCCGTCAGTTCTTCGATCGTCGGCTCATACCCGGGATCCTCGTCGTGCGGCCCCTCGAGATAGAACTGATACACCTCCCCCAGGCCGGTGTAGTTCGGAACGAGTTGGGAGACGGAGCCGGGCGGCAAGAGGTCCTGCACTTCGAGAACCCGTTCCAGCACGACCTGCCGGGCGAGATAGACGTCGATATCGTCCCGGAACGTGAGGGTAATAATGGACACGCCGACTTTCGACAGGGAACGGACATCCGTGAGACCCGGCGCGCCCCTCAACTGGAGTTCGATCGGAAAGGTGACGAACCGTTCGATTTCCACCGGAGACAGACCTTGCGCCTTCGTGACGACCTGGACCAGCACCGTGGTGACGTCCGGAAACGCGTCGATGGGAATCGTCCGGAAGGAGTACAGCCCTCCCGCGGCGATGCCGGCGGCGAAGATCAGGATCAGCACCCGCTGGCGCAAGGAGAATTCGAGGAACTTCAGCATGAGGCCTTGAGCGATGCGAGAACGCCGCTGGAGAGTTTTTGCGACATTCTCATAACTGTTCGCCGAGCAGCTCGGACTTCAGAATGAATCCGCCCTTCGTCACGACCTGTTCTCCCTGGCGAAGACCGTCCAGCACGGTGACCACGTCTCCATTGGATACCC
This sequence comes from Nitrospira sp., assembly GCA_035252115.1. Taxonomy (GTDB): domain Bacteria; phylum Nitrospirota; class Nitrospiria; order Nitrospirales; family Nitrospiraceae; genus Nitrospira_C. The sequence continues at coordinate 4,063 of DATFDJ010000134.1, read as the reverse complement.
CGAGTTTGACATCTCGAGCCTCGAACGTCTCGTCATCGAGCCGGACGAAGACATACTGTTTCTCACGTTCCCGCTGAACGGCGGTTTCGGGAACGGTGAGCACGTCGCGTTCCGGCGGAGAATACACGCGAACCGTCGCGTACATCTCCGGCTTCAATTTGCGCTCCGGGTTCGGTACTTCGACGCGGAGGTTCATCGTCCTCGTGGCCACGTCCAGCACGTCGCCCACGTAGGTCACCTTCCCGTGGAACACCTCTCCGGGATACGCCGTGACAAGGATCTCGATGTGCTGCTCCACGCCGGCGGAGTTCGGGCCGCTCACGTCGGCGCGGATGAATGGAATGTCCTTCTCGGGGATATTGGCCAGCACCCAGACTTCCGAAAGATCGGCGACGGTGAACAGCTTCTCGGTGACCTCCACCACTTCGCCCTTGGTCAGGTTTCTGGCAATGACGCGGCCGTCGAACGGCGCGGCGATCGGCACGTAGGACAGGATTTTCTGCTCGTCGTGCAATCGCGTGATCTGCTCTTCACTCATCCCCAGCAACCGGAGCCGGTCTTGCGCCTCCCGCTTTTCGGCGCGCAGGCTCAACATCTCTCCCTGGCGTCGCTGCGATTCCGCCAACCCGATCACTTTTTCACGCAACAGCATTTGTGCGCGCTCGTACGCCCGTTCGGCGACATACAGCTTCGCCACGGCTTTGAGGTACGACGATTGGGCCATGCCCAAGTCGCTGCTGTACAGCATGGCCAAAAGATCTCCGGCCTTCACTTGTTGCCCCAGATCCGCGTACACGTCCACGACCCGTCCCCGGACCAGCGCGGTAATGTCGGCGGTGGCGTGATGGTCGGGCACGACCGTCGCCGGAAAATCGCGATGCAGCTTGAATTCGCCGCGGACCGCCGGTTTCACGACGATGTCGCCGCTGCGAATTTCGTCCTGTGTCAGCGTGACCCGTCCCTTCTCATGAGGCTTGCGCTCGGATTTTTTGGCCTCCGATTCCTGCGCGGCGCTGTTGCAGCCCGCCGTCAGCGCCGCCATGGCCAGACACACCAAGACCCAATAGTTTTTAGTGGTGAGTGTTGAGTGTTGAGTTGTTCGTGCGAAACCCATCACGTATGTTCCGTAAACTGTTTGTTCCAACTCAAAACTTACAATTCAAAACTCACAACTGTTTCAGAGGAGTCCGCCCGCCGCCCGTTCCAATCGCGCCAGCGCGACCGACAGCTCGAATCTCGCCTCGGCATAGTCGAACAAGATTTGCCGCTGCACCCGTTGGGCATCCAAGACCTCCAACAGGCTGGCGGCGCCTTGTTGAAAGCTGAACTTCGCGAGCCGCAACGCTTCTTCCGCCTGCCTCAACAGACCTTTCTCGAGTACTTCAATCAGCTTCGCCGTCGTCTGTGCTTCCTGAAAATACTGGTTGATCTGCCGCAGCAACTCGTTGCGCACTCGCAACAGCTCCGCCTCTTCCTTGCGTTTCGCCCCCAGCGAGCCGGCGATTTCTCCCTGACGCTGGTACCAGATCGGCGTCGGAACGCTGACGCCGAAGTCGAAGCCTTCACGGCCGTATTCGCGCGTGTAACTCGTGTTCAGGCTCACATTGGGCACGCGGGCGTGCCGTTCGAACTCGATGGTCCGGTCTGCCTGCTCGATGGAGCGGGCCAGGCGCTGCATCGCCGGATGCTCCTCCATCGACCGCAGGGCCAGACGGTTGAGATCGAGCCCGGCCGGATAGACCAGAAAGTCGCCGGTGATCTCATACGAGGGTCCCAACGCGCCGCCGGTGAGCGTGTCCAATGCCACCCGATTGATGCGCACGGTATTTTCCGCGCGGGTGACCGCCTGGTTCGCCTTCAGGACTTCCACTTCCGCCTTGATGAGCTCGAACTGCGGCGCTTCACCGAGCCGGACACGGACGGCGACGATGCGCCGCACGTCCTCGACGGTCGCCAGATTGTTTTTCGACAGTTCAAGATCCCGGAGGGCCAGGAGCAGATCGTAGAATCCGACCTTCACGTCCGCGGCAAGGTTCAATCGGGTTTCGACCAGTCCCGCCGATGCGCCGGCCAGGCCCGCCTCGGCGGCGCGTTGGCGGGCGGCCCGCTTGGCCGGCCATTCGAGAGGCTGACTGAACGCGGCCATGTATTCCGTCGCGGATCTCGGGATTTCCGACGTCAATTGACCGGCGTCCCGGAGATACCCTTTTCCTCCGTCGCCTTTGATGGTGGGATTCGGATAGGCCCCGGCCGCCGTGCGATGGCCGGTGCTCTGATCGATCGCGGCCATGGCGCCGGCGACCGCGGGATTGCGGTCGGTCGCCAATGCGATGATGTCCGGAAGCCCATAGGTCTTGAGACCCGGCTCGGCGGCCTCGACTGCCGGGGCGAACGGCGACCATGCGACTCCGGACAGAATTCCAATGACTGCGGCCTGTGACCATGGTGTCATAGCGAACCTCGTTCTGATGCCCCTGGCGGGACACCGCACCGGTTGAGAATCAGCGCGCTGTCGGGCGGAAATCAGTTAGACCGAGGTATGGGTCGGGGGGCGAAAGAGATCGGAGTCAAAGGCCTCACGCGGGCAGGAAAAAATATCGTCAAACCCTGGCCGGATGCGGGGTATGGCGGAGATCCCGGAGCCCTGAGCGAGGGTGAACTCCAACTCGCCTTCCTCCTGGCTACCATCGACCTCGGCCTGCTCATCCGCTCCGCTCGGCAATCCATCCTGGGAGTGAAGCGGCTCCCCGGACTCTCCACGCCGGCGGTCGTCTGAGCTTGCCGTCCCCAGAAACTGCGCCGTAAACAGGACCACGAGTGCGCAAAGCGCAAGCCTACACAGCATTCCGTGGTGATCGTATCGCCTCATGAAACAGACCGTATCATGTCAGGCCCGGCTTCTGCAATTCAATCTTCCTCTTGCCTTCTCTTGCGGAACCTCCGCAGCCCGCACGCCTCCGCCGGAACCGGCGGACGGTTTGTCAGTCGACAAGACAGGTTGGGCGGCCGGCGGTGCGGCGTCATCGAGGGCCCTCGCCTGAGGAGCCGGTTTTCCCCGGTTTGCCGTCACGGACGTTCCCCCGCCTCAAAGGCCTGTCTTTTGCGAGCCTCTTTCCCGGAAATGCGGGATACCTTTCAACAATCTTGCACGGAAGGATGGTGGTCGATGAAATTGGCTCTCAGAAACAGTCATGTGATGGCCCTGGCGCTCGTAGCCGGCTTTGCCGGGCCGGCGGCCGCGGGAGGTCAGTCGACTCCGGGCGTGGGGCAAGGAGAGACGTCTCAACAAAAAAGTCAGCAGGGCATCCGCACGGACAGCTCGTCGGGCGTCATCGCCGGCGGACCGGAAATCATTGTCGGGCGGATCGAAGAGGTCCGTGGCGACATGCTGTCGCTTCAAGGAGATCGCGGTCAATTCATGAAGCTGCATGTGACGAAGGACAGCAACATCGTCTGCCCGGGCGGCGAAGGGGCCAAGACGGCGACCAGCCGCGAGGGAATGAAGGAACGGAGCGAAATTCCGATTTCCCCGGCGACGGAACAGCAGATGAAACATCAGGATGCGTCCCGGTCGCAAACAGAACGTCACGCGTTGAACGATCCGAACCGGCAGCAGAGAGAACATCAGACCGCGCCGCCCGCGCGAGATCCTTCCACGCTGAAAGACGTCGTCGGCTCGACCGACGAGGCGGCGAACCAGGATATCGCGCGCGGCTCGGGATTCGTGATCGGCGGCTCAAGCGGCTGTCAATTCAAGGCAGGCGACCGGGTGAGAGTCGAAGCGTCGGACACGGGGACGATCACCACATTGAAGAGTCTCTCCGGCGAGGAAGAGCGGACGGGCGCCCGCATCGCAGGAAAAGAGCGGGAACAGCAGTAGGAGATCACGTCGATCAAGACATGAGGAACACGGGGGCGATCATGGAATCAGAGAACAAGACCGATTCTTCGCGTTCGGGCGGTACACAGGGCAAGAGCGGCAAGCGCAGAACGACGATCAGACGGGCGACCGCTCCCTCGACGGAGCAAGGCGCGACCGCGCCGGTCGCCCGTCATCCGGACA
>DATFDJ010000133.1:0-15868 GCA_035252115.1 Nitrospira sp. | reverse complement strand
AAATTTTACCGAGAACAAGTCAGCGTCCCGAAGCAGCGGCCTTCCGCACTTCTCCCGCTCCGCCATCCACGGTGATGAGGTCGTCATCGTTGAACAGGCTCATTGCCTTCGGCACATTGGCCACGGCCGGCAATCCATATTCGCGTGCGATGATTGCGCCGTGCGACAACGTCCCTCCCATTTCGACGACGATTCCGGCCGCGATGCCGAACAAGGGCGCCATGCCGGGGTCGATAACCGGTGCGACGATGATGTCTCCCGGACGCACGCGGTTCCATTCGGCCGCGGAGCGGACCAATCGAACCCGGCCCGTCGCCGCGCCGGCGCTGATCGCGATTCCTCGCAACGATCCGTCCTGCTCGGCGATGTCGGAAGGCGCCGACGTGATCGCCGTTTCATCCCCATCACGAATGGTGTCCGGAACCTGCATCGTGAGCCAACGCTCGCGATCCGCCCGCCTCTTCCGAATCAACGCCGCCCAATCTCGCCCGCTGTCCGACGACAAGGCGACCCGCTCGTCCAGCGTGATGAAAAACACGTCATCGGCCGACAGAAACGTCCCGCGTTCGACCAGACGCTGACCGAACTGCAGCAAGAGATTCCTCACCGCCATCGAGTAATACATCAAGTGGTGCCGATTGGCTTCCCGCAAGGAAAAGAATCGGGAGAGACGCCGATACCACCAGCGAAAGACCACCCAACGGTCCCACCGACGGCCAAAACGTCCGCGGATCGTAGACAACCCCGCGTCCCGCAGCGAGCGCTGGCGGGCCAGAATGTCCGACGGATCGGACTCCGGTCCCTGCAGTTGAATCCGGATGATGTCCAGCACGGCATCCGGCCGGTCGGCAAAGCGAGGGGACATGATATCCGATTCTCCCGTTCCCCGATGGCCGTAGTCATCCAGGTAGCGATCAAAAGCCGGCAAGAAGGCGGAGGATGAAACCTGCCGGTGCAGCGCTGTGAGATCCCAGCCTTTTCCGAGTGCTTCTAATACTGGGCCATCGCGCCGTGCGATGCCGACCAATTCGGCGAGGCGAAGGATCTGTTGCGCGCTGATCACGGTGCCTTGTCCTTGCAACGCTTGATTGAGCAAGTTTCTCCAGCCGTCCCCCAGCCATCGAGGCAGCAACGAACTGAATACTTGCAGACATTGACCGACTCCCGCGGCGATGCCGAACGTCATCTCGTGCTGGTCGAGCCAGCGGCCGAGGTCGTCCAGATGCCGATTCACCTCGTCGAGCGAGTACCGCCGGACTCGATCGGGATGGTATTGCGCCGACCATTGCTTCATCTCGGCGAACCAGCGCGGACCGTGTCTCGCCACCCTCCTCAACTCCCGCCACATGAGCCAGCCGGCGCGGATCAGTGCCGGCCCCTGCAACGTCGTAAACGGCGGCTCGGATTGCAGCCGCTCCCCTCCCATCTGTTCGACGTTCAACCTCGGATCTCCACCAAGCTGGCCGACCAAACTATGGAAGAGCGACACGTTGAGATAGGGACGGCCGTGCCATGTGCGAACCGCCGACAGACCTTCCGGAACCCGGCAGCCCAATCGGCGATACCGTGCCACGATATAGGCCTCCATGAAGTATTCGACGAAGGAGAGGCCCAAGGGACTCGGCACCTCCGGCAGCGTTTCCTTGAAATTGGCCCGCGACCACTCGCAATCGTCGTCGGTCGGGTCGCCGGACCGGCGAATACCGGCAATCGGTCTCGCCTGGAGCAGCCATGGTTGGCGTGGGTCGATCGCCCATTCCACATCGACCGGGGAACCGAAGGTCCGCTCGACTTGTTTGATGCATCGGGCGAGGGCGAATGCCTGTTCATCGGAAAGCGCGGGCCGCGCCCGGTCCGCCTCCGGAAGGCCCTGGCCGCGCAGTCCCTCGATCCCGACGATCAACCGCTCGGGCTTATCGGCGATGATGCGCGACCTGATCTTGACCGGCTGTCCATCCCGATCGGTTTCGATCACATACTGATCGGGACTGACGAGCCCATCGACGAGCGGCGCTCCCAGACCCGGTACCGCGTTGAGCATTACTTGGCTCCTTCGGCCGGTGATGGGATGAACGGAATAGCCCACACCGGCGACCGCGGCCTCGAGCAGCGGCTGGATCACAATCGCCATGATCGGGCTCTCGGTCTCCCGACCGACTTTCTGCCAATACTGAACAACCCGTTCCTCCCACACCGATGCCCAGAGTTCCTTCAGCGCCTGATCCAGATTCTCCTGCGACACACCGAGGCGCGTGCGGTACAGGCCGGCAAAGCTGGCGTCGTCGCGGTCTTCCTGTGTCGCCGAAGATCGCACCGCCCACAGTCCGGCGGACGGTGCACCGAGTGCAGCCATGTCTTTCCGGCACAGCGACGCCAATGCCGAAAGGTCCAGACGAAGGATCAAGGAGCGGCATTCGTCGAGAGCGGCGCGCCGCTCTGCGTCGGCGGCACGGCTCACCGATCGCCAGCGCTCGTCCGGGTCGATAGCCTGATTGTTTAGATACTGCCGGTACGCTTCTGTCGTGACGCAGAGTCCGTTCGGCACGGGATGCCCTCCGGACAGCAGCCGAGAAAGGCCGAACGCCTTCCCCCCGACGAGACGAGGGTCCGTGCAGTCCCGCAGCGGCAGAATCAGAGGAGGAGGCATCGGCAGGATAGTAACTAGAGGACGAGGAGCAGGTAAAGGTCGTTCACGTTCGTATTCGTCGGGCCGGTCCTGATGTGCGCGCTCAGTCTGCTCAGCGCGGGATACGTGTCGTTTTCGCGGAGAGCTCGCTCGAGATCGATGCCCAATCGTCCGGCCCGGCGCATGGTTCGTCCGTCCACGACAGCCCCCGCGACATCGGTAGGACCGTCGGTGCCGTCTGTTCCGACCGCCACAATCGATACGCCGTCCAACCCCGCGATGGCTTCCGCTGCGGCGACCGCGAACTCTTGCGCGCGCCCGCCCCGTCCGCTTCCCTTCACCGTCACCGTCGTCTCGCCGGGCGCGATGATGCAGCAAGGTCTCCGCGCAGCTCGCGCCTTTTTAACGATCCGCCGGGCTATGCCCGCGAACGCTGCGCCGGCCAGCCGTGCTTCACCGGTCAGCATCGTCGGATGAATCACGGTGTTCAGTCCCGCCTGTCGAGCCGCCTGCGCGGCAGCCGCAACCGCATCCGCGCTCCGTCCGATGATACAGTTGTGCACTCGGCGAAACAGCGACGCACCGGATTTCGGTGTCTCCGGCACAAGACCTCGCTTGCCTCGGTCGAGATGAGCACGGACACCAGCCGGCGCGGTGGACCACAAACCATACCGCTTCAAACAGTTCACGGCTTGCCGAAACGTCGTGGGGTCGGGAGCGGTCGGCCCCGAGGCGATGGCGCTGAGATCATCCCCCAATACGTCCGACAGAATCAGCGTGACAATCGTTGCCTGAGTGAATTGGGCCAAGCGCCCGCCCTTGAGCAGGGAGAGATGTTTCCGCACCAGGTTGATCTCTTCGATGTCCGCGCCGCTCCTGAGTAGTTGTTGGGTAATCCGTTGCTTCTCTTCAAGGCTCACGCCCGGGACCGGCGCAGGCATCAAGCTCGACGCCCCGCCGGACAACAGGACGATCAGCAGATCGCGTGCGGACGACGATCCTGCCATCTCGCGGACCAGCGCGGCCGCTCGAAGTCCCGCGCGATCAGGAAGCGGGTGTCCGGCTTCTTTCACGGCGATGCGTCGAGTGGGCAGCGCGTGTCCGTATTTCACGATCACGAGTCCCTGCTCGAGCCGCGGCCCGAGCATTGGTTCCATCGCACGGGCCATGGAGGCCGTCGCTTTCCCGGCGCCGACGACGACGATGCGGCCGTAGCGACGGAGGTCGTATCGGCGCCCTCCGATCATCAACACCGGTCCTCGTTTTCGCACGGCGCGGCGGAGCGCCTTGCCGGCGTCGACCGCCTCCAACGCAGACCTTAGAATGTTTTTCAACAATGGGCGGGCAGGAGAGGCGGGAAGCCTGAGCTTCGGAACTGGGCCTTGGCGGGAAGCTCGACTGCGCTTTCTGTGACGCGCTTCACGTTTCACGCATCACGCTTCACGGATTCTACGGAGTTTTGTCCTGCTTGAAGCACCGGCTCGGACACGTCTGCCGCGGCACCCGGAGCTGGTACACGCCGTGGGGAAGAAAATCCTTCTTGAATTCGGGATTGAGCATTTTGAGCTCGAGGAAATACGTGCCGAATTCCTCTGCAATCGAGGTAAGCGTCCGCTGGGATTCCTTGACGTTGACCGTGACGGTCTCGGTTTCCAGCGGAATGTAGAGATCCTTCTTGGAAAGACCCAGGTATTTTTCCGGTTGGGAATAGATTTCTTTGGCCGCAATGATGCGCGGCACATAGCGCATGGTTTCGCGAGGTCCGTGCATTTTCCAGTAATCCGTAATCTTTTGCTCCTTGAGCAGCTTGCGGATCCGATCTTCACCCGCGTTGTAGGAGGCCATAGCCAAGAACCAGTCGTTCTGCTGGAAATCCTTGAGGTACTTGAGATACTTGACCGCCGCTTCCGTGGACATCTCGAGGTTGCGCCGCTCATCGCGATAGGTATCGCTCTTCAAATGATACCGCTTTCCAGTCGAGCCGATGAATTGCCACGGACCCGAGGCTTTGGCCCTGGAATAGGCGGCCGAAATGCACTTGCTCTCTACGAGCAGCATGTATTTGAGATCGTCCGGCAATCCGGCTTCGGCCAACTGTTTTTCAGCCGGCGGAAAGCACCGGCCGGTCCGCTTGGCCAGGATGATGCTTTCTCCCTGGTCCTCCAAAAATTGATAAAATTCGTATTCAATCCGTTCACGAACTTGCCAGTTGTCCAAGGGAATGACCTGGCCGGCGAAGGTCATCTTGTCAGGAAGCTTGAACGAGCTCAGGAAAAATCGCTCGCCGTCCCGTTTGATTTCCGGAAGGATCACGAGACGATCTTCCGGCTCGTTTTGACCGTCCAGCGGTTCCGGCGCCGCGAGGTCCCGGTCGGAATCGCCGTTGGCCGACCGTGTTGCGGCATCCTTCGACTGAGAGAGATCAGGTTGGGCGCCCGTCGAGATGGGGAAGACGAATGCGATGACGATCGCGAGTGCGAGCAACAGACGACGAAACCAGCTTTCCATACCGATCACCCTCCAGTGAAACCGCCCATCGACCAATTTCGCATGCTAACAGTAAGCATGACGCTCGGCAAGCGGGGAAGAAATTTTTGATGCGGTGACATCCATGACGAGGCGCGACCGGCAGAAGTGATGGCAAGTGATGGACCGGCCTGATAGACTGCGCGGCCATGCGATCGCTCGCAGTCCTCAATCAACACATCGTGAAATGCACGGCTTGTCCTCGCCTCGTGACGTATCGTCAGACCGTCGCTCGGGAAAAGCGAAGGCAGTATCGAGACTGGACATACTGGGGCCGTCCTCTACCGGGATTCGGCGATCCCCATGCCCGTCTCTATGTCGTCGGTCTCGCACCCGCCGCCCATGGAGGAAACCGAACGGGACGGATTTTCACCGGCGATCGAAGCGGAGATTGGCTGTACGAAGCCTTGTACCGGTATGGATTCGCCAATCAAGCGCTCTCGCAACATCGGGACGACGGCCTCCGACTGATGGATTGTTATATCGGCGCAACGGTGCGCTGCGCTCCGCCGGACAATAAGCCGTCACCGGACGAATTCGAAGCCTGCCGTCGCTACTTGAAGGAAGAAATCCGTCTATTGGGGAAAGTCCACGTTGTGGTGGCACTCGGAAAGATTGCGTTCGATCACTATCTTAGGGCGAACCGGGACGAGGGCCGCCGAGTCCCCCCGCCGATTCCCGTTTTCGCCCATGGGTCGGTCGCTGCGTTGCCGTGGGGGGTGACGTTGATCGGGTCTTATCATCCCAGTCAGCAGAACACCTTCACCGGGAAGCTCACGAGGCCGATGTTCCACCGCATTTTCGCCCTCGCAAGGAAGACGATCGAGCGCGGCTGATCTATTTCTTCTTGTTCTGCGCGTCCCAGTCCGCCAGGAATTTCTTCAGCCCGATGTCGGTCAGGGGATGCTTGACCAATTGCTGGAAGATGGCGAACGGCATCGTGCAGATGTGCCCGCCGGCCAGCGCCGCCTCGACGACGTGCTGCGGGTGCCGCACGCTCGCGACGAGCACATACGTTTTGTAATCGTAATTCTTGTAGATCGTGACGATGTGGCGGATGAGTTCCATCCCGTTCGAGCTGATGTCGTCCAGCCGTCCGATGAACGGCGAAACGCACCAGGCGCCGGCCTTCGCAGCCAGGATGGCCTGCGTCGGCGAGAAGCAGAGCGTCACGTTGACTTTGATGCCTTCGGCGGACAGCCGTTTCGTGGCCTTGAGACCTTCCGGGATCAGCGGAACCTTGACCACGATGTTCTTATGGACTTTGGCCAGTTCTTTCCCTTCCTTCACCATGGCGTCTGCTTCGAGGCTGACGACTTCCGCGCTGACCGGCCCGTCCACGATATTGCAGATTTCGACCAGGACTTCGCGGAACACGCGGCCTTCCTTGGCCACGAGCGACGGGTTCGTCGTGACGCCGTCCAGAAGACCGAGGCTGGCGGCTTCCTGAATCTCTTTCACGCTGGCTGTATCGAGATAGAATTTCATGGCGTCATCCTTTCAAGAAATTCGGTGACAGAGTCCTTATCGGTCATTGTATGGAGAACCTGACGGGTGCGCAAGCCGTGAGTTTGACAGTCCATCGGTCGGCGGTTACAATCCCGCCCGGTCAACCGGGCTTCCGCTCCCGCGTTGATCTCTCACACGGGAGACCGACTATGCGACGTGCGATTAGCCTGTGGTCCCTTTCTATTCTGCTGATCGGCTGCAGCAGCAATCCGTATTTGGAAGCTTCGCTCAAGCCGGCGGAGATGCAAGGAAAGGACAAAGCGTGGTTCGAAAAGAACTGGGGCACCCCGGATGGAAAAGCGCCCCGCTTCTTCGGCGGAGAAACCTGGACGTATTACCGGATTGCCGGTGGCAAGTCGGGCCCCTTCAGCTTCTCGCCCAACCAGTGTCAGATCACGTTGAAATTCGATAAGGAAGAAAAACTCTCCGACTACAGCTACTCGGGCTGCTAACGTCTGCAGCCGGCGGACTTTATCACCAGCCTGCTAGCCTGCCATCTGCTTCTGGAATCGTTCCGCACAGGTTCGACCGCAGAAACAGTAGGTCTGTCCGCCGATGACTTCCGTGACGGCGTTCCCACGCGGGACGAATACCCGGCAGACCGGATCCTGGACCATTTGATCCTTGTCGCCCGGTAGAAGATTCGGCCCTTCGTGTTCTTTGAACTTCCGGATGGCGCTCCGGAGGAGAAAATACAGCACGGTCAGGAGAACGAGGACGACGATGATTCTATACATGGTAGGTGGGGAACCTCGGCTCCACAATCGTATGGGACAGGGTAGGACCTGTCAAGGAGAAGAGCGGGGATTTTGTGACGACCGTCCAAGATGGTGTCGGACAATTTCCATGGACCGAAAGACCTAGATCGATCAAGTCCTCAGGGACTTTATTCCTCGATAAGCCCAGTACTTCTGATGGATATGCACGCATTTCTTGGTTTGTTACAGTGGTGTCATGAAGACATGCGACAAATGCCGCGGAACAATGTTGCCGGAAAGGGCCGTGGATCTGGACGCCGGGCTTGCGATCACCGTCTTCGCATGCTTGAACTGTGGTCGCCGAAAGTCAGCGGACCAGGAACCACGTCCTCTCACAGCGAGACATTGAACTCGATGGCGAACCCAAGCTAGCGCCTTTCGCCTACCCTCGTCCTGCTGCGAGCTCTCCTCGTGCGCGTTCCATATCACTTCAAACTCAGCACGTCCATCATGTCGTAGAGGCCAGGCGGCTGCCGGACGACCCAGCGGGCTGCGCGGAGCGCTCCCCGGGCGAACGTATCGCGGCTGCTGGCGCGATGAGTCAGTTCGATCCGCTCTCCCATGCCTCCGAATAGTACCGTGTGGTCTCCGACGATATCGCCGGCCCTGATCGTTTGAATGCCGATTTCCGTCTTCTTGCGCTCGCCGACCATACCCTTGCGCTCGTACACGGCCACCTGATTCAAATCCCGATTGACTGCACGCGCCAGCACTTCTGCGATCTTCAAGGCGGTCCCGCTGGGCGCATCCTTCTTCAAGCGATGATGCGCCTCAATCACTTCGATGTCGTACTCGTCCCCCAACGTTTTCGCCATCTCGCTGAGGACCTTATACATCAGATTGACGCCGACGCTCATGTTGGGGGAGCACACGCAGGGCACTTGACGAGCCAGACTTTTGAGCTCATCGAGCTCCCGAGCCGAGAACCCCGTCGTCCCGATCACCATCGCTCGCCGGTGTTGGGCGGCGCACCGGAGATGGTGCAGTGTGGCGTCCGGTGACGAGAAATCGACGACGACTTCCGCCCGTTCGAGCAACGCCGACAGATCGTCGGTGATCGGAACCCCTGCGCGACCGGCACCGGCCACCTCCCCCGCGTCTTCGCCCAAAGCATGGTGTCCCTTGCCTTCGACGGCCCCCGCCAGCATCAGCGCAGTCGAATCCTTGATGAGCGCGACAAGCCGGCAGCCCATACGGCCTGCGGCTCCTGCAACGATGACTTTGATCACGAAATACCTCGTGAGACGTGAAGCGTGATGAAATCCGTCAGATTTGGAAGGCAGATCGGTGCTATATCAGGCCCATATCCTTCAAGACTCGCGTGAGTTGATTCTTGGTGTCCGCTCCCATCGGACACAGGGGCAGCCGCAATTCCGGATCGATCTTTCCCATCATGCCCAGCGCTTCCTTCACCGGAATCGGGTTCGTCTCGTAGAACAAGGCCGCGAACAGCGGCGACAATTTGAAATGGATGCGCCGCGCCTCTTCGACTTGCCCGTCCGAGAAACTCTTGACCAACATTGCCATTTCCCGAGGAACCAAGTTGGCGGTGACCGTGATGACGCCCTTGGCTCCCACGGCCATCATGGGGAGAGTCAGGGGATCGTCGCCCGACAGCACCGTAATCCGTTCCCCGCAGGTTTGAACGATGTCCGACGCCTGCTGGACCGATCCGCTTCCTTCCTTGATCCCCACGATATTTTTGATACCGCTGAGGCGCGCCACGGTCGTCGGCAGCATGTTCACGCCGGTCCGGCTTGGGATGTTATAGAGCACCAGCGGCAGATCCACAGCCTCGGCAATCGCCTTGTAATGGCGGTAGAGGCCCTCCTGAGTCGGCTTGTTGTAATAGGGCGTGATGAGGAGTGCGCCGTCCGCCCCGGCCTCCTTTGCATGTTTCGTGAGGGAAATGGCCTCGTCGGTGCTATTGGATCCGGTACCGGCAATGACGGGCACCCGGCGCTTCGCAACCTCGATCGCCAACTTGACGACCCGGTGATGTTCATCATGGGTCAGCGTGGCGGATTCGCCCGTCGTGCCGCAGGGCACAATGCCGTTCGTGCCTTGTGCGATCTGCCACTCGATGAGATCGCCGAACGTGCGCTCGTCGAGCCGGCCTTTTTTAAACGGCGTGACGATGGCGATGATGGAACCGGTGAACATGAGTCTCTCCCTGGGACTGATTCCTTGAGCTTGCCGAGCGGTGCCTGTCCCGATTTCTATCCTTGCCAACGGGGACAGCCACCAGCGGAGGGTAGCTGTCTCTCTATTTTAAAAACGCGGGAATGGTTTCACCCCTGACGAGGTCGTCATACGTTTCCCGCGCGCGGATGACATGGATCTCCGTGTCCTTGACGAGAACCTCCGGCACACGAGGCCGGGAATTGTAATTCGACGCCATGACGAATCCATAGGCACCCGCACTCATGACGGCCAACAAATCACCCGGCTTCACCTCGGGTAACGGACGGTCTTTTGCGAGGAAGTCGCCGGACTCGCAGACCGGCCCCACCACATCCACGGCATGCTTGGGACGATGCAACAACGACTCCGACACGGGACGGATCTCATGGTAGGCACTGTACAGGCTCGGTCGGATCAAATCGTTCATGGCCGCATCGACGATCACGAAGCGTTTGGCTTCGCCGTCCTTATGGTAGAGCGCTCTCGTGACCAGGATGCCGGCATTCCCGACAATGACGCGCCCCGGTTCCATGACGAGCGTGAGGTCTAAGCCGTTGACCAGCGGCGAGATGGCATCGGCGAGATCTTGCGGCAACGGAGGCCTCTCATCCGAATAGGTGATGCCGAGCCCTCCGCCGATATTCAAATAACGGATATTGATGCCCTGCCCTTTCAAGGATCCGATCAGCTTCACAACCTTCTTCAAGGCCTCGATGAAGGGCGTGATCTCCGTCAACTGAGAGCCGATGTGCGCGTGGACGCCGACGACGTCGATATGGCGAAGCGAGGACGCGAGTTGATATTCCTCCAGCGCGCGATCCGCCGCGATCCCGAACTTGCTCTTCTTGAGGCCGGTGGAAATATAGGGATGGGTCTTCGGATCGATATCAGGATTGATCCGCAGCGCCACACGCGCGTGCTTGCCGACCGACGCGGCCACGTCGTCGATGGCCCGGAGTTCGGCGGACGATTCCACGTTGAACATGAGGATGTCGGCCTTCAGCGCCTCACGGATTTCGTCCTGATTCTTGCCGACGCCGGCGAAGACGATTTTCGACGGCGGTACGCCGGCCTTGAGCGCCCGGAATAATTCCCCGCCGGACACGATGTCCACTCCGCTGCCTTCCTTCGCCATGAGGCGCAGGATGGCGATGTTCGAGTTGGCCTTCATGGCGAACGCGACGATGTGCGGGATATTCTTGAACGCGCTGTCGTAGGCATGGAAATGGCGCGTCAGCGTCGCATGGCTGTAGATGTAGCACGGGGTGCCGACTTCCTTGGCGATGCGGTCGACTGGTACCTGCTCGCAGTACAGCTCGCCGTCACGATACTCGAAGCTATGCATCCTGGAGATCCTCGCTGAGCACTTCAAGACCGGCCAATGAGAATCCCTGCAGCGCCGTCTCGAATGCATCCTTAAATTTTCGGTAGCGGACCTTCACGTCCGGCACGGCGGCTTTGATGGCATCCGGATCCACCAACGCCTTCAACGCGTCCGGGGCCGCCAGCTTGAGGTGCTCGAAGTTGACGATAATATCCATTCTGGCTTTCTCGGCCGCCTCCTTAATGTGCCGGATCAGCTCCTGGACATTCATCCGATCCAGCGTGCCCTCGAGGTCCATGAAGAGCGCGGCGAACTTGTCGTGCCGCTTCACCTTGATGTTCAGCGCCAACTGCTCGGCCGACAAGCTCTTGGGATCGAGCCGCTGCTTCAACGCGTGCAAGGCGCTCGGAATCAACTGATCGGTATCGAATACCGGCAGTTTGGCTTGCAAGTTCTTCAACACGGAGGCCAAGGGCGACAAACGTCCCTTGGGACAGCTTCGCTTGACCAGCTTCCTGAATTCCCGGTTCATCTCCCAGCGCGCGATCAGCCGCTGCTTGGTGCCTGAGAGACGGTACCAGATGTTCGGCAAGGAATAGAACTGATGGTTGGCCCACTGGAATCCTTCCTGCAACTGCTCCGGCGTCATCCGGCTCGGCTGGAACACGACGTGTTTCCCGTCGTACTTGGACCAGTCCCGGTCGAAGATGCGGCCCGCGTTATTGTACCGATCGTAGAGCGCCGTACCCGGCAACGGAGTCAGCACGTTGAAATAGGCCAACTCCACCTGATTCTTGGTCAGGAAATCCACGGCCCGTTCAAACACCGCCTCGTCGTCGTTGTCGAAGCCGAACACGATGCCGGGATTCACCATGATGCCGTAGTCATGAAACATCTTGATCTCTTGCGAGAACTTCTTGACGCGATTGAACGGCTTGTTCGTCTCATCGAGACAGTCTTCATCCAGCGATTCCATGCCGACGAACACCGAGACACATCCGCTTTCGGCCGCCAGCTTCACCATTTCTTCGTCGTCGCCCAGGAACAACGTGGATTGGCAGCCCCACTTCAATTTCAACGGCTTCAGCGCGTTCCAGAGCTCGCGACAGTAGGCCCGGTTGCTGTTGTGCAGGTCGTCGACGAAGGCCACGATGCTGCCGTCTTCGATCCCCACCCGGATCTTGAGCGCGGAGAGAAAGGCGGTCCATAGCGGTTCGTCGCGGATCCGCTCGACCAACTCGCTGCGGATCCAGCGTTGCACGCTTTGCAGCTCTCTGACGACTTCCTCGACCGGCCGCCGGCGCGTCGTCTTGCCGTTGAACGGTGAGACGCTGCAAAATTCACAGTCGAAATGGCAGCCCCTGGTCGTGAAGCTGCACTGCCTCGTCATGTACGCGTCGGGGCTCAGCAGTTCGACCCGGGGGCTCTTGTAATGCTCGAGCGCGGGAAACGACGTCATTCTATAGATGCGCTGCATCCGCCCCGCTTCATAATCGGCGACGAGTTGCGGCCAGAGGTCTTCAGCCTCTCCACAGACAATGGCGTCGGCATACTGGAGGGCTTCATCCGGGCAGTAGGTCGGATGGACGCCGCCCATGATGACCGTCTTCCCGCGCCTCCGAAATTCTTTGGCGATCTCATAGGCTCGCGGGGCATAGCATGTCATGATCGACAGCCCGACCACATCACAGGGATCGTCAAAATCAATGTCTTCGACCGCTTCGTCCACCAGATCGACATCCCAATGCTCCGGTGTATAGGCGGCAATGGTCGGCAGACTCAATTTGGGAAACCACACGGCCCGGCGCTCGGATGCCGTCAAGTGATACTGGCTGTCGCGCGGGTACGGGTCCACCAATAGGAGCCGTTTCGTGCCGGCAGGTCTCGTCGGTTGGCCGCCTCGTACCGGTTGAATCAATTGCATCGAACCCTCCTGCCCTCAGTTTCGTTACGTTACCGAGTGCCCACCGGCCTCAGCGGAGGCAGGTTCACATCCTGACCTTGCATCGTGGGATCAGGCCCCACGTCTTCGGTGCCGCTTTCGGCTTCCCGCTGCCGCGCTTCCCGCGCTTCACGTTGCTTTTGCTGCTCGATCGTCAAGGCCACCCCCACGGTTTCGGGCGCCACGGGAGCTCCCACCGTACCGCAGGATACCAGCAACCATGCCGTGACAAGAAGCCAGGGAGTTCTCATAATAGCGACCGCTCCAACTCTTTGATTCGCTGTTCGACGCGTCCACGCGCCGTGCCTCCGACCTGTCCCTTCCGGTCGATGGCCTCCGCGACGGTGACCCGTGTAAAGACATCCTTCTCAATTCGGTTGGAAAAGACACGTAACTCCTCAAGAGAAAAATCGGTCAGTTCCCGTTTTGCGTCCAGGGCCGCCCTCACTATGCGCCCGGTAATTCCATGGGCTTCACGGAACGGGACGCCCCTCGAGACCAGATAATCCGCCAGTTCCGTCGCCAATAGACCGCCGCTCTCGACCGCGCGCTTCATGACCTCGCGGTTCACCTTGAGCCGGTGCATCAGATGGATCAACACTCGAAGGGACGCCGATACGGTATCGAGCGAATCGAACAGAGCCGGCTTATCTTCTTGTAAGTCCCTATTATAGCTCAGCGGCAGCGCCTTAAGCGTAGTCAAAAGATTGAACAGATGTCCATAGACGCGGCCGGTCCTGCCGCGGACCAGCTCCGGGACATCCGGATTCTTTTTCTGCGGCATCATGCTGCTGCCGGTGCAGAACGCATCCGGGAGGTCGACGAATTGGAACTCCTGGGAAGCCCAGACGATCAATTCTTCGCTCAATCTCGAGAGATGCATCATGACGATCGAGAGAGCCGACGCGGTTTCGATCATGAAATCGCGATCGGAGACCGCATCGAGGCTGTTCGTCGTGACGGCCGGGAATTGCAGCAGTCCCGCGGTATACCGACGATCGATCGGATAGTTGGTCCCGGCCAGGGCGCCGGAGCCCAGGGGCATCATATTAAGTCTCTGTCTCGCGTCCTTCAGCCGGCCCTTGTCCCGTTCCAGCATATCGACATAGGCCAGCAGGTGGTGGGCAAACAAAACGGGTTGTGCCCGCTGCAGATGAGTATAGCCGGGCATGACGACCGTCAGGTTGGCTTTCGCTTTGGCGACCAGGACAGCTTGGAACTCCGCCAATTGCGCGACCAAGCGGCTCAAATGGTCCCGCAGATACAGCCGGACGTCCAACGTGACTTGATCGTTTCTGCTGCGCCCCGTGTGCAACTTCCCTCCGACCGGTCCGACGAGCTCGGTCAACCGCCGTTCAATGGCCATGTGAATGTCTTCGTCCTGCGGCGTGAAGCGGAACCGTCCTCGATCCAATTCGGCCTTCACCGTCTCCAACCCTTTGATGATTGTCCTGGTTTCCCCCGGCGTCAGCACTTTGGCTTTTTCCAGCGTTTTGCAGTGGGCGATGCTGCCTTGAATGTCATAGGCATACAGGCGGCGATCGACCGCAACCGATACGGTAAAGGCCTCCACCAGCCGGTTGGTTCTTTCCCGAAACCTCCCGTCCCACCCCTTCCGGACGGCGGAGACCGTCCGGTTGCGGCCTTTTTTCACAGCCATCAGGCGGAGGTCCTTTTGCGTTGCGCGCGGATCTTCAACCGCAACGCATTCAGGCGGATGAAGCCTTCCGCATCCTTCTGGTCGTACACCTCGTCTTCTTCGAAGGTGGCGATATCGAGCCGGTAGAGCGAGTGCTTGGATTTGCGCCCGGCCAATGTGCAACTGCCCTTGTAGAGCTTGACACGCGCGGTTCCCGTAACGTCCTTCTGGGCGTCGTCAAGCGCGGATTGGATCATGTCCCGCTCGGGACTGAACCAATAGCCGTTATAAATCAATTCGGCGTAGCGCGGGATCAAACTGTCCCTGAAATGCAAGACCTCACGGTCCATCGTCAAGGATTCCAACCCCCGATGGGCCACGTGGAGAATGGTCCCTCCCGGCGTCTCGTAGACACCGCGAGATTTCATCCCGACGTACCGGTTTTCCACCAGATCCACACGGCCGATCCCATGCGCGCCGCCCAATTTGTTCACGTGCGCCAGCAGCGTCGCCGGACTCATTTTTTTCCCGTCCACGGCGACAGGATTCCCCGCCTCGTAGTCGATCTCGACTTCCAAGGGTTTGTCCGGCGCCCGTTCAGGCGCCACCGTCATCTGGAAGATCTCATCCGGCGGCGATTGCCAGGGATCTTCAAGAATGCCCCCTTCGTAGCTGATATGGAACAGGTTCAGATCCATGCTGTACGGCTTGGCTTTTGTCGCCGTCACGGGGATGTCGTGCCGCTCCGCGTATTCGATTAGTTCCCTCCGCGACCGCATGGTCCATTCTCGCCACGGCGCGATGACTTTGAGCTTGGGGGCAAGCGCCGTATACGTAAGCTCGAAGCGGACCTGATCGTTGCCTTTGCCCGTCGCGCCGTGCGAGACGGCGTCGGCGCCTTCCTTCACGGCAATCTCGGCTTGCCGCCGCGCGATCAAAGGCCGGGCAATGGAGGTCCCCAAGAGATAGGACCCTTCGTACAAGGCGTTTCCGCGGAGCATCGGAAACACATAGTCCCTGACGAAGGTCTCGCGGAGGTCTTCGACATACACCTTTTTGACGCCGAGGGATTGGGCCTTGGCTTTGATGGCCTTGAGATCTTCCCCCTGACCGAGATCCGCGCAAAAGGCGATGACCTCGGCATCATAGGTCTCTTGGAGCCATTTCAAAATGACCGAAGTATCGAGGCCGCCGGAGTAGGCCAACACGACTTTTTTGATCGCCTTCATGATGTCGCTCTCGTCCTTCCGCGCAGCAACTTCGTGAGGATCGCCTTCTGCATGTGCAGCCGATTTTCGGCTTGATCGATGATGACCGACTGCGGTCCGTCCAGCACGTCGGCGGTAATTTCTTCACCCCG
>DATFDJ010000132.1:0-13780 GCA_035252115.1 Nitrospira sp. | reverse complement strand
TGGAAACGCTCACCCTGTCGGCCGCCCTGAAGTCATGGAGTTGCCGTTCCAGGTCTTCCAACTGCAGGCGGGCCTTCCGTTCCTGCTCTTGCGCATCCGCGAGCTGCAATCGGAGCGACTCGGCGGTTCGTGCCAACAGCTCCCGTTGCA
The DNA here is from genome assembly GCA_035252115.1 of Nitrospira sp. Taxonomy (GTDB): domain Bacteria; phylum Nitrospirota; class Nitrospiria; order Nitrospirales; family Nitrospiraceae; genus Nitrospira_C. Next base: position 13,630 of record DATFDJ010000132.1, on the reverse strand, counting down.
GCGACGATTGTGCGACGGCGGACTGAGCTGCTTCAAAATCTTCTTCCAGTGTGTCCGCGCGGTTTTGTCTCAGCATGAGCGCTTCTCTCACCGCTGCCGCTTCCTGCTGGAGGTGCAACATGCTTCGTTCCAAGAGGAGCATGCGTTGCCCGGCCGTGAGATTGATCCACATGGTCGTCCCGGCCAGGACGAACAGCGAAGCGGTAGAGGGGAGCGCCACCGGCATCACGACATGCAGCGCGGTGAGGACGATGGCCACCGCCGTCCCGTACAGGACTAAAATCCCCGCGGCGAAGACGAAACTCCGCCGGCCTTGGAAGCGAAGCAGGCACCAAGCCAGAATCGACGCCAGGAGAATGGTTGCCGCCGATTCGCCGACCATTCCCACCCGGCGTGTCGTATGACCTGTGAGGAGGCTGTTGAGCACATGCAGGTGCGCTGTCACCCCGCTCACTGTGCGACCGGTCGGCAGGAGCCAAGGTCCGTCGCTCGTGCGATGCGGAAGCAAGACGACGACTTTGTCCTTCATCCACTCGCTCAGCTTGGCATCGTCGTGAAGGCGGATGGCGTCCCAGACGAGGGACAACGGCAGCGATGGCAGCGCCGTCGGCGATCCATCAGCGACCATGTTCACGAGCATCGAGGGAGCATGGCCGGTGAGCAAGGCGGCGGCCGAGGAGTCGATCCGTTGGCGGAAGATATTATAGAGCACCGCACCGAAGGCGGGCACGCTTTGAGTCCCCACTCGGATCAGGAGTGGGATCTGCCGGGAGACATGGTCGGGATCGGTGGACAGGAGCGCATGGCCATAGATGGCGGCTTCCGATCCAAGCAGTGAATCGGGATCGTAGAGGAAGACCACCGGCGCTGCCGCATGAACGGCCTCGAGCAGCAAGGCATCGCTTGCGGCTCCGCCTTCCAGGGCCGAGCTGGCGCGATCAAGCCGATGATCGACGCCGATCGCGAGAGCGCCGGCTTCATATGCCGCAGTGATGAGTTCGGCAAGGACGGCTCGATCCCACGGTCCGCTTCCGAAACGATCCTCACCGGCCTGATCGTGCGCGATGATCGTCAGCGAGGGGCTGACAGCAACCGGGTCGCGGTGGCGCAGCCAGGTGTCATAGGGAGTCCAATCGAGCGCGGTCAATGTGGCCAGCGCGGCGGAAACCAGGATTGTCGCCAGCAACGTAGCCGCCAAGCCTATCGCACCGGCTTGCAGCGCAAGCGAGCCGATGAAGAGGCGCCAGATCTTTGTCCACTGGACCATCGTCGTGTTAAGGAAGATTCAATTCTTCCTGCAAGGATTGCCGATCCTGTTTCGGCAGGCCTTTGAGGAGGCTCTTCGCCTTTGACGGATCGGCCTCCAGTCCAATCCCACCGGCATAGATCCGTGCGAGGATTTTCTTGGCGGGCGGAAATCCTTCCGCCGCGGTCGTCTCGAAGCAGCCGAGAATGTGCTTGTCGAACGGCGCGACGCGGCCGTCCCAGCCTGCTTGATACAGGAGAGCCAGTTCGGCTTGCGCTTCGCCACTCAGCGCATAGCATTCCCGAAGCAAGACCGGGATCGCCTCCGCGTGATTGTGTCGCCGCAGCACGATGCCCAAGGAGGCGCTATCCTGCTCAGCGGCATATTCCGGGAATTCATCCCAGAGCTTCTCGCGGTACGCGTCAAACGCCCGGCGCACTTCGGCTTTCTTCCCTTCATGCTGGTTGGACGACAGTGCCTGGCGTCTGAGCTTCGAGAGCGCATCGGCGGCGGCCTGCTGCCCAAGCTCCGCTGCTTCGTTCCACCAGAAGATCGCGAGGCTCAGGTTCCTGTCTACGCCCTGTCCGTTCTTGTAGGCATTGGCCAAAAACAGTCGGGCTTGGGCCACGCCTGCGACCGCCGCTTCTTCCATCAACTGCGCGGCTTCCTGATTTCTGCCGGTCAGTTTCAGGAGCAGCGCGAGGCGGTAACGCGTATCGGGAAAATCCGGTTGCAGTTCCAAGGCCCGGCGATAGGATAGGACTGCGCCTTTCACGTCGCCTACTGAGTATTGAGCGCCGCCGAGGCCATAGTAGGCGTGGGCAAGGTTTGGGTCCAAGCGAACGGCTTCCTTCAATACGGACGCCGCGGCACGCCAGTCTTGTTTCGCTATCAACATCATACCGAGCTGCAGATGCGCCTGCGCGGAGTTGGGTTGGAGCTTGATGGCGGCCCGGCATTCTTCGATCGCGCCATCGAATTCACCGAGACCGTACAGCGCTTGCGCCAATTTCAGCCGATTGTCGGCATGATCCGGAAACATGCGGACTGCCGCACGGCGTTCCGCGACGGCGAGCACGGCATCTAGCGATTCCTGTCTCATATCGTCGACAGGGATGAGAGGTTCTCGTTCGAGCGGCTGGGTCGTCGGAGGCGGGGACTCGATGATCGGCGGCGTCGCGCGTTGTTCCTCCACAATCTCGGCTTCGGTCAGGGCGGCGGAGAGGCACGGCATCAGAACGAGGATCACCAGGAACGGTCGCATAATTGGCGGGAATTATACCATCCGGAACCAGAGGCCGGATTAGGAGAACGGGCGACCGCGTGCTCCGCGTTCACGCGTGAGTGCCGCCTGTATCAGGGCGATTCTGTCGTTCACTGCCGCAGGGTCGAGCGTCCGGGCATCATGTTGAACCAGCCACACGGGCGACAGGGGTGCAGGATCGTGCGCCGTCCGCGGCACGAGGTGCCAATGAATATGGGGCAGTTGGTTGCCCAGTAGCTCATAGTTCATCTTCTTGGCTTGAAAGACATCCGCGAGCACCTTGGCCACCAGATTCACTTCTTCCATGAGTTGAATCCGCTCGGTAGGGGCCAGGTGGAACAATTCGGTCGCGTGGCGCTTGAAGACCACGACAGTCCAGCCGGAAAAGAACTGATCGTCATGAAGATACGCTTTCGAAAGGCCGAGGTCCGAGATGAAATGATCGTTCAAGGGCCAGGCGCCGGTGCAGGCGTTGCACGCAGGATCGCTCACGGCTGCATCGCCTTTCGCCATTCTTCTTCGGTAATGACGCCCTTCTTGATCAGCAACTGAATCAGCTTGTCCATCTGAGGCGCGCCGGAGGCGCCGGGCGCGGGCGGCTGCCCTGTTCGCGCCTGCGGCTGAGAAGGAGATCTCGCTTCGGCAGAGAGGCGCTTTTGACCGTAGACCCGGAAGGAAGGCGTAAAGACGCTCACGTAATCGCGGTTCCTGATTCGCACGCTGGCCGGAAGACTTTGATCGTGAGGCTCCAAGTCCTTCTTCGGACCGGCGGGAATTCTGAAGTACGGCTTGCCGTCGTCGGTCGTCCCATCCTGCCCGACGATTTCGAACCGGTTCACCAGCGGCTCGCCTTGGAGATTTTCGCGATCTTCTCCCGCGAGATTCGTGATCTTGTCCAATACGACGACAAGGGAATCGGCCACGAGACGATCCGCCGAGTTATTTTGCACGCTGACATGGTAACGATACTCGCTGGCGAAGTTGTCGCGGCCCATCAGCGTGACCACCACTCCGGCATGGCCGGTCAGCTCGACGAGTTGATCGAACGAAGCGGCTGCACTCTCGGTCGGTTCGGACAGCAGAACTGACGTCAACAGGACGGCGAAGATGTTCAGAGTCGTATGCCGCATGTCGCCGAGAAGGAGTCCTTCGTGCAGTGCCGAGGTCAGCATACCAAAGATCGGGCAGGCGGGCGAGTCCCGAGCGCTTGCCTTGACACCTCGTTTCTGCGAACGATACTCTACGCGCGCGACCCCATGGCTTCGAAGATGAATGCCGATACCATCCGCCATGCGCCGCTCCTCCTTTCCCGCCCGTTGCTTTCGCAATTGATGAAGCTGTACGACGTGCCGCACCCCTTGCGCCATGGAATGCTCATTCGAGGCTACGATCGTCCCCATGCGATTCGGACCGCCCGCATGTGCGCCGCTGTGGCCCTGCGGTTGGGCCATGACGCCAAGCGGGTCCGCCAGTATCAAATCGCTTGTCTGCTGCACGACTTGGGCCGCGCCGGCCTGGACCGCAGGCTGTTCGGAAAAATTTGGTCCTGGGCCAAAGCGCATGGGATTCCGACGAGGCCCCGTGAATGGCGCGCCATACATCCGGACACGGTCTATGGCCGGGAAACCGAGGCGTTTCTCCGGCACTATCGCGATGGTCTCAAGGCCGCCGGCATCGACATGACCTCATGGGCGGAAGAACAAGTCGAGATGCGGCTCGGCTATGCGCGCAGGCTTGCGCGACGGCTGCGGGCGGTCGCTTCGAGGATCAAGCGGCTCGGCGTGCGGTGGGAACCGTGGATGCAGTCCGTCATGCTGTACTATTACTACCCGGAACGACTGGCCGGCGCCAAACCGTGGGTCAAGCAACTGGCGGAAGTGCTGGTCGCCTGCGAACAATTCGAAGCGTACAGCAACCAGCGCCGTGGCCGTGATTATTATGGACGCAAGAAGGAGACGATTGCGGATGCCTTCGGCTATTTGGAAACACTGGAGCACGACGGCATTCTGTCTTCCGATGTCATGAAGGCGCTGAAGGAAGTGGCGGCAGCCGGAGCGTTCGACGCCATCATCGCGGAGGCTCGGGGTCGGCGCCTGACGAGCCGCGAACGCACACTTCTCCGAACGCGGGAGCGCCGAGCATGGCGGTGAAGACGGTTCCCATGCAATTGGAGATGCGCGGCGGCACTGAAATGGAAAATGTGACGAAGGCCGTGCAGGAGGCTTTGGCCGGTGCCGCCATGAAAGCCGGTCTCGTCACGGTGTTCGTAAAACATACGACCGCTTCCGTGATGATTATAGAAGACGAACCCGGCATCCGCGCCGACACACGGACGTTTTGGGATCGAGCCGTGCCGACCGATCCCAACTGGCAGCACAATACGAAAAACCCCGGAGAAGACAACGGCCATAGTCATCTGCGGGGGCAACTGCAAGGCCCCTCCGTGACCGTTCCCTTCTCCGACGGCGCTATGCTGCTGGGTCGCTGGCAACAGATCGTGGTCGTGGATTTCGACACTCGCCCCCGGACACGGCATCTCGTCATCCAGATCATGGGCGAGTAGGACCGATGAGACGCCTCTTCTCTTCCGCTCTTGCGCTGTTCATCCTTTCGTTCGCAATCGATGCGCCGGCCGTTGAATGGGGTAAGCCGCTGGGAGCCAACTACGACGGGCCTGAAGGCAAGCCGCGCCTGGTGACTCCGGCGCCGGCCGAGCTGGGCGCCGACGAGCGGGCCACCATGGCGGTGTTCGACCGGGCCACGAAATCGGTGGCGTTCATTTCCAATACGGCCATTCAGCGCGATTTCTGGTCGTTGGACCTATTCGAGGTGCCTCAAGGATCGGGCAGCGGGTTCGTCTGGAACAAGCAAGGACACATCGTTACTAATTTCCACGTGGTCTACGGCGCGAGTTCGATCCGGGTCACGCTCGCCGACCGCTCGGAATACAAGGCCGTGCTGATCGGGGCGGATCCGGATCACGATTTGGCCGTGCTCCAGATTCAGGCGCCCGACGAGAGTCTGTTTCCTATTACGGTCGGCACGTCCTACGATCTCCGTGTCGGCCAAAAAGTCTTGGCCATCGGCAATCCGTTCGGCCTCGACCACACGCTGACGACCGGCGTCGTGAGCGCGCTGGGACGCACCATCAAATCGCTGTCCAACCGGACGATCGAAGGCGTGATTCAAACCGACGCGGCGATCAATCCCGGCAATTCGGGAGGGCCGCTGCTGGACGGAGCCGGTCGTCTGATCGGCGTGAACACGCAGATCGTCAGCCCGAGCGGCGCATTCGCCGGGATCGGATTCGCCGTGCCGGTCGATACGGTCAATCGTATCGTGCCCGAGCTCATCAAGTACGGCAAGCTGATCAGACCGGGACTTGGCGTGTCTCTCGTGCCCGATGCCATGGCCAGGCGTTGGGGCGTCAAAGGTTTGGTGATCGGGAAGGTCTCGAGAGGCGGCGCCGCCGAGCGGGCGGGATTGCAGGGAGCCCGTGAGACAGTGCCAGGCCGCGTGGAATTGGGCGACATCATCGTTTCGGTCGACGGCAAGCCCGTGACCACCATCGATGAGCTCATGGATGTGATGGAGGATCACAAAGTCGGGGATCGGGTGACCGTGGAGGTGCTCAGGGGCAACCGGCGGCAACAGGTGACGGTCATCTTGCAAGCGGTGAATTGAGCGCCAGGAGTCTGTCTGAGTAATCCTTCGTTGCGAGGCAGAGGAGCCGCTGGCAGATGCAAGGCCGCAGGCTCAAGAAATCCGGAGGCGTATTCGCTGGAATACGTTGAGGAGTTTTTTGAGCCGAGAACGACGCAGATGCTTGCGGATCTTCTGCCGCAGCAGAATGGCATTACTCGGACAGACTCCCTAGGCCGGCGGTATTCCGGGACGGCTCTATGGTAGGATCATCCATCCGGGTTGTGTGGAGGACCATCGATGAGCGATCGCCGGCCGCCGAATTCAGACGAGAGCCACAGGAGCCAGGACAGCTCCAAGAACCAGGTGCACACCAGTTCGGACCCCCTGGAACTGATTGAACAATGTCTCGCTTCCTTTACCGAGTCGGACCCGCGCCAGAAGATCCTCTATAAGCTGCGCCACGTATTGATGCTGAGCACCGCGGCGAACCAGCAACGAGAAGCCGAGTTCAAAAAGGTCAACGAGGTCGTCGCCAAGCTGACTGCGCCGGCCAACCGCATTGGCACGCTGCTCGATGTGCCGGGTGAGGGACTAGCCCGCATCGTCGTCGGCGGAGCGGAATACTATGCCAACGTCGATCCCCGGGTGCCTCAGACAGACCTCAAGATCGGGACGCAAATTTTGGTGAACGAGGCGTATGCGGTGATCAAAACGCTGGGCTACGACCGGAACGGGCCCATTTTGAAGCTGGCTGAAGCCATGCCGGACGGCCGGTTGCGCTTCGAGCAAGAGATGGGTCGGCAATCGCTGATTCTCCAGAGGTCCAGCGACCTCGCGGGAGTCGAGCTGAAGGCCGGCGACGAGATCCGAATCGATCCCAGTCATCGTATCGCGATCGAAAAGCTGGAGGATCGCAAAGCCAGCCGCCATGTCCTGGACGAGACGCCGAAAGTCACATGGGAGCAGATCGGCGGACAGAGCGAAGCCATCGCCGCCATTAGAAAGGCCATCGAATATCCTCTGCTGCACGCCGAGACCTTCGAGCAGTTCAAGTTTTCCCAACCAAAGGGGTTTCTGCTGTATGGGCCGCCTGGATGCGGCAAGACGCTGATTGGGCAGGCCGCGGCAGGCAGTCTTTCCAAGCTGGTGAGCGAGTCGAAATCGGGCGGCGCGCCCGGGTCCGATACACGTCCGCCGGTGACCGGCGGGGCGTTCCTCCATGTGAAAGGTCCGGAAATTTTGAACATGTGGCTCGGCGAATCTGAGCGGATGGTCCGGGATCTCTTCGCCCAAGCGCGCGCGAGACGCAAGGACGGCGCACTGCCGTTTATTTTCATCGACGAAGCCGAATCCATTTTGGGCACCCGCCGTGCCATGCGGTCGTTCAACATTTCGAACACGCTGGTGCCGATGTTCTGCAGCGAAATGGACGGGATCGAATCGCTGCGGGACGTGGTCATCATCCTGGCATCGAACCGACCAGACCTGATCGATCCGGCTGTGCTGCGGCCGGGACGCATCGACCGCAAGATCAAGGTCAGCCGGCCGACCCGGGAGGCAGCGGCCGAAATTCTCCGAGTGTATCTGACGGCGGAGTTGCCGCTGGATCAAACCCTGGTGGACGAGCGAGGCGGCGAAAAAGCCGCAGCGTTGGCTTCCCTGGTGGAGGACATCATCGAATCGATCTTCCGGAGGGCGGACGACAACAGGCTGCTCGCGGTCAGGCTCAGGAACGGACAAACCAAAGTGCTCTACCGGGGCGATCTCGTGAGCGGAGCCATCCTGGCTTCGATCGTTCAGCGCGCAAAGGAGAAGGCGATCGATCGCACGATCCAGGCAGGACAGGCGGCCGGCTTGATCGCCAAGGACCTCCTCGAGAGCGTGGCGGAAGAGTTCGGCGAGGGAGAGATGTTGCCGCCGGACGACGCGGCGGAGGAGTGGCTGAAGTTGTTGGATCACCATCCGGAACAGGTGATCGGGATCTCTTCCTTCCGCCGGGGCCGGCAATCGGAAGAACGGTTGATCAATCAGATCATTTGAGAAATGCGCCTTTTTGGCCTTGAAACCGAATACGGGATCACACGCGACGACTTGGATCAGGTCGATCCGGTGGTGGAGTCGATGGAACTGGTGCGTGCCTATCTCACCGCGTCCTTCGAACGGCGTTGGGACTACAGCGGCGAGGATCCCCATGAGGATGCGCGAGGATTTCGCGTGGCGGGGTTGCAGCAGGACAGGGAGGAGGACGAGTTCGCGAAGGTGGACGCCCATCGCCCGTTTTCCTTTCATGAAATGAAGAGCGATCTGGTGTTGCCGAACGGCGCGCGGTTTTACAACGACCACACCCATCCTGAATATTCCACGCCGGAATGCCGGACGCTCAAAGACCTCCTGGCCCACGACCGTGCGGGAGAACGGATTGTTCAGCGCGCAGCCGAGCGACGCAACAGGTCCCTCGGCGGGGCGCACGTGCGTCTCTACAAGAACAATACCGATTTCCATGGCCATAGCTACGGGTGCCACGACAACTATTTGGTGCCGCGAGCCGTTCCTTTCCCAACTCTTGCGGCCGGGCTGCTTCCGTTTCTGGTCAGCCGGCAAGTGATCGCCGGTGCGGGAAAGATTGGGATCGAAGCGCAAGAGTCGGGCTTCGTTCCCGGGACGTATCAACTGTCTCAGCGCGCCGATTTCATGGAAACCGAGTTGAGCGTCGATACGATGCACAACCGGCCCATCCTGAACACCCGGGACGAGCCGCATGCGGACCGCTCGACGTATCGCCGGCTCCATCTCATCGCCGGCGATGCCAATATGTGTGAGTACGCGACGGCGCTCAAAATAGGAACGACTCAACTGGTTCTCGACTTGATCGACCGAGGCGCGGTGCCGGATGTGGAGCTGGAAGACCCGGTGTCGGCGGTGAAGCATCTGTCTCGTGACCCAGATTTGAAGGCAACGGTGCGCAGGAAGAGCGGGCGAGCGGTTTCGGGATTGGATATCCAGGAAGAGTACTATCTCGCTGCGCGGCGGACGCTTACAGGAATGGATGAGGAATCGGACTGGGTCTTACAGGAATGGGAACGGACGCTCCATCAATTGCGCCGGGAACGACATGAGCTCGTGGGGAAGCTGGATTGGGTGACGAAGCAGTGGCTGCTTGAAACGTTTGTCCGCGAAGAGCGGATCGGCTGGGACGATCCCTGGCTGGCGAGTTTGGATTTGGAATATCACAATGTGAGTCCCGATCAGGGACTCTATCTGGGACTGGAAGCGGACGGCAAGGCCTGGCGGATGACGACCGAAGCCGATGTCGAATGGGCGCTGCTCAACGGCCCCACCGATACGCGCGGCGGCTTGCGCGGTCTGTGCGTTCGGCGGTTTCCCGACCAGATTACGTCCATGCAGTGGGAACGGATTCAGTTTTCCGGCGGCCTCCGATCCCGCACGCTCGAGATGGGGAAGCTCTTTGATCCGGACGAGGTGCGGCGATGTGCGAAAATTTTCGAGAGCGCCTCATCGCCGGCCGAGGCGTTGAGATCCTGGAACACCAGAAAGGAAACAGAGGCATGATCTACACAATGCCAGAACGTCGCGAAGGACCCGTCGATCCCATGCCGAAGTCGCCAAGTCCTTCGGAGGAAGGCGGCGGCCCGCGCCGTCCGGAGACTGGATCGCCGGACAAAGACAATCTGATGAAGCGGATGCGCAAGGTCGATCCCAAACAGGCGGAACGATACCGGCAACGGACCGGAGAATAACAGTGCCGAATGTTGAGTTTTGACTTGAACTCAACACTCAACACTTCAACTCAAAACTGCGGTGAAGCATGGGCATGCAAGGGGACTTTTTCCAATTGTTGAAGGAGCAGGGCTACCAGTTCGGGACTCCCGCTGCTTCCGAGTCGGCGCTCGATATCCCGAATGCCACGACGATCCTGGCGTTCAAGTACCGAGAAGGCGTGCTGGTCGCCGGGGATCGTCGCGCCACGGCCGGCAATATGGTGATGTACGATCGGACCGACAAGGTATTGGAGATCGACCGCTACAGCGTTATGGCGATTGCCGGGGTGCCGGCGACGGCGTACGAAATGGCGCGCATCCTGGAGCATTCCTTCAAGTACTACCGGAGGACGCAACTGCAGGAATTGAGTTTCGAAGGCAAACTGCGGGCGCTATCCAAGCTGCTGAAAGAAAACGTTGCCGCGGCGCTGTCGGGGACCGGTGCCGTCGCACCGATCTTTGCGGGCTACGATGTCGAACAAGCGGCGGCCAAGATTTATTTCTACGACATTCTGGGGGCGGAGTTCGAAGGAGTGGAGTACGCCGTGTCGGGCTCCGGTTCTCCCACTATTCGCGGCATCCTGCACTATCTCAATACGTGGGGGGAGCAGCCGCTGAGCGCGATGCCGGAAGAGCAGGCAGCCGTTCAAGCCCTACGGCTTCTGACGAGCGCCGCGGAATTCGACAGTGCAACCGGAGGAGTGAATCGGGACGCGAATCTCTACCCGGTCGTGAAATTCATCACGGCGGATGGTGTCCGCACCATGCCGGATGCGCAACTTCGACCGTTGTTCGAGGCGAGAGTGGCCAGGACGAGGTGACCGCGATGTATGAAGAGCCCTACCGCTGGGTGGAAGCGGTCGGAAACCGCCGCCAGTATCTCGATGAGCAGTTCAAGCAGGGGAGTCCCGTCGTTGCGCTCGCCTACGAAACCGGTATTGTCCTCCTGACGGTCAGCAAGGGGACGCCGAAGTTGTACGAGATTTACGACCGGTTGGCGTTGGGCGGGATGGGCCACCCGGCCGATTTGGAGAAGCTGCGCTTCAGCCTGCTGGAAATGGCGCATGTCGAAGGCTTCAACCGCTCGCCCTCGGACGTGACGGGCAGCCGCATGGTGAAGTATGGAATCGCGCCGGTCGTCAAACAGGCTTTTGAAGAAGTCTTCAAGGCCCCCTTCATCGTCAAGATTCTGCTGGCCGAGTTGGGGCAGAAGGCCGGCAAGGATTCTTTTCTCACCATCAACTACGACGGGACATTCGAAGAACGCACCCAGTATGCGGTCCTGGCCGCGAATCGTTCCGTCGAACAGACGATGGTGTCGTATCTCCAGGGGCAATCACTGAATGAATCGACCATCGACAAAGCGGTGGGAGTCGCGCTGCATGCCTGGGTGCTCGGAGATCGATTGCAGCGGAATGCCATGGAGCAGAATCGGGAAGACAACAAGGATTCTGCAGAGACACGTACCGACATCGATGCGAAGGATGTCTCGGCCTATTTATCGAACTCTCTTTCGGGGCGATCGATCGAATGCGCCGTGCTCGACCGGAATCAGCATGGGTCCGCAAAATATCGCGCTCCTCTCAAGCCTGCCGAACTCGGCGAATGGTGTAAGACGTAATCACGTCACATGACGTTATGTTGAACCGTATTTTCGGCCTGGAGACCGAATATGGTCTCCTGGTCCATCAAGACCGCCCCGACCATTCCCCGACCTGGTTCGCGCACAAGATCCGCGACCATCTTTTCCATGTTCAGCGCCAAGGTGTGTTGGATTTGCATCATCGTGGCCATGACGAGCCGCCGGGGAACGGCGGGTTTCTCTCCAATGCGGGACGGGTCTATCTCGACATGGGGCATTTGGAATATGCCTCGCCGGAATGTCATGCACTGAGCGATGCCGTCGCAACGGACCAAGCCGGGGACCTGCTCCTGCAGCGAGCGATCGACGGTCTCGGCTTGTCGGACCAGGTGTCGCTCATCAAGAACAACGTCGACCATGAGACCGATGCGACATTCGGCTCGCATGAAAATTATCTCGTCACCCGCCGGTTCCCGTTTTCCAGACGGGGGCTGGCTCCGCTGGTGACGTTTCTCGTGACGAGACAAGTCTTCACCGGTTCCGGGCGTGTCGGCGCGGCGAGTCCGCAGGACGCCTGGATCCAGATGGACCGATTGATCGTGCCGCGCACCGCGTTCGGCGGCAGACAGGGCGGTCCACCGCTCCCGTTTCAGATTTCACAGCGTGCCGACCATATCGTGAACGACTTTTTCGAGTGGGTGCAGCAGAATCGGGCGATCGTGAATACGAGAGACGAGCCGCTGGCCGACCCCAATCAGTATCGACGGATTCACCTGCTGCTGGGCGATTCGAACATGGCCGAATACGCCACCGCCTTGAAACTGGGCGCGACAGGACTGGTGCTCCAACTCATCGAAGACGGACATGCGCCCCGTAATTTGGAGCTCGACGAACCGGTCGAGACCCTGCAAGAGATCTCACAGGATCAAGATCGTCAATGGCTGATCCGGCTGGCGACCGGCAAGACGATGTCCGCGCTGGATGTCCAGGAGCAATTCCTCGATGCGGCGACGCAACAGTATCAAGGACAGGACGAGGAGACCGATTGGGTGCTGGCTCAGTGGTCCTCCGTTCTCCTGGACCTGAGAGCGGACTATCAAAAGCTGATCGGCCGCGTGGACTGGGCCTCCAAGCTCTGGCTCTTGGAATCGTTTCGAGAGGCGGAACAATTGGAGTGGAGCGACCCGATGCTGAAGAGCCTGGATTTGGAATATCATAATCTGAACCAAGCGAAGGGTCTCTATTATGGATTAGTGGATGAAGGGCGTGTGCCACGCCTGACGACGGACAAGGCCGTTGACCTCGCCACTTCGCACCCGCCTCGCAATACCCGCGCATTCGGACGAGGCGAATTGGTGGCGCATCTGCTGTCCAACGACATTTCTCCGGATGAAACCTCGTCTCATCAGGAGGAGCGGTACTTTCCGTCGTATGTCATCAACTGGTCCATCTTCCAAGTCCGGGGACGGCCGCCGTTTCCGATGCCCGACCCTTTCAAAACCTACGTCCAGGAAGTCCGCTCGCATTTGGCCGGATGCTGAACCGGCTTCCGACCGGGCATTCGGTGCAGCCGGTGCAAGACTCTCGTCACATCGCATTCCGTCTCCTCCTTGGCCTAAGTTCTTGATTTCCCGATGAAGTGACCGGGATGCTAAGCTTCCTTGTGGCTCGTCTGCGAGATGATATTTGCTCAAGGAGGATCACGATGAAGGCACGGAAATGGATGATGGAGTACGGAGTCGCAGTCGTGTTTGCAGGACTCTGCGCGGTGATCTTGGGCCATCTGCCGCTGTTCCGCGAGACGGCTGTGGGAAAACTGCATGCGTCCGATCTCGTTCAATTGATCGGATACGGCGGTGCGATGGTTCTGGGCTGGTTGGGTGCGCGGCAACTGGCCGAAGAACCGCCGGAGGATTGGAAATGGCTGATGCCCTATCGGGCGTTGATTCTGCCTCTCTTCACATTGGCAACGGTCGCACTGGCGTATGTGGTGTTGCTCTTGGTGTGCGAGCCGTTTCTCACAAAGCTGGGCAGGGAAATTTACAATTGGGTGTTCGTGATCGGGATCGTCGCCGGCTGCGTCTGGCTGATCGCCACGTGGGTACAGAAGTGCG
>DATFDJ010000131.1:0-3896 GCA_035252115.1 Nitrospira sp. | reverse complement strand
CAGCGAAAACGGCTTGGTTCGGAGATTGTAGAATGCTTCGTACATCGGAACCTCAGTGCGCCAACAGCTTCTTCATGGCCGCGGGAGTTGCGGCCGTCTTTCCCGCTTTATTCAACACCGTTCCTACCACGGGACGGGAATCCTTCACCAACAACAGCGCCCGTTGCAGTTCTTCCACAGTCGTACTGCCCTCCTCGACGACAAGCAGAAGCGCGTCCGTGTACGGCGAGAATGCCAGCACGTCGGCGGTATGGAGCAGCGGCGGCAGATCGAAAATGACGATCCGGGCGGGGTAACGATGCTTGAATTCCTCGACAAGTGCAAGCATTTTCGGCGAGGTCAGGACTTCAGTGGAGTCCGGAACCGCTCGGCCTGCCGGAAGGAGGACAAACCGTCCAATGCCGGGGTGCAGCAAGAGGTCCTCCACCGGCTCATTATCCAATAGATAGTCCGCCAGACCGGGAGAATTCTCCAAACCAAAAACCTGGTGAACGCCGGGGTCGCGGAGGTTGGAATCGACCAACAGCACCGTTTGGGTCGTCTCCATGGCCAGGCTGACGGCAAGATTCACGGCGGTCAACGTCTTGCCTTCACCATGGCCCGGGCTGGTCACGCCCAACACATTCCACTCATGCTGCCTCAGCCGCTGCATGACCTGCGTCCTTAGAATCTTGTAGGCATCGATGAACGCCCCTTTCTCGTATGCGGCCATGACCCGGCGTTGACGAAGGATCGATCGCGAAATCTCGATCGACTTGGTTTGCGTATAGACGATCGGAGGAGGAGCGCTATGGCCATTGCTGCGGACAAATTGCGCCGGGAGGCCATTCTTGCCATGCTCCTGCTTGTACAGTTGTAGCGCCGTTCTCAACCGATCCATTTTCCATCACCTCACGCTACTCGATCCCGAAGCGTTTGAGCGTGGCATACCACAAGACGTCGAGCGGAAGCACGAAAAAGTGGACGGCCAATAGAATTGTCGCGAGCGCCCCCAGGCCGGCAGCCTTTATCATGCGTCGATATCCCACAGCTCTGGCGAAATCTTCCTCATTGGGCATGAACGGAATCACGGCGAGAGGAAATGCTTGAGTCAACTGAGCCAGTTGCTCCGGCGTCCGAATCGAATGGTCCAGGGTATCCACTGCGGCGCCGGCACCCAGGCCGCCGGCGATGGCCAGAACCAATCCCAGCAAGACAATGGCGGGGCGATTCGGCTTGTCCGGTTTTTCCGGCAAACTCGGCGGATCGATCAAGGAGAATCGTTCCCCTTTCCGCTGAACCTCGAGTCCCTCGGATACCTTCGCCTCGAGTAAACGGGATCGAATATCCTGGTATTTCTGCGCCGAGGTATCGCGATCACGTGTCAAGACCAGGTAATGCGGTTCCAATTCCGGCGTCCGCTCCAGGCGGGTGGCGTAATCCTGCAGCCGTCGCTTCACCTCTACCCGGGTTTTCCGCAACGCCTCCAGAGACGACGTCGCCGAGTTCAATTGAGCCTGGAGATTGATATAGGCCGGGTTCTCAGGTTTGAGAGCCGGATTTTTGCCGGGGGCCGCTTGCAGCCGTCGCACCTCGTTCTCGAGCGCGTCGATTTTCCGCTGAGCCTGAACGACATCCGGATGATCTTTCCCCAGTCGCTTCGAAAAGGCGGCGAGCGTGGCCCGCGCATCGATGAGCGCTTTCGAAGCTTCTTCGATCTCCGGCCTCTGTCCGGTTTCCCGTTCCAGAGCCTCGATCTCCTGCTTCATCTTGATAATATCGGGATGGTCCGGAGAGAGATTGGCCGACGCCCCGGCATACTGGGCTCTCAATGCGCGCAACCGCTCGGCCGAATCCAATATGCGCTCGCCACCGACCGATAGGATCGGCGTGTTGGGCTTGATCGTGGCAAGCTCGCCTTCCAGATAGTTCCTGCGCTCCTCAAGACCACGGATCTGCTGATCGATGTCCATCAACTCGCGATCCGCTTGATTCAGGAGCTGTTGGTTCAAGGCCATCAGTTCGGGCAACGCTCCCTTGGCCTTTTGCTTGAACGCAGCGATCTTTTCGTCCACTTCTCCGATATGACTCGCGAGTCGTTCGGCTTCCTGTTGGAGGAAGGCCGTGGCCTCTTGCGCTTGCCGCTCGCGGCTCTTGAGGTTTTCACCCAAAAAAAGGCTGGTCAATTCGTTGGCGACCTTCTGCGCCAGCTCCGGCGACCGGCTCTGATAGGCCACGGTGAAGGCAATGGTGGCCTTTGTCGGATGCTGCGTCCGCTTGTCCACCACGTCGGCGCTGATCACTTCGACTTCGATGTCTTTGATGAATCGGTTGATGATTTCTTCTGCCGGGTTCGATCGGCGAAGATCTCCGTACAGATCGTATTGCTCCACGACTTTCCACAGAGTCGTACGGCTCATCACCTGCTGCTTGATCGTCTCGATCCGCTGATCGGCGTAGCTCGTGATCGTGGACCGCACCAGATCGGACGGAATCTCCTGCTCCTCAATCAAAATGGTCGCCGTCGACTTATAGGTCGGCGGCCAGAGAAAAGCGGCCGCCAAGCTCAGGGCCAACAGAGCGCTTCCGCTCATGAAGATCAGCCTGCGACGCCGGCGAAACATCGCGACATACTCCTCGAACGTCTTGGCCGGATCCGCCGGTGCTTTGGAGTGTGCGACAGCCATCCGTCAATGCGAGATCGCCAGTTTCGGCGGATAGTACGTGAGCATGGCCATGGTTCCATTCGAGGTCGCCGGATTCGGAAATGTCTCGACGTCCCGCCACCGGTAAGTATACGAGAGTTCCACCTTCCACCACTCGAGGAACTTCCAGGATATTTTGGGCGTGATGTTCACAAACCGGGTTTCGGGAAATGCAGCCCCGCTTGCCGCCTTGGTAGGAGCGGACGTGATGAAGCCGACGGTATCGAGAGAGCCGGCAACCGTTTCGGAAAAACTGTAGGAACCGGACAGGCCCACTCGATCAGTCTGGATCAGCAGTCCGAATCCACTGGGCACAATATCCCGCGCCACGGTGACTTGTACAGACCCATTGTCGAATTTTTTGGCGACATTGGCGCCAAAGAGCCAGACGGTATCATGCGTCTCCACCGTCTCGCCTGAGACGGCTGTCGTCGTGTTGACGAATCGAGGTCCCCCATACAGGGAGCCGGAGAGAGTTTCCGTGAAGGCATGGTTCAGCGCGAGATTGGCTCCCGGAAAGTTGGCTCGAAACGGCGATGGCGAGTTGGTCGTGCGGAAGCCCGCGTATGAACCGGTCAATTGAACCAAATCCCGCTCGGTCAATTGATAGGACAGTCCTCCGGTCCCCCCGATGAGCTGGTAATCCACCAAGCTCAAGCCAAGGCCGTTTTCGTATGTCGTGTCCACAAATTGGAACGAAGATTGAAGAGAGAGCTTTTCCGTCAGATTTCTCGACCAGCTTGGATACAGATTCCATTGATTTCGCTGGGTAAACCGTAACACCACTCCGGTCGTCAACAATTCGCCCATCAGGGTATTGTCGCGCACGAAACCTCCCGTAAAGGCCAGTTGGTCGGTTTCTGTCTTATAGCGCATCGTGATGGGTAAATGAATGTTGGTAAACGAACTGTTCTGCCCGCCGTAGTATGACACAAAATCGGCTGCCGCACGCCCGCCGACCTCCAACCGCTCGGTCTTGCCGGCAAATTCTGCGCCCGGCGAAAGCCAGAACCCGTAGGTCTCTTGGTGAGGGAACGGCGTGAGCAATAGATTGTCGTTGTACACTCCCTGCACTCCCATGGAAGGTACGACGGACCACTCGGCGGCCTTCACTTCTCCTATTGCAACCATAACCATAAGACCGCTCACGAGGAGGAACGCGAGGCAGCACCGCTTGACATGACGGACGGAACATCGACCGGTCGCACGCTG
>DATFDJ010000130.1:0-24856 GCA_035252115.1 Nitrospira sp. | reverse complement strand
ATGCTGCCCAATACGGAGGACCTGTGCCACACCATCGACAGCATCATTCAGAGCGAGGCGCTGAAAGATTTTTACGTGAAGATTTCGGCGTCGTTGCGAGACGCGATGATCAAATTGACGATGGGCAACACCGGTCGGATTATCGGCAAGGCGCGCACCAACCCGTTCGTGCAGCGCTTGGAGAATGGTGAGCCGGTGCTGTTGTTTTGTACGTTGGGGAGCATGCTCACGTCCCGGGTATCGTATCTGACGGCGAAAGTCTTCGTGTCGATGATCCAGTCGCTGGCCGGTCGCACCTTTGCACGTGGCTCGCACCTGCGGATTCCGCTGTGCCTGCATTTGGACGAAGGGCACAATGTGCTCTATCCCGGGATCCACGAGCTGTTCAACAAGGCGGGCGGAGCCAATATTTGGGTCCACGTCTATACGCAATCGAAGGCGACCTTCGAGAAAGAGGCCGGGATGCTCTCGGCCCATAGCATCATCGACAGCATCAATACGTGGGTGTATTTCCGGCTCAATCATCCGGAAACGGCCGAGCATGTGATGGAGACGAGCCCCATCGTCGACCGGCAGGAACCGGTGATGAGCTTGGGCGCGAGTCCCACCTTCCGCGGCATCAAGATGCGGCAAATCCAACAACATAAGGTCATCGATCTCGATAACCGGATGTTTTACTTCCGCAGCCGCAACATGAAGTGCAAAGGCCAAACGCTCGATGTGTATCCACCCTATGTGCACGTGACGTTTCCGCATATCACGACGGATGGGCTGCAGTTCGGGGAGTCGCGCCCGTCAACGTCACCCACTGCGAGTCTTTCTGATGCAGCTCCCGAAGACGCGTCACTGACGCCCGAGTGACCAGACCTAAAAAGCGCCCTCGCTCGTAAACGAGGAGCCGGGGCGAGGCGCTCAGCAGCATATGATCGAAGGCGTCGTTGATGGTGCAGTCGGGGCCGACCACCATCTCCGGTAAGACCGGCGCGATGAGGCTCCGCACGGGCGTGCGGTCATCGTCTTCCCAATCCGCATGGTGCCGGAGATCCTCATAATGCAAGAGACCCATGACGCCTCCGTTCCGGAGCACCGGAAAATGGTGATAGCCGAAGCGGAGAAAGAGTTGCTTCACCTCCTGGACCGTATGGTCTTCCGTGACGCACAGCACATGATCGGCCGGGATCATGATGTCGCGCACCGTGCCTTTGAGCAGATGGCTAAAGGCGACGCCGTGGTGCTGACCATCGGAGATCATGCGGAGAATGACGCCGCCGACCATGAGCCAGAAGGTGCTCCAATGCAGAAACAAGCCGGCGATGCCAATCAGGATCATGCCGATCGCAGTGCGTTTGCCCAGCAAGGCGGCGCGTTCGGTCGCTTGGGCAAAGGAGCCGCTCTCCTTCCAGAACCACGCGCGCAGGACGCGGCCGCCGTCCATCGGAAAAGCGGGGACGAGGTTATAGAACGCCAGGATGAAATTGAAGTTCATGATGTAGTAGGCGATCGGGAATTCAGACCAGGGATAGAGCAGCAGGCCGATGGCGGCGGAGCAGATCGGTCCCGCGAGGGCGACTTGCGCTTCGAGCCGCGGGGTCGAGACTTCTTTGGGCAGCATGGTCCATCCGCCGACGATGTGGAGCATGATTTCGTTGACCCGGATCCCGTGGTACGTGGCGACGCCGGCGTGCGCTGATTCATGGAGCAGAATCGAAAAAAAGAGGAAGAAGGTGCTGAGGAGCCCGGAGAGCCAGTAGAGCGCCCGAGGGTATTCCGGCCAGATTTTCGGATAGTAGCCGGTAGCGAGGCTCCAGGTGATCAAGCTGACGGCGATGAGCCAGGACCAATGCAAGATGACGGTATACCCCAAAAACGGAAAGCGAAGACGGTGCATGATGACGGGCTCCTATAGGGCGAACAGCAAGAGGTTCTCTGTCAGTATTACGAGTCGCCTCATGCTCGCCCCGCCGCCCTTGCCGGCCGGCGTAAGGCATCGAGTTCATGGTCGATTTCTCGGATTTCCTGCACCAGCTGCTGACGGCGCTGCTCGAGCAGCTGAATGCGGGGGAGGTGCGGACCGGGAAGGGGTGGGGTGGTGACGGCCCGCCAGTCCGATTCGACGGTCTGAAAATCCCATTTGTGTTGGCCGAGTTGCTGGACGGAAAGAGTCCCGGCGAGATACTGCTCGATGCGATGGGCGGCGAGGCTATCGTCGCCTTCCCCGATCAGGACCAGGCAGCCGCGGGGGACCACGAGGTACCAAGAGCGGAGCTCCACGGATTTCTTGCGGCGCTTGAGGATCCCACGGCGGGTTTCGATGATTTCCATGGGGCTCGCGTCGAAGTGGCCATACACATGGGTGAGCGACTGGGTGCGGGCTTCGCGCGTCATGGGGAAGAGGTGATGCTCGATCTTCTTGAGTGTTGTGTTCCAACTGAGGCGGGCGACATAGGGCAGCGATTCGCTATTCCCGCTTTCGGCTTCGAACGCAAATCGAAATGACGGCTTGTCCATCGAGCACCTCACGTCAGTTGGAGGAGGTCGATTGCGGTGTCGTCGAGCAGACCGAAATCTCCGCATAGCCGATCCACTGCTGATGGGTCGTGTAGGCCTCGGATCGCAGATGGAGCGCCCAGTTCCAGACATACCGCACGCACCCGAAGGTGCGAGCCAAGTGCTGAGCTTGCTGTGGAGTGGGATAGGCGCGAAAGGACGACCGCGGTGTCATATCTTCTTATTACGGGACAGTCTTGGAGCTGAGAGGAGTCGGCCCTTCCTCCCCGCCCTGAAGGACGAGGCTTCAGTGCTGAGTTGGGTGAGGCGAGGCCAGGCGGGCTCATCAGCACCCCCGCCAAATTAGGCGTTGGACCGACGGGGTTTGGCCGAGGCGCTAGGGACTGCCCGCTTGCTGATCTGAATCAGCGGGGGTCCGGCAAACCGTTGCGCCGTCAAGGCACAGCGATGAGGGGCGCTATTGCTAGGATAGGCGAAGGGTTGAAACCATGTGCAGGCGACACACAGTTGAGAGGGCTTGATGGTCTGTGAGACCTGCTTCCCTTGAATGAGTCCCAGGCTGAGCCGGTGGATCTCGTCCAGCATGACATGATCGAACTGGTCGAGTTTGCGGATGACCGCGTGGACCATGGTCCGTTGTGCGATCGCTTGTGTCAGGCCTTTGGGCGTGAGGCGAAACTCTTGGCCTTTCAGGTGCACGAGCCGTTGCTCGATCAATCGGAGCAGGGCTTCGTGGAGCTGAAAGCGATGGATGCTCAGCCTATTGCCCAGTGTCGCGATCGTGGCGCGCTGCGGCTCCAGCAGCGACAGGGCGACAAGGGCTTCCTGTGCGATGAGTTCGGTGGACGTCGCGGCCGGCTGCTTTTCCGCCGCATACGCCAACGCGAGCTTATGGAGGACCGCGAGCGTTTTGAGCGTGAGGGGATCTTCAGGGAGTGGAGGCGCGATCACAGCTTCTTGTGAGTGGACCGCGGAGTGGAGCGCAGTAAAAAAGCTCATGGCGGCCTCCTAGGAAGTGACCGCCAGTCTAAAGGGTTCCCTAATAAAGACAATCCTCACTTATGGCGAGAGGACTCGCCACACGTGGGGGGTCTGTGGTGAGGGGTACGTACGAAAGCGTCTGTCGAAAATGGTGGGATTAGTGAGCCGACGCTCTCGATTTCAAATGGCGCTGCAGCGGAATGACGTCGGCGCCGGGGGTGAGCAGCGTCTGTTCGATACGATTGAGTCGCTCGCGGGCGAGGACGACTTGTTCTTGAAGCAGCTTCTGATCCTCCGGATCGAAGGGTTTGGCGGCGATGATTTGGGCATGAATGGCCTCGCACAGGCGGTGGATCGATTCGAAATTGCTGATCGCGATGTGCGGATTGCTGGTTCGTTGCGTGGCGGCTTGCAAGGCTTTCTCTTTGGTCTTCGCGTGAATCTGCGCGGCCTTCATTTCGGCTTCGGCTGACTTCACCTGCTCTTCGAGGATTTTGATCTTTCGCGCCATCTCCTCTCGATTGCTCGTGAGCGTTTTGATTTGCGCGGTCAACGCCTCGTTCTGTTTTTCCAAACGCGATTTGGCAGCTTCGTTTTTGCGGCTGGCGGACGCCTGCTGCATTTCCTGTCCGAGTCGGTGCACTTCTTCATCGAGCGCCTCTTTGGCTTTGGTGACGGAGTCCAGATTGCCTTGCAGTTGTTCCTGACGCGAACGCGCGACGAGCAAGTCTGCTGTGAGTTTCTTAATTTGCTCCAGATACGCGGTGTCTGTTGTGCTGGAGGATCCCTCGTGCGCAAAGTTCACTTGGTAGTGGGCAAAGATCTGCCGCTGTTTCTCATGTGAGGCATTGAGGAGGTAGAGGAGATTCTCCCGGCCGACACATTTGACCAGCTCACCTTTCTGATGCAGGGCCGCTAATTCTGGAATGAGATTTTTAGAGGCGTCGGCGAAGGCGGCTTGACCTTTGACAATCAGGGCACGGCGCTCATCGGTTGAGAGTTGGCGACGATTGGCGTTCGCCAGGATGGCCTCCCGGCGCTGCTCTTCGGTGAAAATCTGCACGCAGTCGGCTTCGAGATGATCGAGTTCGATCAGAATATCGCGGCGATGATAGCCGTCGACGATGTCGTAAGAGTTCTTGGCTTGGACGAATTCGACGATGATGGGGACGAGGAGGGTCCCGACCGCACGGATGCTTGCTTTCAAATCCTCGCGTTCGCTGGCCGTCAAGGGCTTCGTGAAGGAGCGGAAGACCGGGTTGTCAGACAGACGATTGAGCGGCAGGCGAATATGGGCTAGTTCGGTGTTCATGTGGGCTCCTTAGAGGGGGTGGTGCGCATCGTCTCTTCAAGCTCGTGAATCTGGTGCTGGAGCTGCTGAGCCATCGTCAGCAGTTGCCCGCTGACGGCTTTCAACGTCGCGAGGGTGGTGAGCTGAGGATGCGGGCCAATCGGCTGGAGGGCTAACGAAGTCGCCCGGGCGCGCAGCTCCTCGGTGAAATAGCGAAGCGGGATCACGATATTCGTTGGCCGCCGTCCAGTGATCGAGACGGGCGCAATCTGGAGAAACCACAGCATGGGGGCCGGTTGCAGCAGCGCTTGCACGGTGGACGGCAAGTACTGTTTCGGGAGGTTCAGCCATCGGTAGACGGTGCGTCGGCTGAAGCGCAACTGAGAGAGCGCCAAGAATTGTTGGAACTGCTTCATCGTCAGAAAGAGCTCGCCCTGCTGGAGGCTGTTTGGCACGGAGACCGCTTCCGGCATGAGCGGAACCGTGGAGGCGGAGATCGACATGCTGAACACTCCTGGTTAGGCGACAGGTTCGAGGAGTTCCTCGTACGTCGGTTGCTCGGGATACTGAGCGAGCGTGTGAAATTTGACGAGCCCGCCGAGAAATTCGATGTGTTCGCGCGCAGTGTCATATTGGGTGGGCGTCAGGCGCATCCAAATCTGTCGGCGGCGATTATAGACATCGACCACCTCGGCGTTCTCGGCGAGAGGTTGTCGTGCCGGAGCGGCCCCCCGCTTGGGCTCTGTGCGGACGGGTGGGTCATAAATCGAATAGCTCTGTGTGCGGTAGCCATGCGCCTTGATGATGCGGCTCATGCGTGTATAGGCGCGGACCGGAAGCGTGATAATGAGCTCGTTGTTGCGATTGTATACATCGACGACGCGATCACCTTCGAGATGGAGTGGCGCGCCGCCAGCGGTGGATGTCCCCCGCGTGTGGGGGCTCTCTCCGCTCGGATCGTCGTAGTACACCAAGAGGGAGCGGATGCGCGTGGAGTGGCCTTTATCAAACCCGATGGCGCGTCGGTTCTTTCGATATTTGCTGTACGGAATCGTGACGAGCAGGCGATTGTTGTGATCCAGGATGTCGACGATTTTGTCTTCGCCTTTGAACTTGGCTTGAAAGTGCCGACTGATGTGCCAATTGAGGTAGGTTTTGAATTTCATGTTGATCGCGCGTGCGTCTTCCCAACACAGCGCGGCCATGCGCACGCCGAAGAACGCTTCCTGCTCGAGGTCCTCGTGATCGTACATCGGGTCGAGCGTCTTGAAGCGTTGCACGACGCCCAGAATCGAGGTGCGATGTTCGCGCATAATGCGATAGAGAAAATTATCGCTCTCGCGTTCAAGGATCAAAGCATCCATAGCGCTGGTCATGAAGCGATCCTCCCTTCTCGTGCAGCGGCGCAGGCCATGATGTGATAATGAGTGCGATGCGTGCGATGTGTGCGTGCGGTGGTCATGATGTCTGTCCGGCGCGGCGGATTGTAATGAGTCCGAAGTAAATTAGCAACTCTGCTAATCACCGTGACACATCTGCACGGCTATGCACATCTCGTTCCATCATGTACAGTGCAGAAAGCCGATGAATACTGGTATTTCCGCATTTGCCAGGAGTTAACAGCCGTGTCATACTGGGCAACATTATAAATCGGTAATACGTGTCGGCGGTGTTTCGCACTCTAAGGGACGTATGGCAGAGCCCGAGATTGAAGAATCGTATCGGCTGCTCAGCAAGATGTATGTGGCGGCCGGTTTCAAAAGCCAAAAGGAATTTGCCCGGAAGGCTCGCTTGACACGGGGCTATGTGTGCCAACTGCTCAAGCCGCGGAGTAACGGCGGCCGAGAGCCCAGCCCTGAGGTGGCGGACCGTCTCGCGGACGTGTGTGGGCGGACGGCGGCTGAACGGCTACGCTACCGAGAGCAGCTCTTAGTCGCCCGGGCCGCGCGCTATGCGCCGCAATATCGTGCCGCGATGCAGCGCTCGGCGGCCACAGCCCCCGGCATGGATCGGGATTTTCTCCGTCTCGTACGGCAGGATCTCGCTCGGCTCTCCTCTCGACAGCGCCGGAAGGCGCTCGCCTCAGCGGGGTTACCGGCGAAGCTGCTTCAACAGGTGCTCCGAGGGAAAGCGGTGATGGATTTGGGACAGGTGGGTCGCTTGGCTAAAGCGTTGGGCCGCAACCCAGGCCATTATCTGTTTGTGGCCAAGATCTCGGATGAAGCGTTTCGTCAACTTGCGGTGGACGAGCCGGAATTTACGTCGGCCTTATTTGATCTCAAGCGTCCTGCACTCGAAAGTGCGATTGCCATGGTCATCGGTCTGGAGGAAAAGACGCCGTCCAGCCGATCCCGTCGCCGCTCCTCCTCCTGAATCGGTGCCTTAGGCCGTTGCCGGCAGTGGCACCGAGTTCACGTTACGGCGATCAAACACACTGAAATCGCCGCTATCCACCTTCGTAATCAGCTCAGAGGCCTGGGTTTTCGTGAACGACGCGGTGAGCTGCCGGACGACCTCGTCCGGAATCTGGACGCTGCGAGTGCGCCTCAAAATGCGGTTCAGCTGCGGTTCCGTCATTTTGCCGTGCAGCGCCGTGACCGAGGCGGGTGGATATTTGACCGCGCCGTCGGCCGCAGCCGTCATGGCCGCTGGCGCCGGTGTGACCGCGGGAGGCGCAGATATCACCGGTGATGCCATCTGGGCGCGTTCGGACGCCGGTGATGCGGCTTGCGTCTCGGTCGTCGTCTGCGCCACCGGGACCGCTGGGGTCTGAGCAGCTGGTGCTCCCGCGGGTGCGTCGTCGATCGTCACGTTCGCCTCTCGGTCGTCTTCAGGATTGAGTTCTTCCGGCAGTGCCACGACCCACCGCCGAGTCGTCGCCAAAATTTTATCCTTCTGTTCGCGCAGCGACGTGATCTCCTCCTCCGTCGCATCGAGTTCCAGTTCCAAGGGATAGGTCGTGCGATGCATCCCGTTCGGGTAGATGTCGTGCGGGACACGCCGCAGTTTCAGCGGCACCATCGCGAAGTAGCCAAGGATGCCTTGCTCCGGCTGATCGATCGGGGCCAGCATGTCGAGGTAGGAGTTGATGGCGATGATGGAGTTTTCGCTGCTCGTGTCAATCTGATAGATGCCCGTGGATTTGACTTTCGGCAGGAGCACCTGGAGATGCGCGCGCTGCTTGCAGCCGTTGCCAAGGAGATCGCAGGGACAGCTGGTCGGGACCATGGAGAGTTTTTGCGTGTCCCAGCGAATGGCTTCTGTGCCGTCGCCTTTGCACAGCAGGCGGCGGGCGCTGCCATAGTATTCATAGGCCTGCGGGAAGATGATGCTCCGGTCGTTCACGGGAAACATGATGTCGAGTTCCGTCGGCTGCTCGCCGTACACCTTGGCCACTTCCGCCGGCACATGGAAGAAGGGATCTTCCATGGGATAATTCTTTTCCGTTTGCGTGTTGTGGTTGATATGGCCGAGGCGGATCCGGCCCAGCCGCGGAATGCGACGGACATCGCTGAGGCCGCTGATCGAGACGAACTTGCGCTTGGTCGTGGTCATGTGAGGACTCCTTGGCTAGATCGTGAACGAGGAAAACGACGGAGGAGGTACTTAAGCTGCGGATTCGTGCGGGCGGCTTGGGAGTTTGGGCGTGCGCTTTTTCGGCGCCTGGCCCAGCTCGGGAAATCGGCTGGCGTGTTGGAGTTTCAAGATCGGAATGGTCTTTGAATAGACCTTTTTCAACGAGACCGGCAGCGCTTTTTGATCAAGCCGCTCTTGCGTGCTGGAGACAAGCTTCAGCACATCGGTGTCGGTGGCGGCGCTTT
Source organism: Nitrospira sp. (assembly GCA_035252115.1). Lineage (GTDB taxonomy): Bacteria > Nitrospirota > Nitrospiria > Nitrospirales > Nitrospiraceae > Nitrospira_C. Next base: position 16,255 of record DATFDJ010000130.1, on the reverse strand, counting down.
CCGCATGAAGCTCTTGCATGGCGGCCATGAGTGTGTCTTTGAGCTCCTCACAGCGCTTGTTTTTCGGTTTCAGTTCACGGTCGAGCTGGATGAACTCTTGAGCAACCGGAATCAGCTCAGCTGGAAGCATGACGTGCTCCGTTAGCGGGGGCAGGACAAATCCTTCCCAACAAATGTCCTGAAAGGGGCAATACTCGCAGCGCACATCTTTCGGGTCATGGAGCCGATCTGGCAGCGTTTCATTGACTCTGTGGAGATGGACACGGCGGAATTTTTCAATCGTCGCCCCGAAGAGGCCCTGATAGGACCGATTGATCTCTTCCCGCTCGTGGGGGCTCCGAGTCATGACGGGGACATGCAGGATGTCCTGTTCATAGTCATACCGGAGTTCGAATTCGAGGTAGGCGCCGGTATCTTTATTTTTAATCAGTAGCGCGCCTTCCTCGACCGCTAAGCCCTGCTCTTTGAGCCCGCGGAAATACAACACGCTCTGTGTGAAATTATCGAGTGGTTCCTTTTCCTGATCCCACAGCCGTTTGAAGATATGTGAGACGAATCCTTTGTGTTCGATGAGCCGATCGACGGCGTAGAGATCGCGGGCGAGCGCATCGATATGGCCATGCAGCGTCGTGGCGGGGATGAGAACGCGGCTCCCCTGAGCGGCGGAGCAGACGCAGCAGGGATAGGGCGGTTGACCCTCTAACCAGTCGAGCACGCCATGAAGATTGATCGGCAACTGTTCGCTGTGAATATCAAACAAGGTCGTCTTGAGAATGTCGAGCGTGATTTGTTCGTGCGCCACGCCATCTTTGAAGATCACGGCGAGCCGGCTACTGATCGCCAGTTCCTCGACGCCGCGTGCCCGATAGACCATCTGGCGCTCGCAGCGTTCGGGGCCGGCCATCGACGGACGTGGACGGTAGGCTTCGTCGGTGCGTAGTCCGAGTTGCGCCGCACCGTGCAGCAGTTCAGCAAACATAGAAGACCTCCATGTGTAGTCGGAAGCAATCGGTTGAGATCGGAACGGATCGGGGTCATGGCACTAATGTCTCAATCCTTGTGCCAATAGGGACATGACGCCGAGCGTGTCACTAATGGCTCAATCCTTGTGCCAATAGTGACACGGCTGACGACGACTATACGCTCGGACGTAATACTCGTGCAGGAAGCCAAATTCATCGATTGACTCGTGTACTGCAAGGCGAGGTTGTTCATGTCGATAAAGCCAATCTCTATCAGGAGAGGCAGGGCGAAAGTGCTTCCGAGGCAGATCACAGAGCGATTGAGGAGGAAAGCCGTAAAGCGGCCTCCGTCTTCTGGAGCTTATCCGAATGAGGTCGAGCAGCTGCGGCAACCATTAGCTTTTGCCACTCCGTTGGCAGGAGTTCCTGGGTTGCGTCTCTCTTTATTGGGACAGCTGCCATCTGGCAAAAATCAAATTAGACTGCGATGGGAAAAGGCTTATGGACTCTCGCAAAGCGACGGAATTGGGCTGCTGTCTCAGTTGATGAAACATCCCGACAGACGGTTCTTCACCTGGCGTGACGATGCGATGAAACAGCTACTACCTCAAGTGGTGAAGTGGCGCTCAATGTTGCCTCTGACGACGCCGATGATGATGTATGTGGCCTACTGGCCGGGTGATTATCGAACACGAGACCGGTCAGGTATGTTGGATGCCTTATTCCATCTCTTTGAACGAGTCGGCATTATCGCCAACGATCGTCTGATCGAAGATCTACTCTGGCGCACGATGCCCCTGGATAAGCAAGATCCCCGCGTGGTGATTGTGTTGCGCCCGTATTTTCCGCTGCAGTCTCCCACCTTGTCCTATCGTCCTCAGTTGGATCGGCCCAGCTGTGCGCATTGCTGGATGCCGACGTCCCCATTTCCTCTTTCGATCCCGGCCTGAGCGTCGTCGGAGCGTAATACTTCAGAGACGAAGGTGAGACCGCGAAGCAGGATGTATGTCGTCTGACGGGAGACCAGTATGACGCGAGCAGGGCGATGGATCGTGATGCTGTGTGCATGGTGTCTCGTGACTGTGACGGCAGCCTTCGCCACAGAAGTCAGTCCCTTCAATTTGTCGCCCGGGTTTCCCACGGCCCTCGATGATGCCTATCCCGTGAATGAGGGTGCGTTTCTCGTTCAACCGGCGTTTCGATTCGATAAGACGACGGATCGCGATTATGTGCGTGGTCGTCTCACCGCCGATCTGCGGTGGGGTGTGGCGCGTGGGGTGGAGCTCTTTGCCGGGGCAACCGCCATTCGCGGGCCGCTGCTGCCCGGGACGATGGATGATCCGCGGGCGGTGCAAACCGGCTTGCTCTATCGATTGACGAGACAGGATCAACCGCTGTCGTTATTGCCGAGCCTCGCCATTCGAATGACCGTTCAAATTCCTTTTCAAGGACCGGTCCATGATCCCGCATTCCGTGGCGAGTTGCTCGCCTCGTGGGATTTAGCGGATGGTTGGTGGCTGCATGCGAATGGCGGTTACCAGGTGGTGCCTGGAGATCAGCCGGGACTGCAATCCCCCGGTCGGACGAGCGTGTGGTATGGACGGCTCGGAGTCGTGAAGGCCTTGACGCCTGATTTGGGACTCGTCGTCGATGCGACCTATTCACAAGATTATACGCGCACGGTCGGGAGATTGGTCACGCCGGAACTGGGGCTCACCTATGGCTTGACTCCGAACTGGATTTTAATGGCCGGAGCCGGAACCGATTTTGGCAATTCCGAGTTTCGCGCGAACGTTCGCGGATCGCTGAGTGCGTCATGGGTGTTTTGACGCGGCCGATGCAGCGGGCCACAGCAGACGAGAGTGCCGATCTTCGGGCTGCACTCGTGCGGCGGGCCTGGGCGACGTACGTGGACATTATTCGCTCCTGATGCAAGTCGTCTCGCTCCTCCACCAGATTGTGGCCGGCTCGGTCGTGGAGCAGACGTCGGTGTCCGCGGTGGAGTCTACCGCATGAGATATGGTCAGTACGTGACAATGCGACGAGCGCATGTGCCGGTGTCGCAGGGCTGTCCTCGCTGCGGTGGGTTGGTGTGTCGCTATCGGTCGAATGACCTGGACGATGCCTTGGATTGGTTTGCGTGGCAATGTCTGATCTGTGCGCGAATGTTTGTGGTGACGGAGTCCGGGTCTTTCCAGCTATGGATACGACGGATGGCCGCATAACACGTGAGGCGGTCCCAGCGACAGCTCCGCGTCTGCCCCTCTCAGTGAGGGCTGAGGTGCTGCGCGTGCTGTATCGCTCTCCGGATTCCTCGTATGTCGTGACCCAATTCCGGACGCTCTCGGGTGAGACGCCATCGGAATTTGTGGGCGTGGGCGAGGCCCTCGGAGGCTTTCGCGAGGGCGTCCGGGTCAATGTCTTGGGGCATTGGGAGGACTCGCCTCGCTTTGGTCGGCGCTTTCGCATTCTCGCCGTACGATTTCCTGATCCTTCTACATTGAACGGCCTACGGGCGTTGCTCGGTTCCGGAATGATTCACGGTCTCGGGCCAACATTAGCGGCTCGTGTGGTGGAGCGCTTTGGGAGTCTCACACTCGAGCTGCTCGATCGGCAGCCCGAGCGGTTGCTCGAAGTCGAGGGCATCGGGCCCGTGGTTGTGCAGCGGGTGACCGCGTCGTGGCAGGCGCAGCGCCAGTACGCCGAGGCGTTGGTCGATCTGTGCGGCTATGGCCTCTCGTCCTCGTTAGCCTTCCAGGTCTTGCGACATTTTCAACAGAACGCGCGCACGGTGATCGAGCGTGAACCGTATCGTCTCATGGAATTGCATGGTGTGGGATTTGTTCGCGCCGACCTGATTGCCGCACGCATGGGCGTGAGCGGGACGGATTCCCGTCGCATCACAGCCGGAATTCTCTATGTTATGGACGAGGCGAAGCACCAGGGACATGCCTGTCTCCCGCGAGAGAAAGTGATGAAAGCCGCCGTCAAGTTGCTCGCCTTGCCCAGTGACGTGATCGTGGACGAGCTCGCGGCCATGCGACAGGCCGGGCGACTGATTGAAGAACAAGGCATTTGGTATTTACCGCCGTTACGAGATGCCGAACGGACGATCGAAGCGTGTGTCGCCGAACTGGTCCGCCAGCTCTTGCATGAGGCACCGCTCGGCAGTACCCGTGTGGAATCGTTGCATCTGAATCTCTTGCAGGAACAGGCGCTCAAGCGCGGGCTGTGTTATCCGTTGTCGGTCGTGACAGGGGCGGCCGGAACCGGGAAGACGATGGTCGTGGGTGCGCTGGTGCGGCATGCGCGCCGGCTGGGCGAAAACGTCGTGATCTGTGCACCGACGGGAAAAGCGGCGATGCGGTTGGCACAGCTGGGGGTCGAAGGGGCGCAGACCGTCCATCGTGCGTTGGAGTATGTGCCGGGTTGCGGCTGCCGCCGAACCAGTAGGCGGCCCCTCGATGCGGATTTGATCATTGTCGATGAGGCGTCGTTGCTCGACTTGGAGCTGGCGCGGGATCTCTGTGCGGCGGTGGATGTGCGGCGGAGCCGGTTGGTGCTGGTTGGTGATGAGGGGCAGCTCGCTTCGATTGGTCCCGGGCAAGTCTTCCGTGATCTCATTCAGTCTGGCGTGTGCCCGATCACGCGGCTCGAAGAAGTGCAGCGGCGGGCGGCGCAATCCTCGATCATTCGATTGGCGCATCAGGTGCGTCAGGGACAGTTGCCGTCCATCAGTCAGGATTGGGGCGAAAATCATGTCTGGTACCCGCTGACGACTCCCGATGAAATTCAACAGAAATTGGTCGACGTCTTACGGGCGCTCGCGGCGGACCGAGGGATGGCTTTGGCGGATTGTCAGGTGTTGGTGCCCTTTCGACGCGGACCGCTGGGCACGGAGGCGCTGAACCGTGTGTTGCAGGATGTCGCGGCGCCTCTTCCCTGTCCGATGCTCGGCGCGTTTCGGATGGGCGATCGCGTCCTGCATCTGACCAACGATTATCAGCGCGAGGTCTTTAATGGCGATATCGGCAGCGTGATCGAAGTCAATGAAGACGAACGGTACCTGTTGGTGGAATTTGGCCATCGTCAGTTGGCGTTTCTCGCGACGCAGCTAGATCGCCTTGAGTTGGCCTACTGTTTGACGGTGCACAAAGCCCAGGGGTCAGAATTCTCCAGCGTCGTGCTCATTCTGCATACCAGTCAGTACGTGGGCTTACACGCCGAACTCCTGTATTCGGCGATGACTCGCGCCAAGCAACAACTTATTCTGTTGGGTCCGCCACAGGCCTATCATATGGCCGCGAAGAAACAAGGCGGGGTGAAGCGCTATTCCGGTCTCTTCCGTCGTCCTCAAATTCTCACGATCACTTCGTAAATCCTCACCGTCCCGCCCTACACGGGTGGACCGTAATACCTCATCAAGTTTAACCGGAGAGGTGAGCTATGGACGGAGCCGTGGACTTCAATCTGCTGCATTGTCTGGGCGGTATCGCGTTGGCGGTGGGTGGTGGCTTCGCTGTCGATTATTGGGTGCGGCGCGTGCGCCGGACGCCGAGGCCGGAGGCCATCCGACCGAACGTGAAGGTCGAGGAGCCCTCCGTGGTGTCAGCCAACGCGATCGTCACGACGAGGTAAGGAAACGATGGTGCCCCTACTCATTGCCGCGACCGGGATCATGCTGTGCCAGGAGCCCTACACCTTGGATGGGGGCCTGGCGAAGATGGAAGAGTCGCCCCAATACATCAGGGGCGACGTCGTCCTGTGTCGGCCGCCGACCGTCCTCTCGCCTGATGGCTCGAAGCCTCTGAATCTCAAACCGCTGACCGACCAGTCGATCGCGCGCCCACCGATCGACGAACGCGTGACGGATGGCGGGATCGTGGAAACCACCTTGGTGCCGCCGAAGCCGATTACCCGTCAGTGCAAAACGACCTATCAGGTCAGAACATCGGAGGTGGCGTTTCCGAAAGGCGCCACGGAGCTCAGTAAGGAGCTGCGCGCCCAGGTGGCCTTGGTGATGGCGGATAGTCCAGTGGGCCTGTCCCTTGTGGGGTACGTCAACGAGCACGGACGTAATAGAGAAGAGACGACGCGATTGCGTCTGCAAGCCATTCGGTCGCAGATCGAACGGTTGGCACTGTCGGCGCCCTCGGTGACACTCGAAGAGCGGCCGATGTCCGCAAAACGCCTGGCACAAGGGGAGGGAGAGATTATTCAGATTACGGCGGTGTTGGCTACACCTTGCGGCGAACGGGTGCTGCCACCCCGTCCTACGCAGACCATGTCGCGATCAAGTGACGACAAAGGAGGAGCTGCAGTGGCGAAGTAATCGAAGGGCCGTATCACATTCAGTTTGGTGTCTCAATCAGATGTCATCCAAACCTGTGAAGGAGGTCTCTCATGCGTAAGTCAATGCTGTTTGCTGCGGCAATGTTGGTCATGGCTTCCGCGTCCGCATTTGCGGGCGCCGATGCCACGTTCGCCCCGCTGGTCGTGACCGTGACCGGCTGGCTCCAGGGTTCACTCGGTACGTTGATGGCGTTGTTCGCCGCCCTAATGGGCGTCGGCTCGGCCATCCGCGGCAACTGGATCGGCCTCGCCGCCGGCGTCGGTGTGGCGATGGGCGCATTTTATCTGCCGAACATCATCCCGACCATCACCACGGGCTTGATGTAAGTCGTGCGAGGAGGGCGGGTCGCTGGCCCGCCCTCTTTCGTGTTGAGGAGAGGGAAGGCATGGTCAAGATTCCGCGATACATCGATACGCAGCCGCAGTTGTTGTGGTGGGAGTTAGACGAAGTCATCGTCCTCATTTTGTGTTTATTCGTCGGGATCCTCACGCGACAACTCACCTACTTTCTGCTGGGTGGGTTCGTCTCGACGTATTTCATTACGAAATTGAAGAACGGAAAAAGTGACGGCTATGTCTTTCACTGGTTCTACTGGCTCAGCATTCCCTCGTTTCAGTTCCGTCGTATCCCGCCGGGCGATATGCGGGAGTTTCTCGAGTAGGAGGGGTGAGACCGATGAAATGGACGATGTTTGCCGATCAACTGGCGGATTCGCGGATAAAGACGCTGATCTTTGCCGGCCTGGCGGTCGTGCTGGCGCTGGCCTTACTCGCCAACGGCTTGTTCCGTGGCGGGACGGTCGTTGTGATGGTGCCGCCGGAAGTCGATCGCTCGATGTGGGCAGCCGGGAACACGGCGTCGCCCGAATATATGACGAAGGTGGCGATGCCGTTGATTGCCTATCTCGCGAACGTCCATCCCGAATCGGTGGACCTGAGCTTCAAGACCTTCATGGGATTTGTGGCCCCCGAGTCGGCGGGCGTCATTCAAGAACGCTTGAATGCGGACAAGTCGTACATCCTCGATCGTCAAATGTCGCGCGTGTTCTATCCGATGCAAACGCAGGTCGTGAAGGACAGCGTGACGTTGATTGGCTTGGAGCGGCGGTTTATCGCCGGCACGATCGTCGCGGATAACGACAAGCGCTATTACCGACTGAAATTGCGCATGAATGATTGGAAGCTCCAGGTGGTCGACCTCGATACGGGCAAACCAGAAGATCAGGGCGGAGCCCCGACGGCCATGAACAAGTGACAGATGGGTCTGAACTATTTAATTGAGGTAGGTGCGCGATGAGACGAGTAGCTCAGAACGTACGATGGGCCGTGATGACGGCGGCGGTGGCAGTCAACTTCGCCCCTGCGCCAGTCAGTTGGGCCAAGCAGGATGTGCTCGTCACGGATGATTCGCCCATCGCCGTCAATATTTCCTCCTACCAACTGACGCTGATCAAGCTCCCGGGCACGGTGGTTCCCAACGGCATCATGACGGTGAGTCCGACGCTCGAAGTGCGCGCGAACGGACCCAACGTCGCGATCGATCCGAAGGGTATCTCCACGCCTGCGGATCTCGTGGTGATGACGGAACAGCAGTCTTACTTGTTTCAGCTGCAGCCGAAAGCGATTCCCGCTGAGACCATCATCGTCCAGGACGTGCGCGTTCCGGCCGGCGGAGGGAAGGCGGAAGACCCGGCCAAACGACTGGAAAGTTATGTCGAAACGAACGTCGAGTTGTTGAAGCAAGCGGCGCAAGGGACGCTTCCGAAATCGTATATCGCGACGGAGATCCCGAAGACGGCGCATCCGAAATGGCTCGAGCTGGAAGTCCTCGATGCGACCGAGTACCGCGGACCGACGTACACCGTGCGGCGCTATCACCTGTATAACAACAAAGATGCCACGCAAACCCTGCGCCAAACCGAATTTTTTACCGGTGAAGAACTCAGCATTGCCGTCGATCGGCATGTCATCTCGCATGCCCAAGAGGCGTCCGTCTTTATTGTGACCTACACGAAACCGTTGCCCAAGGATCAGCAGAAGAAGGCCAAATCGCCCGATCCGGAGAGGAGTAACTGATCATGAATCCGGGGCAAGGCGGGATGGGCGACAAGCTGCTGGGCGGACAAGCGGAGCTGAATCCCTTCGGTGGCCAAAGCTCCACGGTCGCACGCTGGAAGGTCCTGGCAGTGGTGGGCGCGGTGTTAGCGGTGGGGACCGTCGCGCTCCAGAGTTTGCGGGCCGATCCCACGCCCGAGCCGGTAGGTATCGGCGGGAAGCCTGCGAGTAAGCCGGCCACGCTCAATCCCCGTGCTGAGAAAGAGGCGTGGATCGGCGAGGCTGCGGGCCGAGTCCGCAAGACCGAAGAACGCCAACAGATGCTCGATCAGCAGATGAAAGAGTTCCGCGACGAGATGCGCCGGAAAGACGAGCAGATTGAGAAATTGATCAAAGAGCACGGCGCGGGGCCGTCGTCGAAGGTCGCGGGTCTTGCACCGTCCGCACAAGGTACCGGACGGATGTCGATCCTCCCGCCACCGCAATCGGCGCTCCCCCCGCAACCCATTCTCGCGAGCTCGGCCAGACCGACGCCTGGCGGAGCGCCAGCGGCCGCTGCCAATCCGTCGCGGCCGACGCAAGGGTTTCAGCCGATCCAGCCGCAGGCGCAGATCAATCGGATTCGCGTGTTTTCGCCGGATCCCCAACCGGCGCAAGGACCGGGCGCACCGACGAAGTATTGGATTCCGACCGGCACGATGGTGCCTGTGAAATTGCTCACGGGATTGGATGCGCCGGGAAAGAGTGCTGCCACGGGTGGAGAACCCCATCCGGTGCTCATGTTTGCGGAGGACATGTCGGTGTTGCCGAACAATGTTCAGATGGATATGCGCGAGTGCTTTGTGTTGGGGGAAGGCATTGGGGATTTGTCGGAAGAACGCGCGAAGATCCGAGCCGTGTCCCTCTCCTGTGTGAAGAAGGATGAGCAAAGTGCCGTGGATATTCGGTTGCGCGGGGTGTTGACGGGCGAGGATGGCAAGATCGGCTTGCGTGGTCCGGTTGTGCAGCGGGAAGGCGCGATTCTCGCCAAAGCGTTGTTGGCGGGATTTGTCCAAGGGATCTCGCGCGTCTTTATGCCGTATCAACAGGGCTTCTTCATCGCCCCCAGCCCGCAGCAAGCGTTCAACTTTCCTGATCCTGGACAAGTAGCGATGGCCGGCGTCGCGGGCGGCATGGGGGGTGCGGCCCAAACCTTGGCTCGGCACTACACCCAATTGGCCAAAGAAATTTATCCGATCATCGAAATCGATGCGGGACGTCAGGGCACGCTCATCGTGACAGAGGGCCGTGAAATTGCGGAAGCGCCGCAGTAACGCGTGAACAAAAGAGGAGGAACTATGACGAGGCAAGGGCGAGAGAGATTCAGTGTCGTGGCGATGCTGCTATGTGGACTGTTATGGGCCGGGTCGGAAACGACTGGATTTGCGCATCCGGATCTCGTGGATCCGCAATCGAATGCCGCACGCGCGGCCGTGATCAAGGCCTTTCCGGGCGCGATCATTCGCGACTGGCAGCCGGCCCCGATGCCCGGCTTGTACATGTTCACCCTCAATAAGGACGAACGGATTTTCTTTGTGGATCCGACGGGCCAGTATCTCTTGGCCCAAGCCGCGCTGTTTGACATCAAGTCGCAAAAGAACCTGACACAGGATTTCATCCTCGGCAAACGACGCGAGCTCCTCGACACGGTCCAGCTCGACCATGCGATCGTGTACACGCCGACCGAAGTGGCCGCGGGCGCGCCGAAGAAACCGCTGCTGGTCTTCGATGATCCCGACTGTCCGTTTTGTCGCGAGCTCCATCCGGAAGTGAAACAGCTGGTGGCCAGTGGGGTGCCGGTTGCGGTGTTCTTGCATCCGGTCGAGCGGATCCATAAAGGCGCAACGCAAAAATCGGTGAACATTTGGTGTGCGCAGGATCGTGTCGAGGCGCTGGATTTAGCCCTCGCAGGCAAAGCGGTCCCGGAGACGAAACAGTGCGAGGCGCCGATCGAGGCGAATTTGGCCCTGGCGCGGCAGCTGGGTGGTGGGCCGACGCCCTATATCGTACTGCCCGATGGCCGGACCGTCGCTGGCAAGAAATCGGCGGGCGAATTGATGTCGATGTTAGGCATGGCGCCGAGCATGGCGCAGCAACTGACGCAGTAAGTCTGAGTTGCAATGTGTCAGGTGGGTTGTTTGTCAGTCCGTCTGCTGAGATGGATCGATTTTGCTCAGCACTTCGTTGCAATAGTGCTTGATCAGCAAAATTTCATCTTTGGTGAGGGGACGATGTGTCGCAATGCCCGCAAGCAGATGTTCGCAGCCACTGGTAAATTTATGCACATTCTCGGCGAGGTGCATGAAAGTAGCTACTATGCAGCCCTGAGCACTATACAGCGTTCATGGGTCCTTTGCAAATCGGTTGAGCTCTTAATGAGATATCGGAACAGAAAAATGCAGGGTGGCTCAGGAACCCCGTCGTCGTTTCCAACGGCTGATCCGTAATACTGGACGTGAGCGAGTCACAGCAGAAGGAGTCTCCATCATGAAGGTGTCACGCCAGCACGCAGGGCTCGTGGGACTGAGTCTCATCGGGCTGACCCTCACCGCCTGTGGTCATTATAAGAGCGACTTCGGGTGCAAAGGCTATCCCGAAGGCTCCTTTTGTCGACCGACCACGGAGATCTATGCGAATCGCCATCAACAGCTCACCAAAATGAAGAACGATGACAATGGCAACGGCGATCATGCCGGGTCGGTGGGCACCTCGGCGTCGGATCGCGTCGCGGCGGTGGCGGGACAGACGGAGATGCAACTGGGTCAGCCAAACATCAAGCCGCCGCAGGTCATGGGCGTCTGGATCGCGCCGTGGCGGGACGGCCGCAATTTTTTGCACGAGGCATCGCTCGTCTACGCGATCGTGGAGCCGGCGGATTGGACGTATGGGCGGAAGCCCAAGGGCATGGACAAAGCCGGTTCAGGCGGCTCGGTGTTTGCGCCGTTCATGTCGCGCAAGATGGTCGAGGCGCAAGCCTCATCCGGGAAAAATGGCGGGCCGAACGGTGGCCAGCCGCTGCTGACGCCCGTCCCGTCCGCTCAACCCGTGCAAGGTACCCCGCCGATCCCTTCGCCGTCCCAAGATCCGGCGGCAATTCTCCGCCAATTGCAGTCGCAGCTGCCGCAGCAACTGCCGACGAATGCGGCGCCGATTCCGTCTCCGTATGGCGGTCCGCCGCCCGGGATGGATCCTGAGACGTATCAAGAACAACTGCAAGAACGCATGCAGGCGCAACGAGACAAGCTCTTCCCGTAACACGCACTGTCATCCGAAGAGAGAGGAACCGTCTTCATGGCCATTCCGTTCAACTTCTTTCGCAATGGGCTCACCCGATTTCCGCTGAGCGATTTTCTCAACTACGGGGCGTTTGACGACGAGCGCGGGGTATATCGCCTCACCGATGGGCGTGTCGGCGCGGTGTGGGTGATGCCGCCGTTGACCGGGCTCGGAACGGCCGCGGTCAAGGGCTTGACCGGCCTCTTCTCGATGGATCTGCCGCAGGCCTCCACCATTCAACTCGCAATGCATGCGTCGCCGACGATCGAACCGGCGCTCGAACACTATGTCGCCTTGCGGAACAATGCTGGACAAGGCTCAACGGCCTATCGCGACGCCCAGCGGATGGAGGAGTTTTTTCTCAAGGCCAGGGATACACGGCTTATTCAGAGCACTGGCGTGCGGCCGCGAGACTGCAATGTCTATGTGAGCGTGACGATCCCGCTGGAAGGGGAACTGCCCGACGGGATGAAGCTCGAACTCGCGTGGGACAAGCTGAACGGTATCGAGAAGCTGCTGGAAACCTGCGGCTTCTTTCCGCGTCGCGTGAAAGTGTACGAACTCCTCTGCTTGCTGCATCAACTCCTCAATCCGGGCCATGCCTGGTCGGACCGGCCGGCGACGTACGATCCGCGCCAACTGATCAAGACGCAGGCCGTGCGGCTGGATACCAAATGCCAGCTCTCGTCGAAATCCATCTTCCTCGACAATCACTTTGTAAAATGCCTGAGCGTCCAGCAATTCCCGGAAGAGTGGGACGGCAGCCGCAATCGGGAGCTGATCGGGAGCCTCTCGCGCTTGCAGGACCAGATCACGTGCCCGTTTTGGATCTCGTTGAACGTCGCCCGATACAACCCCATCAAGATGTCGGCGGAGATCACACGCAGCCATGTGCTGATTACCAACCAGGCGGTCGGCGGCATCGTGCGCCTCATCCCGATGATCGGGAAAAAGAAGGTCAACTTTGATCTCATGACGGACGCAATGACCGAAGGTAATCAGCCGATCGGCATGTACTACCAGGTCGTCTTGTACGGGGAGGATCAGAGCTTGCTCGAGCAGCATAGCCAGGCCGTGCAAGCCCTCTATCGCAGTCAGGAGTGGATGCTGCAAGAGGATACGTTTATCGGCTTTCCCCTCTTTCTCTTTTCGCTTCCGATGGGCCTGCCGCCCGATACCGGTCTGCTTCGAAACAAACTGCGGCGCCTGAAGACGGTCCCTTCCAACGTGCCGGCGGAAATGGCACCGGTTGTGGGCGATTGGAAGGGGCTTGGCGCGCCCGTGATGCTCTTCACGTCGCGGTGCGGCCAGGTGATTGCGATGGACATCTTTGCCAATCCGGCAGGGAACTTTAATACCTGTGTGGCGGCGAAGAGCGGCGCCGGTAAATCTTTCTGGGCCAACGAGATGATTCGATCCTACCTCGGCACACAAGGCCGCGTGTGGATGATCGACGCCGGAAAATCCTACGAGAAGCTCTGCGGCCATCTCAAAGGCCAATTCATTCAGTTCGCGACCAAGCGTGAGAGCTTCTGCTTGAACCCCTTCTCGCTCTTAGACGTGCCCAAGCAAGGCCGCAGCGAGTCGGAAATTAAGGATGAGGTCCAAGAACGCGTGGCCATGGTGAAGGACCTGTTAGGGCAGATGGCCTCGCCCAGTAAGGTCCTGTCGGATTTGCAATCGTCGTGGATGCAGCAGGCGATCATGAAGGTGCTTGAGACGGTTGGGCCTGACGGCACGCCGACGGATGTCTCCCTCTGCCTTCGCGAAATGAAAGATCAGCACGGCCGGACTAAGGATCTGGCGGACATGCTCACGCCGTACTGCAAGGGCGGCAATTATGCCGCGATGTTCAACGGGAAGAACAATATCAATTTCGAGAACAGCTTCATCGTGTTGGAGCTCGATGGGCTCGATTCGCTGCCCGAGCTCCGGTCCGTCATTCTGCTCCAGCTCATCATGAACGTGCAGTCCGCGATGTACATGGGCGATCGCGGTCAGCGGAAAGTCTGCGGCATCGATGAGGCGTGGGATCTGTTGGCCCAGCGTGGCGACACGGTCAGCAACGTCTCGGCCTTCTTCAATAAAGCCGTCCGGCGCGTCCGCAAATACAACGGATCCGCGCTGACGATTACGCAAGGCATCAACGACTACTACGACGTGATGGGGAGTACGGGACAGGCGTTGTTGGAAAACTCCGACTTTGTGTTCTTGCTCATGCAGAAACCGGAGAGCCTCTCCAGCTTGAAGAAACACGAACGGCTCGTGCTGTCCCTGTACGAATTCGATTTGTTGCGGAGCGTGCATCGGGGCGACGGGTATTCGGAGCTGATGTTCCTCGCGCCGACCGGGCGTGGCATCGGCCGACTGGTCGTGCCGCGCGAAACCCAACTCCATTACACGACCAACGCGGACGAGCTTGCGAAGATCGAGAAGTTCAAGCGGGAAGGGTTGACCGTGGAGGAGGCGATTCGCCGCATCGTGGAAGACGAGCGCGCGGCTGCCGAGAAGAAAGGGTTGAAGAGCGTCGCCTAAGGGAGGAAGCGATGTTGGTGCAGAGGATGTTGGACCGGCTCCATATCCACCGCTCCGTGCCTCGCTGGGCGGATTGGCCGGAGCGCCATCCGTTTGTGACGGCGACGGTCCTGAGACTTGCGGCGATTTCACTCGTCATTACGGCGTTCAGTCCATGGTTCCAGATCGTTGTCCGTGACGATGAAAGCCTGCCCCAATATTCCTTCTTCCTTCTCCACAAAGGGGCACTTCCGCAACGCGGCGAGTACGTGGCCTTCGAAATGGCTCAAGAATATGCCGATCGGGTGCAGCCGGCTGGCTTTCAACGGCCCTATGCGCGCGTCGGCAAATTGTGGCTGAAGGAAGCCTATGGTGTGGCCGGCGATACCGTGCGGGTCGATGGCCGCAAGATCTTCGTCAATGAGGAGCAGGTCGCGACGGTGATTGAGCGAGATATCTTCAAACAGCCCGTAGAACCGGCACACTTCGTCTCGCCGATTCCGGAGGGTCAGTACTATTTGGGTTTGCCGCATTCGCGGTCCTTCGACAGTCGGGTCATCGGATATGTCTCTGAGAAAGATGTGCGAGGTGTGGTATGGCCGATTTTTTAAACGTGGGATCAGAGGACGAGTGGGCGCTGGTAGTGGAAGTGATGCAGAAAGTCGCGAAGGCGGCTCTGATCTGTTGCCTGCTCTGGTATACGGGCCTGGTCGTCGCGCGACAGCTGAGCGCACCGATCCACCCGGTGTCCGATGTCTATTGGGGATTTGAGCTGTACTCGACCGAGAGGCCCGTATGATCCGTCGCGGCTTGATGGCGTGTCTCACGCTCGTGATGCTGAGTGGCCTCTGTGGGGACGGCGGTGCGCAAGAGCCGGCTCCGCCGGCGGAATCGAAACGCCGACTCTCGCCTCGCGAAGCCGCTGAAGCGGTGCGTCAACAGGCGGATCTCGTGCGGCGCCAAATGCATCCGAGTGGCGCGATCCAGGCGACGTCCGGCATCAAGAAACACACGGGCGTGTGGTACCTGGTCTCCTGGTCGATCCCTGAACCGGAACTCAAAAGCTATTTACGTGAGGCCTACAAGCTGGGGGCCACCGTCGCCTTCCGGGGCTTGATCGATGATGACTTCACGAAGACCGTGAAACGCACGAAGGCCCTGGCGCTGGAACTCAGAGAGCAAGCACCGCACACGACGATTGATCCCATCATCTTTCGGCAATTGGGCGTCACGACGGTGCCGGCGCTGGTGATCGCGCATGAGCAGCAGGCGTTGATCGTCGAAGGCGCGGCGCCGATCGCGCATATGTTGACGCTCCTGGTGCGGGAGAATGGCGAGCTGAGACCGTTGGAGGACTGGTTTGAAGGCACGCAGCGGAGCTGGGAGCGGGGTGGCCCGATCGACGTCCAACGGCCGGCAATCCCGACGCTCGTGGGGCTCAAGCATGTGCCGACGACGCTCACCCACTATCCGATTTGGGAGCGCGATATGGAAGCGGTGATCCGTGAAAAGATTCAGCAGGCGGATTGGACGGCGCTCCAGCGACAACTCGAGACGCAGGTCAAACAGAAATTGAAGAACGGACCCGGCATTGCGCTGCCGCGTGCGACGGCCTCTCGTGCCTTTTCGGTCGATCCGACGGTGCAGTTCGACAAGGACGTGAAGCGGGAGGATGGCCAAACTGTCGTGATCAAAGCGGGCACGCAAGTGAATCCCCTGACGCAGCTGACGCTGCGCCAGCGCTTCATCGTGATCGACGGCCGCAATCGAGAGCAGGTCGCCTTTGCCAAGCAGCAAGTGCAGCAGTATGGCGCGGCGTCGGTCAAGGTGATGCTGACGGCCGGCGATTTTCAAGCCTTGTCGAAGCGTATTCAGGATCGTGTCTACTGGGTCCTCCCGGAGATCGTCACGCGCTTTAAGCTCGAACATGTGCCGAGCGTGATTACGCAAAACGGGCCCATGCTCAAAGTGGAGGAATTTGCCTTGTGACACCGGTAATCGCCATCTCCCATTCAGTTGAGAGAGTCGAGACGCACAAGAGGCGACTGCGAGTCGGC
>DATFDJ010000129.1:0-12103 GCA_035252115.1 Nitrospira sp. | reverse complement strand
GTCGATGCCGATTCCAATCCGCTCTATCGACGCCTCTTGGAGACCTTCGGACGGCTGACCGGCGTTCCGGTGCTGCTGAACACTTCGTTCAACGTGCACGAGCCGATCGTGTGCACACCGGATGACGCCGTCCGCTGCTTTCTTCGGACAGAGGTGGAATGGTTGGTCATGGGCAACCTGCTGGCGAGGCGACCACCGAAGTCCGATGAACAATGTTGAATGGTGAATTTTGAATTGGGCGGGAACAAAAGATAGCGGCCGTACGAGTCCTTCTCTCACAACTCAACATTCAACATTCACAATTGAACATTCGCCTCCGGCGCTCAATGTGCTGCTGCTGATCTTTATCTTCAACTTTACGCTCCAGCCGTTGACTGAACCGGATTTCGGCTGGCATCTCCGCACCGGTTTGGACGTGCTCGCCCATGGATGGACCCTCCCATCGACGGACCCCTATTCTCATACCATGCCTGAGTGGCGATGGGTCGAGCATGCGTGGCTGACGGACGTGATGGTGGGAATTCTTTATCGGCAGATCGGCGGCTTCGGCGTCATTCTCCTGTTCGGACTCGTCGCCGCCGGCGCCTGGCTCGTCGCAAGCGACACGGCCATGTGTCCGACCCTCTATCGGCGGCTGGCGTGCATCCTGTCGCTGTGGGTCGCGCTTCCGTACCTGGGTGCGAGGACGCAGTTGATCTCCTTGTTGGGGCTTGCGGTACTGCTCTTTCTCCTCTCTCGACCCGAGACGAAATGGCAGTGGTCCATCCCGCCGCTGTTTCTCGTGTGGGCCAACTTGCACGGAGGATTTGTCGTCGGCTTGTTTCTGCTGGGCCTCGTTACGGCGGCTACCTGGATTGTCCGCGCAATCTGTACACGATGGCCGAGTGTATCTTCCCATATCGAAGAACCCCTGCTCTCGCGGGCGGATCCGCTGCGAACGTTCGCGATT
This sequence comes from Nitrospira sp., assembly GCA_035252115.1. Classification (GTDB taxonomy): domain Bacteria; phylum Nitrospirota; class Nitrospiria; order Nitrospirales; family Nitrospiraceae; genus Nitrospira_C. The sequence continues at coordinate 11,154 of DATFDJ010000129.1, read as the reverse complement.
CTTGCGGTGTCGGCAGCGACGACCTTGCTGAACCCGTATGGATGGCGATTGCACCAAGAGATTTTCGAGTCGCTGTCGAATCGTTTCATGCTGGACACGCTGCAGGAATGGCAATTCCTTTCACTCCATACCGGTGCGGGCCGCACATACGCTGTTTATCTGGCGGCATTGTCGATCGCGATGCTGCTCTGGTATCGGCGAATTCAACCGGTGCGCTGGATCCTGTTGATCATCTTCCTCTTTCTCTCGTTCCGGCACATGCGGAATATTCCAATCTTCTTGATCGTATCCCTGCCGCTGTCGGCCGAACTGCTGGCTGCGGCATCCGATCTATTGGTTTCCCGCATACCGGCCGATATGAGGAGGCGAAAGCCCTGGACCATCGCGATCACCGGTGCAACCGCACTGTTCCTCGTCTGGCTCGGACCCGAGCATCTCAATCGCGTGGTCCGATCGGGAACCGAGCCGGCGCGGTATTTCAGGGAAACCTCGTATCCCATCGAAGCGGTGGACTGGATCAAGAGTCATCGCGAACAACTCGGGACCAAGCTGTACAACGACTATCACGATGGAGGGTTTCTGCTTTGGTGGTTGCCGGGGGAAAAGATTTTCATTGACGGCCGGATGCCGGCCTGGGAGATCGGCGACCGAAGAATCTTTCCAGACTACATGTCGCTTGCCGCGCAGGATCCTCCGGCGCTTGCCATATTGGGAAAGTATGGCATCGATTGGGCGCTCGTGCGGCGAGACAGTCCGTTGGATCGGGCGTTGGAACGCCAACCGGGATGGGGACGCGCGTACGTCGACGGTAAGGTATCGGTGTACGTGCTTCGTCCCGTATGATCTGTTCGAGAGACGATCTTATCGGTTGATGGGAAAGCCGAGGTTCGTTGAGCGTCGGGCAGCGAAGTGGTGAGGGAAAGAGGGAATGCTGTACAGTCCCTTGTGGTCGTTCTGCCTGATGATGGCCAACTCCCGCATCATCGCGAGCCCGTCCCGCAAAACCCGCACCTTTGACCCGGGCTGATCGGCCCAATTCACCGGCACTTCGGCAATTCGATAGCCGCGCCGCTGCGCGACATACAGAACTTCCAAATCGAATCCATACCCGTCAATGGTCGACACGCCGAACAGGTCGCCTGCAACCGTACGCCGGAACAACTTGAAGCCGCACTGCGTGTCTGAAATCCCCTGAATCCCGCCCTGTCGTACGGCTTGATTGAACAACCCTCCGAGAATCGTCCGGTACAACCGAGCCTGGACCAGAAAATCCGGCAATCGTGACGCCAAGGCTCGTGAACCGATTGCGAGATCGGCGCCTCGGGCTATGGCGTCTTCAAGTCTCGCCAGTTCCTCGATAGGCGTCGCGCCATCGGCATCGGTGAACAACTGAAATTGCCCGACGGCCGCCTGCATGCCTCGACGGACGGCGGCCCCCTTGCCTTTGCGCGCCGGGAGACGAATCAGCTCGACTTCAGCGTGGGACTGCGAAAATCGTTCGACGACGGCCGCCGTGCCATCTTCACTTCCGTCATCAACGACGAGTACCTCATAGGGATGGTTCCGAGACTCCAGGTAGGCTGCGATGCTGTTCAAGTACGGAAGGATCCGATCGGCTTCGTTGTACGCGGGAATGACGATGGAAAGCCGGATGGAATCTGCCGCATCGCGAGACAACATGAGGCACCAGCTCGTGGGTAGAGTTCCCTTGTTCGCGAGACGGGTGGTACGGTAGCCGAGGGATGGGGATGATTACAAGGGGGAAGGCTGGCTTGACAGATCGGACGCTCGGGAGCGAACGTATACCTAAGCAACGCGGCAGTGTCCGGCGTGCTCAAAACAGGAGGTGGGGAATGTCCCCTCTGATCAGGACTCTGTGCAGTCTGCTCGGTCTTGTGCTCCTCGCGGCATGTGCGTCGGGCTTTCCCCCGCCGAGGATCGACAACTATGTATCTCCGGAGCATAGAACCGACGAAGCGGCCTTGAGCCACATCAAGCAGCGGCCGCTTCGAGTCGGATTGGTCGTCGTCTCCGATACGGCGGCACCGGATGCGGCTCCAAATTTGCCCGATGAGGCGCTGGTCAAGCTGAGCGAAAAGTTGACAGCCGATATTGAAGGGGCGATTCCAGTCACTATTACAGAAGTGATTCCCGCGGACCACATCAGGCCGGAACCCAAAGGAGATTGGGACCAACTCGCAAGCCTCGCCAGGCAGCGTGGCCTCGATTATCTCGCACTGGTAATCCTCTCGAGTACGGAACAAGAGTATCCGGTCACCCTGTTTCTCGGGTGGGTCACTCACATGCAGCCGGGGTTACGGCGGGACAACTGGTCTCTCCTGGAGTTTGCCCTCCTGGATGTCAAGAACAACCGGACGCTCCTGGAAGCGCAAGGACGCGGCTGGGCCACGCTCGACCGACCCACGGCGCCGGACATCAATCAATGGTACCCGGTTGTCTATCTCCGCCCGCAGGATCCGCAGCGCCGTATCTGGCCTCCCACGTACGAAGGCGCTCCGAATACCCTCCGGGTCGTCTCGTTTGACCAGGCGGAGAAACGACTGGCCGTCAAGCTGCAGAAATCCTGGGTCAGCCGTCTCGAGGCCGAAGCGGAGGCCGGGAAAGAGACTTCTTAAGCCTCAAGCCGGCTGACGTATCCCGTCGCTCATATCCGAGCAGTCCCCTTCGGATGGCTGAGTCGTAGCCCGGAGGGGACTAATTGTCTTTGAAGGCATCGGAATGGATGGTGTAGAATACAGCCTTCATTTGACTCACATCGTATAACTGTGGAGGAACGTGGTTATGCAGAAGTGGAGTAAGGTCTTGATGTGCCTGCTCGTACTGGCTGGCGTCCTATACGTCGTGGCTCCATGGCCGCCGATCGTGGCCGCCGGGGTACCACCCGCCGTCGCTCAGGGTTTCTCCGAAATCGTGAAGAAAGTCACACCCGCGGTGGTCAATATCGCGGTGACCGGCGGCAGTGAGGGAGGGAGAGGACGGCGTCCGCTGCCGCCCGGACCCTTCGGCGGACCTCCCGGGGGAGGCGAGGAGCCGGGAGGTGAACTTCCGACCCCTCCGCCGGCGCCTCCCGGGCCTCACGGGCGGCCGGATCAAAGCGCGGGGTCCGGTGTCATTCTCGATCCCAACGGGTACATCGTCACCAATAACCACGTCGTCGAGGGGGCCACGCAAATCACGGTGACGCTGAGCGATCGTCGGGAATTTACGGCGAAGGTCGTTGGTGCGGATCCGAAAACCGATCTGGCGGTCGTGAAGATCGACGCGAAAGATCTTCCCTCCATCAAGTGGGCGGAGTACGAAAAACTCCAGGTCGGAGACCTGGTGCTGGCGGTCGGCAGTCCGTTCGGATTGAGCTCCACGGTCACGCTTGGGATCATCAGCGCGCTCGGGCGCGGTAACGTCGGTATCGCGGATTATGAAGACTTCATCCAAACCGACGCCGCGATCAATCCGGGCAATTCCGGTGGGGCGTTGGTGAATATGAATGGAGAACTCATCGGCATCAACACGGCGATCTTTTCGCGCACCGGCGGCTCCGAGGGCATCGGGTTCGCCATCCCCAGCAGCATCGCGCTCGATATCGTGGAGAGCTTGCAGAAAACCGGGAAGGTGGTGCGCGGGTGGATGGGGGTGGCCATTCAGGAGATCACCCCGGCCTTGGCCAAGTCTTTCAAGCTGCCCGAACAACGGAAGGGCGTCCTGATCAGCGATGTGAATGAAAACGGGCCTTCCCATGCCGCGGGCATCAAGCGAGGCGACGTCGTGGTGGCGTTCAACGGCAAGGACGTGCAGAGCGTGAGCCAACTGCGCAACCTCGTGGCGCGTACGGTCGTCGGGAAAGACGCGCAGGTAAAAATCTTGCGGGACGGCAAGGAGCAGACGCTGTCGGTCAAAGTGGCGGAGCGGCCGTCGGACGAAATGCTGGCGAGGAAAGAACCGGCTCCGTCGAAGGAACCGGGTGAGACGATCAAGCCCCCGGATAACGTCCTAGCGTCTCTTCGAGTGCAATCGTTGGACAACGCCATGATGAGCCAGTTGAATATTCCGGCCAAGACGACGGGCGTCGTGGTGTCGTCGGTGGAGCCGGGCGGCGCAGCGGAAGCGGCGGGCATTCAACGCGGCGACGTGATCCAGGAAGTCAACCACGAGACCGTGAAGAGCCTTGACGACTATCAGAAGGCCGCGCAGAAAATCAAAAAAGAGGAGCTGGCCGTCCTGCTCCTCAGCCGGCAGGGCAATAACCTGTTCGTCGCGGTCAATCCGAAATAGCCGCGCGATCATCATGTGGCGGAAACCTCTTCGGCTTGCGGCGGCGAGGACGGCGTGCTGAACGATCTCAATCGGTGGCTGCAAGACTCCGTCTTCAAGCCGCTGGAAGACAAGAAGATGCCGGTCATGGAGCACCTGGTGGAGCTCCAAGTCCGGCTCACGCGCGCGGTGATCGGCACCGCGGTCGTCTTCGTCGGGACCTTTTTTTACGCCGACACGCTCGTCAAGTGGCTCAGGATCCCGCTTCAGAATATGTTCGTGCCCGGCTCCCTGTCCTGGGTGCCGACCGATTTACCGACGGTTCCCTTCGTCTTTCTCGCTCCGGCCGAAGCCCTGTGGCAAAACGTCAAAGTGGCAGGGCTCTTCGCGCTCGTCATCGCCACACCGTACATTCTCTTTGAAATCTGGCAATTCGTCGTGCCGGGCCTGCATGCCCAGGAGCGGCGTTTCGTCGGCCCCTTCGTGTGTTTGAGCGCCCTCGCGTTCTATGCCGGGGTGGGCTTTTCGTTTTTCTTCGTGCTGCCCTTTGCGCTGAACTTTCTCGTGTCCTACGGCGTCAACGCCGGGTTCATCCCGCAGCTCTCGATCGCGCAATACGTCGGATTTGCGCTCTGGTTTCTGATGGTGTTTGGTTTGATCTTCGAAGTGCCGCTGGCCATCACGCTGATGGCCAAGCTGGGATGGGTCGACGCGCCGTTCCTCAAACGCTATCGGAAATGGGCGCTGCTCGGTGCATTCATCGTGGCGGCGATCCTGACTCCGACGCCCGATCCCTTCAATCAGTGCCTCATGGCGTTGCCCATGTACGTCTTTTACGAAGTGGGGATCGTCAGCGCCGGATTTTTCAACAAGAAGAAACCGGCATCCTCGACGGCCGACAAGCCGGTCGCCCCCTCGGCAGCCGGCAAGGTCATGGCTCCCGCCATGTCGGGGGCGGGCGGCGAGTATGTCGGCGTGCCGACGGGAAGCCGGCGCAGGTAGCCTCGATGGTCTCCGATAAAGAAAAGGAAGCGGTATCATGCCTCGTGAACTGAACATCATTCAAACTCCGACCTCGAACGGCGACGCCTGCACCTATATGTGGGCCTGCGCGATTTGCGACGAGAACGAGAGTTGCCAGAAGGACAAGGAAGGACACAGCCGCTGGCTCGTTGCCAAACGGATGGAGCGGATCGAATACAAAGTGCTCATCATGAGCAATAAAGGCGGCGTCGGCAAGAGTACCTGTACCACGAATCTCGCCGTGAGCCTCGCGTTGAAAGGATGGCATGTCGGGATCTGCGACATGGACATCCACGGCCCGAACATCCCGAAGATGGTCGGAGCGGAAGGGCAGAAGCTCAAGATCAGCACGTCGGGCGGTATCATTCCCTTTCAAGCCTACAATCTCAAGATCGCCTCGATGTCGTTTTTATTACAGAATAGCGACGATCCCATCATCTGGCGCGACGCGTACAAGTATGAATTCATCAATCAATTGCTCGGGGGAGTGGAATGGCAGGACTTGAACTTTTTATTGATTGATCTCCCGCCCGGCACCGGCAACGAATCCGTGACGACGATCGACCTGCTCGGCAACGTCAGCGGCGCGGTCATCATCACGACGCCGCAGGAAGTCGCCCTGTTGGATTCCCGGAAATCGGTCACCTTCTGCAAGGACAGCGAGGTCCCGATCATCGGCATCGTCGAAAACATGAGCGGCTTGGAATGCCCCCATTGCCACCAGCACATCGAGGTGTTCAGAAAAGGCGGCGGAGAGGCGTCGGCGCTCGATATGGGTGTGCCCTTCCTGGGTCGGATTCCGCTCGACCCGGACGTGGTCACCCAGAGCGATGCCGGGGAACCGTTCGCGATGTTTTATTCCGACACGCCGACGGCTGAGGCGTATCACGACATCGCCAACAAGGTGGAAGCCTTCTGTAAGAAGAGCGGTTCCTTGGTCAATGTCGGCCGCCGGCATAGTCACTGATGAAAGCTGCAGACGCCATGCAAGGTCTGACGCCGCTTGAAGACGCGCAGAAGACGGTCCTTGACGCCACGCCGATTCTTGGACTGGAAAAAATTTCCCTGTTGGATGCACTCGGGCGCGTGATCGGGGAAGACATCGTCGTCGAGCGCGACAATCCGCCCTGGGACAACAGCGCCATGGACGGCTTCGCCGTCCGCTGGGAGGACATCAAGCAGGACCACGCAATCCAGAAGCCCGTCACCTTGAAAGTGATCGAAGACGTTTCGGCCGGCAAGATGCCGACGAAATCGGTGGGTCCTGGCGAGGCGATTCGCATCATGACCGGTGCGCCGATTCCGAAGGGCGCCGATACGGTTCTGAAGGTCGAAGATACGGACCCCGCGCCCGATTCGGTCCGCGTCTTCAGACCGGAGGCTCAAGGCGCGAACATCCGACCGCAGGGCGAGGACGTGAAAAAAGGCGAGCGGATTATCGCACGCGGCACGACGATCCGTCCCGGCGAGGCCGGCATGCTCGCCATTCTGGCGAAGTCCTTCGTGTTCGTCCATCAGCGGCCGCGCGTCGCGATCCTGTCGACCGGAGACGAGTTGGCTGATCTAGACGAGCGGTTCAGCGAGGAGAAAATCATCAATTCGAACAGCTACGGCATCGCGGCGGCGGTGCAGGATGCCGGCGGCGTCCCGTTTCTCCTCGGAATCGCGAAGGACAATCCCGCGGCCCTGAAAGAGAAAATTTCACATGGCCTGACCGCCGATATTCTGGTGCTGTCCGGCGGCGTGTCGATGGGCGACTATGATTTTACGAAAGCCGTGTTCCGCGATCTCGGTGCGGAGATGAATTTTTGGAAACTGGCGATCCGTCCGGGACAGCCGCTGGCATTCGGGAAGATTCAAGGCAAACTCGCATTCGGACTCCCGGGGAATCCCGTCTCTTCGATGGTGACCTTCGAGCAGTTGGTCCGGCCTGCCATGCTGAAAATGAGCGGCCATCGGAGTTACGGCCGGCCGACGGTGCATGCGGAGTTTCAGGAGAAGTTTTCCAAGCGGACGGACCGGCGTCATTTTCTCCGTGGCGTGCTCACGAGAGAAGACGGCGTCTTCAAGGTGAGGACCACCGGCGATCAGGGATCGGGTATTCTGACTTCGATGGTGAAAGCGAATTGTTTGATCGATGTGCCCGTCGAAGTCGAACGGCTCAATCCCGGGGATCAGGTAGCCGTCCAACTGCTGGGCGGCGAGGGCTGGGCGAGCCACGCAGAGCACGTGCACACAGGTCCACACCGCCTGTCTTGTTGTTAGAAAGGAGATCAATGGTCGGTCGTCACCGGGCGACGAGGTAAGCACTCCTACCCGGTATCCAATGACGATTGACGATTGACCAATGACCTCATGCCGGTACCGATCGTTTGCTTTGTCGGGAAATCGAACAGCGGCAAGACCACGTTCATCGAGCGCGTCATCCCCGAATTGGTCCGCGCCGGCTACAAGATTGCCACCGTCAAACATGCCGGACATGGATTCGACCTGGACACGGAAGGTAAGGATAGCTGGCGGCATAAACAGGCCGGTGCCAGCAGCGTCGTCGTCCTGTCAAAGGGCAGCATGGCGATGTTTGCCGACGTCTCGGATGAGATGAAGGTGGTCGACGTCCGAGCGCGGTTCTTGGATGACAGCTACGATCTGATCATCGCGGAAGGATGGAAGCACGAGGGGTATCCCAAGATCGTCATCGTTCGGGATCAAGTCGGAGAAATTCCCATCTCGACGGAAGGATTGTTGGCTGTCGTGTCTGATAAGCCGGTGAATGTGTCGGTTCCGGTGTTCGATCTCAACGATGTATCCGGAGTGGCCGCCCTGATCATCAAGCATTTCCCGAGAGCCAAACGGGAGCATGAGCTGGAAGCCTAAGGCTACGCTCGTTCTGGCGCTCGTCGCCGGAGCCGTCGCGCTGGCCGGTCTTGCCGTTCCGCTCACCAACCATCCCACGTTCTGCGCCAGTTGTCACACGATCGCACCCTCGTATGACAGTTGGGTGACGTCGTCGCACAAAGACGTGACCTGTGTCGCGTGTCATGTCCGGCCGACCGTGGAGGGCTGGTTGCACGACAAAGCTTGGGCCGGGACGAAAGACGTGGCCATTTATCTGTTCGGCACTCCCACCGATCGGCACAATTTGAAAGCGTCGGTCGACTCCGATGTCTGCCTGAGTTGCCACCGGAATATTTTGCGCGTCTCTGAAGTGGCTCCCCGCGATCTTCCGCAGCCGGTGAAGGACGTTGGACTGATCATGAGCCATCGCAAGCACATGGAGGCATTCAAAGCCAGGGGGCAGAACGACGGGTGTACGACGTGCCATGCCGGCGTCGTCCATGACAAGCCGATTAAAGACTACCCGATTGTCATCCCGCGCGGCCATGTCTCTGCGGACAGCAAATCCTGGTTTCCCGACCACCCGGAGGGGTCGTATCTGCGCATCAGAGCGTTGAATGATTGTTTCCGTTGTCACGACGGCAAGAACGAATATCAGGGCAAGGTCTTGGATCGCAAGTGCGAAACGTGTCATCTTCCAGAGAAAATCAAAGACTTCTTATCGTTCTAATCGACCGGTCTTGCTGCCATCCATGACGGCTCCCGTATTGGAAGTGACGAAACTGCGGAAATGCTTCGGCGAGTTCATCGCCGTCGACGGAATTTCGTTCGCCATGAAACCGGGCGAGATCCTCGGGCTGCTGGGTCCGAACGGCGCCGGCAAGACGACGACCATGCACATGCTGCTGGGACTCACCACGCCCACATCCGGGTCGATTCGGATGTTCGGCCTGGATCTTTCGACTCATCGGGAGCAGATTTTACAGGCCGTGAATTTTTCCTCCACCTACATCGCCATGCCGATGGCCTTGACCGTCGAGGAAAATCTTTCGGTCACGGCGCGGCTCTACGGGCTGTCGAACGTCGCCCGTCGGGTGGACGAGATCGTCAAGAAGCTGGAGATGAGCGACTTCCGTCGGAAAATCACGCGGAAACTGTCCACGGGGCAGATGACGCGGCTCACGTTGGCGAAGGCGTTTTTGACGGATCCGAAGATCTTATTCCTCGACGAACCGACCGCGAGCCTCGATCCGGACATCGCCCACAAGATCCGCGCGCTTTTGAAAGAGGAGCGGCGGTCGGCCGGTCTCAGCATCTTGTATACCTCGCATAACATGCGTGAGATGGAAGAAATGTCGGATCGGATCATCTTTCTGCAGCGGGGCAAGATCGTCGCGGAGGGCACGGCGCAGGAAATTGTGGCGCGATTCGGTCAGGCCGACCTCGAGGAGGTGTTCCTGAAGATCGCACGGGACCAATCATGAACCGGCGGGACGCCTAAGATGCAGGCTGCGGTGGATTTTGGTCTTGGAATTCTTTCCGGCGGGCTCGTCTTGAGCATGGGCTGGGGATGGTTTTGGTTGGTCATTGGAACGGTCGGCTTGGCGCGGCGGACCTGTCGGGTGCGTGTGGTGCTCAATAGTCTCATCGTCGGGGTGGTTCCCTTGTGCTTGGTGTGGGCGCTGCTGTGGGCTCGGGGCCACATGGAGGGGAACAGCCAAGCTTTCGCCGCCGGTCTCTCCATCATGCCGCTTGTCCTTGTGGGGCTGGCGCTTCGGCGAGCCCCGGACGGGCAACGGGCCGGGACACACATGGTCGAGGGTGTGCGTCATCTCATGGATGAATTGTTGGGGAGGCATCATGGCTGCGGAGGCTGCACCCACGAGCCCGGTCAGGACCATGGAGGGAGAGGATGAAGGCGCATCGCATCGGCGCGTTGGTGGCGCGTCATCTCTACCTGTATAAGCGAAGCTTGCCCCGCATCATGGAGATTTTCTACTGGCCGTTTCTCGATCTGGTGATCTGGGGGTTCATTACCGTGTATTTGCTCAAGTATCAGCCGCAAATACCCGGATCCGTGACCTTCTTCCTCGGTGCGCTGATTCTCTGGGACATGTTGTTCCGTTCGCAGCAGGGCATTACCATTTCGTTTCTCGAGGAACTGTGGGCCCGCAATCTCATGAATCTGTTCGCCAGTCCATTGACACCGGGGGAATTCCTGGCCGCCACCATTGCCATGAGCATCTTCAAGGTGGCCGCCGTCTCGGTCGTCATGAGCCTGTGTGCGTGGATATTCTACGACTACAATGTGATGGTCATGGGACTCTGGTTACTGCCATTCGTGGTCAATTTGGTCGTCACGGGGTGGAGTATCGGCGTGTTGACGACATCCCTGATCATGCGGTTCGGACAAGAAGCCGAGGTTCTGGCCTGGAGCATGGTGTTTCTCTTCCAACCGATCTCTTGCGTGTTCTACCCGATGGATGTCTTGCCGCCGTGGTTGAGAACGGTTGCATGGGGTAACCCGGCCGCCCATGTGTTCGAAGGCATGAGGTCCGTGCTGACCGGGTCCGGGACACCGGTGACCCATTTGCTGTGGGCCTGCGGGCTCAATGTGCTGATGCTGGCAGTCATGATCGCATGGTTTTATCGGACGTTTTCCTATTGTAAAGTCCAGGGGTCGCTTGTCCGTGTCGGAGAATAAACGTGTCTCTCCGGACAATGAACATTCTATTCAAACGGCGCCTCGGCATGCAGCGGCGAGTTCTGAAGACCGTGCATTTGGAGCATCGTTTGGGTTGTAATTGCGGTATTCGTATGTTAGGTTTGACATAACTTCATCGTACGGGCCTCGCGATGGAGGGTTGTTCACAGAAGCAGGCCCGCAACATCGATGTTGCCTTGTCCGGGAATTTCGTCGGAAGTCAGACCCAAGCCGCCGTGTCGTTCGCGTCTTCGGCCCGCTCCTTCCCCGTTCCTCGTGTTCAAGACAATGTCATCATTCAAAGGAGGAACCCCACATGGGTT
>DATFDJ010000128.1:0-26980 GCA_035252115.1 Nitrospira sp. | reverse complement strand
CTCGCTCATCGGCACCAGGCGCGACTGGTCGCCGTTGAAGATCATGGCGATTCTCAACGAAGCAGGTCCGGAGCTTGCCGCAGAGGCCATGACCCTGATCACCGCCTCCGCGCAACCGATCATGGTGGCGCGATTGATTCGGTACTTGGCCGCCGCCCATTGCCGGCAGGCGCTTCCGGCGGTCCGCGGTCTCTTGCAAAAGTCGGATCAAGCGGACGATCTCACGGCAGCCTGCTTATCGTTCATGGGCGAAAGCGGCGACCCCCAAGATCTTCCGCTCGTCAGGACCCATCTCGGTCACCCGGTCTGGTACATCCGCCTCCAAGCCGCGGCCGCGCTGGGCAAAATGGGGCGCGAGGAAGATGAGTCCCGCCTGGTCCATCTGCTGGATGATCGGCATTGGTGGGTCCGGTATCGGGCGGCGGAAGCGTTGTCGAGCCTTCCCTGGATGAGCGAGGAAAAGTTGGCGGCCCTCCAGCTCAACATGCCGAGCGTCGAAGCGCAGGAAATCATCATTCCCTTCATCGCGCAGTTGCGCCTCAAGAGGCTCTGCCTGCCGGCCGCATGACGGGAGGACCTGCCTCCTTCACGTCTGGAGGCGCTTGTCGGTCGCAGATTGCGGCGTGACCCACCGTAATATGCAGGGTCGAGTTCCCCGACAATTCCGGAAAGAGGATCCGACAGTTTCGCTGAACAGGCCGATTCGGTTCATCGGCACCCGCGAGGAGCGTCCAGCCTGCCGGGACTTCAAGGACGAGTCCGGCCAAGGGTTGCGGCGCATTGAGACGGATCGTTGCACGGCGCTCTCGTCGCTCGACGTCGACCTGCACCTCGTTGCGAGCCGCCCACCAGTCGCCGAATTGTTTCAGCGACCCGAACCAGGACATATCCTTGACCGCTTCGACGAAGCCTCGCTCGAACTCCAGCTTGTGTCCGAGGATATTGGGATGAATCAGCACGACCATGCTGCCGCCATAGCGGGCGATTTGCCTGGCCAATTGCACCGCCTCCGGCAACCGCTGCCCCAGAGGAGGCAGTTCTTCATCTTCCACGGTAACGGGGAACTCGAATACCGGCACTTCCGACTCGTTCAGCCGGTCGTACGTCAACTGATACGGGAAATGAGTCAATGAATTATTGGCGGTCGAGGTGGAGCTGTACCGAAATCCTGTCGCCGCCAACGCCTGAGGAAGCCCGAATGGATACGAGAGCTCGCCGGGGCGGAACGACCGCATCGGCGCTTGTCCGCTGAAATGCTCGACCAGAAACCTGCTGACCCGCAATTCACCGAGGATCGTTGCCCCCAACGACGTCCGTCGATCCTTCACGAACGGCTGGTACGCCGGATACCGCTCCTCACCGGTTCCCATCGGGAACGTATTGAAGACATTCGAATGAGCGACCGTGTGGCTGCCGAGTTCCATACCCAACTCAACGAGTCGCTTGAGATGCCGGACTCCCGTGTCATCGAAAAAAACCTCGTCGTTGTAATCCCGGACATATTTCGTTTGGATGAAGTAGGTCGCGGCGAATCCCTGACTGTGTTCATACTCGGCATAGGCGACCGCATTGGCCATGGATTCGGAGAAGTCAACGTCATGGGTCAGAATGACCGAGAGCGACTTGTCGAACGGGACCGTCCCCAGCGTGACTGCATCGGGGTTTCCGGTCTTGTACATCGACCTCAGGAGACGGAGCCACACATCGAGCGTCGGATCGAACCGGTTGTCGAAACTCGTCATGATTCCATCAGCCCGATTGTTGTAGCCTTTCAGCAGCAGCGTTCCGAGATCGATGCCGAACGCGTAGGCCCCGCCCTTGCCGTAGGATTTCACAGTCACAGCCGCGAGCCCGTCCGGATATCGTCCGAGCGCGTCTCGGGCCTCGGTGTACCCATACGCCGCGATCCGTTCTTCACTGATGGTCGATTGCACTCTTGTGGTCCATTCCTTCGGGTCCGTCATTCCCGCGAGTAACGGATGGCCACGATCCCAGCGGACTTCCGAGCTCTGATGGGCCGGCACGATTTCCTTGAACCCGAATACCTCTTCCAACCCTCCGCCAAGCACCTGCGTCGCGATAAGCGTCCCTCCTTGACGAGGAACGGCGCCAATGGCCCTCAACGCGTCGGGTGGGAACGACCGACCGGTGAGCGAAGGATAGACCAGGATCACTTGGTGCTTCAGCGCCTCGCGGTAGTCCCTGGTCACGAGGAACGGCACGCCGATGGTCTTCAGCCCGTGCGCGAGACCGAGCCAATTCGACTTCTCTTCGGTCAAGAGTACGGCCAGGCGACTCTGTTGGCCCGCGACATAGCCATCGAGAGGCGTCGGGATCGCCAACGCAACCCTTGTTGTGTCGGTCGGGCCGACCACACCGGGGAAGATCACTATGTCTTCCGGCTTGACGATGTGGGTCGACGGCTGTGAACGGCTCTGGAGCCATCCGAGCCCGCCGATGATACACAGCAGCAACAATCCGAAAATGCCGGGGCCGTGGAATCGTGCGAGCATTCGCCGTCACCAGTGGTAGATGAGATTGAACGTGCCGCCGCGCCGGATATAGAGCGTACTCCGGTCTTCGTAATAGAGGTTCGCTTCGCCGGAAAGTTTCGTGCTGATGGGAAAAATCACTCCACCCTGGACGATCCGGCTGTTCACTCGGATAAAGTCCTGTGTCGCCACGATCCGTTCGCCCGACGTCCCGAATCCATACGACGCGTACATTTGGATCCGATCCGTAGGCCGCCACGTGATCTGCGACGAGAGCGTGATCGATCCCGTGTCGGGAACGTAATACACTTTTTCCGTCACCCAGACATTGAACGGTAAATAGAGATTGAACCCGGGCAACAGCAGATCGATGTTGTCCTTCTTGTACAGTAGGCGTCGATAGCCGAAGGACAGCTCCAGTGGAGAGAACCGTGGATAGACGGCGCCCAGACCTTGATACAGGTCCGCGACGACCGAATAGTTGGGCGCGAAACTCGGATTCACGGTGGCCTGCGCGCCGATGTACCCCCAAGCCCGCTGCCACAAGGGGCTGTAGAGTTCGGCGGACACCGGCGTATCGTGAAAACCGAACCGGTTCAGCGGTTCGATGCGCGCGATGAACGTCTTATCGCCAAGCGGCTTGGCGGCTTCGATCAGAAAATCGCGCTCGTCCGGCAAACCTTTGGTGTAGGAAAAATGGCTGTACCCGGCCTTCAGATAATCGCGGTACGGCAGCCGGAGGATGTCCGGCGTGCCCCCGACCGGCGCGACCGGCGACCGCTCGGCCTTGAGGCCTTCGACCCGGCGCGCCACTTCCGGATCCTGCGTGGCCGCGAGAACCGTTTCGTAGTGGCGCAGCGCGTCTTTGTGGCGACCGCTCCACAGAAAGACATCCGCCAATCCGCGCTCCGCTTCCCAGTTCGACGGATTCTCGAGAAGAATCTCTTCATAAATCTTTTGCGCTTCCGGAAATCGTTTCTGCCAGGAGAGCAGACGCGCGAGAGCCGCTCGGATGTCTTGGTCCGTGGGATGCCGGCTTAAGATGTCCCGGTACAGTTCCTCCGCTTCCCGATACTCCTCCTGCCACGACAGTACCCGCGCCAATGAGCCTCGCACTTCATCATCTTCGGGATGTTCCGCCAAATATCGGCGATACCGCTCCGTCGCCTCGGCATAGCGTTGCGATTGCTCGAACTCTTTCGCCTCCTGCAGCCATCGCTGATTGCCTGTGGATACGGGCGCCGCCTCCGGCGAGGACTCCGCATGGACAATCGGAGTAACGAAAACTTGCAGCACGAGCAGGACCGCCCCCGCGATCGGCATCACTCGGACAAGGCCAAGAAACCGTCGAGATCGTGGATCATCACGCCGGCCAGACTGGAATGATCGGTCCCGTGAAGCAACGATTGGGCGGCCCGGCGGACGAGGGAACGGGCTCGTCCGGCGAACGTGATGCGGGAGGGATTCACCGTCACACGATGGTGGATGCGGAACCACTCGGCCTCCTTGCCGCCGTCGACGGTCGACGGTGATTCCCAGACCAGACGCGCGTGTCGGCGATCGAGATAGGCGTCGGCCAGCGCGGCATGCCGTTCACGTCGAAGGACGACGAGCCGCTCTTCCGGCAGCGTCGTCGTCTCAAGTGCCAACCAGACGGGAACCCGGACCACGTCGCCATACCGAAGCCAGTCTTCCGCGATGGAGGCCACTTCCTCCATATCGGTGCGGTAACTCATCACGGCGACCTCATCGGCCAGATCCATCACCGCAAAGGCCAAGGGGCGTCCATGCACCGGCACCGACGTAAACCAAAACGGCACGACGACGGAGACGCGCGCCCGTCCCGCCACCGTCCGTGTGATGCGATCGATCAGATCGAGATAGCGTTCGGAGCCCGACTCATCGCGAAAGAATCCCGGCAAGAGATACGGTTCGACGTCCAGTTGGACTCCGGAGAGTGCGGCGCCCGTTCCTTCGACAACTCTCCGTATCTTTTCGGCCAATACTCCGGGTTCTTGAATCGCATCCGGATATCCGTCCAGCGCGTAGGTCTCGAGACCCCGCGACTTCGCAGCCTCCAAGAGTTCTCCGTAGGCCCTCCATCGCTCCGCCGTGTCGTCGAGAGCCGGAACTTGGATCGCCACTCTCCGGCAACCGGCTTGAAGGCAGGCATTCCAAAGCTTCGTCGGATGCTCCATCGCATCACGGTAGTTCCATATCCAGAGGCCGACCTGCCTTTCCGGTCGCGCCGCCGGTTGCGCCTCCAGCCGGAATTCTTCGAGCGTGAGGGAGCCGGAGCCTTCTTCCAGGCGAATCGTCAGTGCGGCCAGACGCCGGAGATCCAGCGACCGGGCCGCAGTGTTGAGAGGCAGCGTGATGTCGAACGATCCGGTGACGGACCCGGCCGGCACAGCCTGTGCCGGCCGTTCGCCATTCTCATCCATCAAGCCGACCGTGGCACGTCCAGTCACGTGGCCGCGCAGATGGAGGACCTGATACGACAATCCGTCCAGCAGCTTCGCTTGTTGCCGAAGAGACACGACCATCTCGCACCCCTGACCCGCTTCGGATGCCGGCGAGACGTCGAAGGCGGTGCCTCGCTTGTCGGCTCGCCTCAGACAGGATCCCATCGGGGCAGCGGCAAGCGAAGGAAGCAGATCAAGAATTTTCCCAGGCGGTCGATAAGGAATAGCGGCCGGCAGAGCGGGGCCTTTCAGCGACACGGCCGGAAGGGATTGGCCTGGCCGGTACGTCAACTCGATCTCTTCGATGTCCGCGGGAAGGGGATCGGAGATGGGAATCGATTCTGAAAAGGCGGCTCCGAGATCGAGGAACGGGGCCAGAATGAGATGCAGGGCGAGGACGGCGGCCTTCCCGATCCCCGGCCGGGACCATGGCGCAAGGAACGCATAACGCATGTCGCTGGAGAGCATCCTTGTCGTCTTCAACTGGGCATCCCTGCTCTATCTTGTCGGCATCACCGCCGGATACTTGACGCTCGATCTCATCGCCATGGTGTACCTGCACCGTTACATGGCGGAACATGTGCTCGACGGCTTCCCGCAGGCCTGCACCGGGTTCGAACCGCAGATCAGCATTCTCGTTCCCGCCTACAACGAAGAGGCGACCATCGCCGCCTCGCTTCGCTCGCTCCTCCAACTGACCTATTCCGAATATGAAATCATCGCGATCAACGACGGGTCGAACGATCGAACCATGGAGGTCTTGATCGACGAGTTTCGTCTGACGCCGTTTCCCGAAACCTACGATCGCCGGCTCGCCACGAAACCGCTGCGAGCGGTGTACACCTCCGCCCGCTATCCGAATTTGCGGGTCATCGACAAGGTCAACGGCGGAAAGGCCGACGCGCTGAACGTCGGCATCAATCTCTCCCGCTATCCCCTGTTCTGCTGCATCGATGCGGACTCGGTTCTCGAGCGCGACAGCCTGCGGCGCGTGGTGCAACCCTTCCTGAACGACGCGCGCACGATCGCGAGCGGCGGCACGATCCGGATCGCCAACGGATGCGAGGCCAAGAACGGCTTCCTGACGAAGGTGGGGCTGCCGTCGAACTGGCTGGCCCTCTTTCAACTCGTGGAATACCTGCGCGCGTTCCTGTTTGGGCGTGTCGGCTGGTCGCCGCTGAACGCCGTGCTGATCATCTCCGGTGCGTTCGGCGTCTTTCACAAAGACACCGTGGTCTCGGTGGGCGGCTATCGCCGCGACACCATCGGCGAGGACATGGAATTGATCGTGCGGATGCACCGCGTCATGCGGCTCGAGCGTAAACCGTACCGCATCACCTTCGTCCCGGATCCCGTCTGTTGGACCGAAGCGCCCGAAGACTTCGCCACACTCAGGAACCAGCGGATCCGGTGGCAGCGCGGGCTGTGCGAGAGTCTCTCCAAAAATATCGAGCTGCTCTGCCACCCGCATGGAGGAACGGCGGGCTGGCTGGCATTCCCTTTCATGATCCTGTTCGAAATGATCGGTCCGGTCGTTGAAATCTTCATGTACGTCTTTCTCATCGCGGCATTTGCGCTGGGCTATCTTTCCCTGCACACGTGGTTGACGCTGCTCGTGCTCGTGATCAGCCTGGGCGTGCTGCTCTCGATCAGCGCGCTGCTCCTGGAAGAGCTCTCGTTTCACTTGTATCCCAATTCGAAACAGTTGCTGTTGCTGGCTCTCACCGCCGTCGCCGAAAACTTCGGGTACCGTCAGGTGAACTCCTGGTGGAAGCTCGTGGGGATGTATCGCTGGATCGCCGGAAAAAAAGGTCAGTGGGGCAGGATGACGAGGAACGCGGCGTGGCAGGCGCGGTAAGGAGACTGCTCCGACACGCCGGCGCCCGTCCCTTGGGTCCTACTTCGGTGAGCGGACTTTCACCGTGCGAAACGTGATGGAATAGCGGAGCGTCTTCGTCGCCGGGATGGAATGTTGCCAGTGCAATCGAGCGGCGCCCGTGAAGACATAGGCCGAACGGGGCTCCAACAGGATTTCGGCTGTTTCCCTGGCCGCACCAACCCGCCGTTGAAAGCGCATGCGGCACGTTCCCGCCAACGAGACGCCGACGACCGTCGGACCGAACATCGGCGCATCGCGATGCCATCCGATTCCAGCTCCCGCCTCATAGCGAGTCACGAGCACCTCTTCCACAGTCTCGGTTGCAACGTGCATCAATCCCGCTGCACGTTCCCGGAGCGGCTGGAGCCAATCCGGTATGGGCTCAGTGGGCGTGATTCTCCAAGACTCGTATCCGTAGTCCCATCCGAAATGAACGACCCTTCGCTTGGCCACGACGCCGTGCATGCGCACCTCGGAGAACGACAACTTCTCGATGTGCGTTAGCAGATCTTGTTCTTCTTCTGAAGTGATCCAGTCAGGCAGGTATTGAAAGCCTTGCGGAAGGACCGATGGGAATGAGGAAGAGCGCATCCATCATTGTAACGAACGAATCAACACCGTTACAGGATGGAATGCCCGCACGCTCCGGTGCCTCAGGTCGACCGTACGATGCTTCGCCTCTGCTCGGCTGTGCAACTCGGTCTGTTCATGCTTCGCGAACGGACCTTCGAACAGTGCTCGCCGTCGTGGGACACGACCGCATCGGCTCAGCAGTACGGTGCCCGAGCCTCGGCACAAGTCGCGTGCTTGGCATCCCATCCTTGTCCAGAGGAAGAAAGTCAAAGAGCGCAAAACTATGGGGCCATTGTTTGACTTTGCACCACGCAATCCCTACTCGATTTGTCTGGGCATCTTGCC
Source organism: Nitrospira sp. (assembly GCA_035252115.1). Lineage (GTDB taxonomy): Bacteria > Nitrospirota > Nitrospiria > Nitrospirales > Nitrospiraceae > Nitrospira_C. The sequence goes on along the minus strand of DATFDJ010000128.1, from coordinate 19,226 downwards.
GTATGTCAAAATTCGAGCCGGAATCAATATCGTGCCACTTACGCTGCACCCACACACGCAATGTGGAAGTGCAAAATCAAGCAATGACCCCCAACATCTGTGGCATGCTAACATCTACCTCCACGATCAAGTTGCGCAGTGAGACTACATCGGTTCGTCGGAGAGATCTCTTCGTAGCCTTCGATTGACCGGAATCCGTCTTGAAGGAGGGCTTTGACAACACCGTTGAGGTCTGACTTAGTGTCGGCTAAGAAAGTAATGTATTCATCGTGGTCAGCATAGATTGCAAAGGAACGTGGCGTAGAGACAAATGCAAAATCAATCCAGTCGCTGAGTGCAGCCTGGAGAAGCGATTGGGTTTCTTGAAGACCTGAAGCAGTGATGCACACCCCACTTTGATATTCCTGATTTAACGAATGGGATGCAAGTAAAGCGAGCAGATGCCGTGGTTCAAAGATGGCTTGATCGATAATGACTGTGCCACCACGTAGAGCCGTGGAGACACACGTGATTGTCTCGATAAACGGAGAAAGCTTCTTTAGTGGCGTTGCAAAGGTTTGCTGATAACACCAAGACATCTTTCTAAATTTCTTCAGTTCTTCAGGAGATTGTTTAGCGAGCATAGGCCAGCCACGCACACGATAACACGAGAGCAGGAGATACCATAACCATTCGCTAGGTTTCGATGGGAGCGATTGGCGGGTGGCGCGGTGAACGGGCGCCCCACCGCGCGGAACGGAAGGGACCCACTGGGGGATGGGTGGAGTGAGCACGGTGGGGCTGTTCACCGTGACAGGACCCGCCGAACTGACCTAAATGAGCCCTCTTTTCTTCAGATAATCCTGGTCGATCACCGGCTTGCTCTTCGGCAATTGGCTGCGCTCCTGGAGCAGCCGTTCGACGTATTTGCCGATGAGATCGGATTCGAGGTTGACCGTGTCGTTCACCTGTTTCAGGCCGAGCGTCGTCACCTTGGCGGTGTGCGGGATGATGGCGACGCTGAACGAATGGTCGCTCACGTCGTTGACCGTGAGGCTGATGCCATCTACCGTGATCGATCCCTTGGAGACGCAGTAGCGCAGAATCTCCGACGGCGCCTCGATCGTGAAGACAATGGCGTTGCCGTCCTGCCGCCTGCTGCGAATCGTGCCCACTCCGTCGACATGGCCGGCCACGAGATGCCCGCCGATTCGCTCGTTGATCTTCATCGCTCGTTCCAGGTTCACCGGCGCACCGGCCGCGACATGTCCGAGCGTGGTGATGGATAATGTTTCCGGCGAAACTTCCACGGCAAATTCTCGATCGTTTTTGGCGATGACCGTCAGGCACGTGCCGTTGACGCTCACACTGTCGCCGATCTTGAGGTCGCTCAGGACGGTTGAGGCCAAGATGGTCATCCTGGTCCCAGCCAGGGTCTTTTCGATCGCCGTCACGGCGCCCATCTCTTCTACGATCCCAGTAAACATACAGGATATTGAAAATGGCCCCTGGAGCCTATTCCCCTTTCTGGCTCAACACTTGTTTCACCACATAGACGAAGACGACGATCAGGACCAGCACGCCGACCGCGGCGACGATGCCGATGACCAGATCTTCGGTCGTGTATTCGCGCATGGCGGTCCATTATATATAGCACTGTACCTGTATATATGGCACTGCACCTGACCCGCAGGCTGTTCAAAAAGGCCGTTCAGCGAGGCCGCAGCGAGGTCCGCGACGCGAAGAATAATGAGCGTCACGTTTGCGGGCGGGCGCGAGTCGGTGAGCGCCCAGTGTCTTAAAGGTGAAGCGTAGACCAATTCACCCGCCCGCCCCGAGCTGTCAGAACAGCTCTTCACAGGCCGTATGTTGAGCCTCTGAGCGATGCGAGAACAAAGCTGGCGGCATTTTTCAACAGCCTGCTTTTCTCATCGCGAGCCAGAACAAGAGCGCAGCGCCCACCTGAACACCGGCGATGACGGCAAACGCGCCGGCGTAGCTCATATTGGCGATCAAGAGACCGGCCAGCAACGGCCCGCTCGCGTGGCCGATATCCATTATAGTGCCCTGCATCCCCATACCGGCTCCCAGTGTCTTGAACTCCGAGCTATCGGCGACGAGCGCGGAGGACGAGGAGGACACGACCGCTTCGCCGAATCCGAATCCGGCAGACAGACACAACAGCACGGCGAACAGGGACACATGCGGAATGCTGATGAAGGTCGCCGCACAAATCACGAGACCCATCACGATGAGAGGTTTGCGTCCGACACGATCCGATACCCGGCCCATGATGGGCTTGGAGAAGAACGACGTGAAGGCTTGCACGGTGAAGAGCAGTCCCACTTCTCCCGGGTTCAAGCCCGCGGACACGCCGTAGAGAGGTAAGAACGCCATCAACGCGCCGTTCGCAATCATTTTGGCGCCGTCCGTCATGCTCGTAATCAAGACTTTCCGGTTCCGGGCCACGACCGTAAAGCCTTTCCACATGTCGGCCCACACCGCCCCGACGCCTTTGTCATGCACGCGCGGCGTCGCCACATCGAGGTGCAGGCTGTAGAACAACGCGATCGCCACGCAGCCGAAGACCCCGGCCGTGACAAAGGCCGTCGAGAATCCCGCGGCGTAAATCAAATAACCGCCGATGAACGGGCCGAGCAGCGCGCCGGACTGAGTACAGGCGGTGTACGTGCCGAGCGCCGCACCGCGCCGCTCGCGGTAGAGCTCGGCCACAGTGGCCAGGGCGCTCGGCGCAAAGATCGCCGTGGCGAGACCATGAACGAACCGCAGGACCGTCAGGGCATCGAGGTCCGTAATAAAGGGATAGACGAACGGCGGCAATCCGAACGCCACGACGCCGATCCGCAACAGAAATCTTCTCCCATAAATATCGGAGAGGGCGCCGGACGGCAATTTTAGAAACACGCCGGTCAACGTCGAGACCGACACGATCAACCCGATCCGCTCGGGCCCGGCGCCCAGCGACTCCGCGAACAGGGACAAGACCGGCATCCGGACCATGTTGTAGCTGACGAAACAGAAAATACCGACGGTACAGATCAGCAGAAAACTCCGTGACGGCGTCATCGCGGTGCCACCGGCTGCGACTTCATCTTCCCCGGCTCCTGCCTACCGGCCAGAGCCTGCTTGAGAAAGGCCACGTCTTCCGCGGGCAAGGCCGGAGGGTCCATCGCTTCAAAGAGCACTCGTTCGGGGTGCTGCCGCATTTCGAGGCCGAGACGATTGACCGTCTCGACGCCTTTGAGCAGCTTGCGTGTGACGGTGTTGCCGATCAGGGGACGGAGCAGCGACAGCAGGCCGGACAAGAAACGGTTGTCAAGCCTGACGTACGACACGAGCGTCGTTTCCACAGCCTCCGCTCCCTGTGCGTCTGTGACCGGCTTCATTCTGAGGAATACGACGGCTTTCCCTCTGATGTTCGGCAACGCACGGCTGTGGTGTGTGCCTTCCAAAAAATAGATTCGCGACTTGTCGTCATGATAGACGAGTTGGACGATTCCCTCCGTCCCTTCGCCGTCGCTGCCCCAATAGCGGCCGGGACCGCGCATGTCGGATTTGTAGAGCCCGAGATCGAGACGATTGATCAGCGCCGCCGCGGTAGGCGGACGATCCAACAGATAGAGATAGACCGTTTCCGCCAGCGCCGTCTTGACCGGTCCGACCTTGTTGGCCGTCGTGTACTGGCTGACGATCGGCTCCAGCCGGCAGGCCCATTCCCGTTCCACTTTTTCCACCGGGAACGTCAGGCCGACATGCTGGGACGGAAGCACACAAGCTTCCGGACGGCTCTCTCGCGGCACCAGCAACGTGAGCGCGGCCATGAGCAACCCTATGAAGAATGCCGACGGCCTCGTGGAGAAAGGAACCGCCGCGCTCATGGCGTCGTTCCCTGCACCGAAAGGGTGACATAGGCCGGAAACAGTTGAAGAGGATCTTGTCGCAATCTCGCTTGCCGAAGCAGTATTTCAAGAGACGGCGTGACCGTCCCTTCGAACGACGCCTGACCGTTCGTCGTCACGGTGAGCGGCTTGGAGAGATCGATCAACCGATCGTTGAGGAACAAACTATAGCGCTGCACCCGTTCGGTCTTGACCTCGATGCGATTCGGCGCGGTGATCGCCGCCTCGAGCTTGGCATACTCGCGCTGCTTGATGCGCTCGTCCCGCTTGTCGATCAAGTCATCCGAAAAGGCGGCGATGGGATCGGTCGATTCGATGCGGACCCAGTTAAAAGACTGAAAGCGGCTGGCCTCGCGCACCACGGCGATCTTCACTGGCAACGGCTCGCGGCGCTGACGCGCGAACCAAGCGACGAGATCCGGCAGTTCCTCGCGTGGAAAGTAGTGGCCGCCCGCGATCGGATGCTCGCGTTGATGCTCGCGATAGACATGCGGAATGCCGAGCGCGGTCAACTCCCGCGAAAGCGCACGGCTCAGTTCCACCGGCATGACTTGATCCTTCGCCCCGTGAATGATGTAGATGCCCGTGTTGCTCAGGTTGGCAAGAAACGGCAGCAAGACATCGTCCAGTCCGCCCGCCATGGGCGCGATGCCCGCAAACAGCGGCGCATCGTGCATGCCGATCAGCCAAGCCCCGATCCCGCCGTTCGACATGCCGGTGAGAAAGATCCGATCGGGATCGATGTGATAGCGACGGCGCACCTGCTGCACGGCGGCCAGCACCAGTTCTTCGGCACGTCTCGTAAACCAGGCGCCGGCGGGATACGTCGGGCATGCCAGGATATAGTCCTCTCCCAATCGCGTCTGCCATCGCTCGAGGTAAGCCTCGCCGGTGAATCCGGCTCCGTGCAGGCATACCACCAATCCATAACCTTTCGATGGTTGATACGTCAGTGGAATGGACAACGCGAGCGGATACGGGCGGCCCCGGATCGTGATTCGCTCTTCGGACAGCGTGCCGATCGGCTCCGATGAATACGGACGTTCGGTCTGAATGATGCGGGTGGCGGTTTCAATCGAGACATCCGGGCGCGACAGCAGCGCCCGCAAGAGGCGGTCCGCTTCTCCACTGTCATTGGTATCCAAGTATTGAAAGATCAGAGAGGCAAGACTCTCAGGGGCGGGATTCGCCGACCCGGCATGACTGGCGTGGGCGGGCAGCACAATGAGGCAGCAGCAGACAATCCACCGGATCACAAATCGCCTTCTACGACCAGATCGCCGTCGATGGTCTCGATTCTCACGTGGCGGAGCTTGATGGCCTCCGCGAGGCGGCCGGGGCTCCTTCCACCGATGAGGCCCTTCGCGTTTGCGCCGCCAAGGAAGGCCGGCGCGATATAGAGCCGCACGTGATCCACCAGCTTCGCCTTCAGCATCGCTGCATTCAACTCGCTCCCCCCTTCAAGCAAAAGCGATGTGATGCCTCGCCGGCCGAGCTCCTTCAGCAGGGCGGGCAGCGATAGGCGGCCCCGAACCGCCGGCAGCACGACGGTCTCGATCCCCTTCTTCTCGAGCGCCCGCCGCTTCGATGCCGGCGCGGCCGCCGTCGTGGCTACGATGGTCCGGGCTTCAGCCTGCGCCGAGAACACCCGCGCCTGAGGAGAGCTGCACAAGCGGCTGTCTGCCACAACGCGCAGGGGTTGTCTCGGTGACAGTCGATCGAGCCGCGCTCCTGTCCGGGCTGTCAAGGACGGATTGTCGGCCTGCACCGTACCGACCCCGATCAGCACCGCATCCACGCGTGACCGAAGAAGGTGCGCATCCCGTCTCGAGTGTATGCCCGTAATCCACTGCGACTCGCCGGAAGGCGTGGCGATTTGTCCATCGAGCGTCATGCCCGCTTTCAGGGTGACATAGGGACGCTTGGTCGCGATCCAGTGGCGGTAGACTGTGTTCAACGCTTCAGCCTCGCGGCCTGCCACGCCGGTCGTGATCGATAATCCCGCGCGTCTCAAGGCGGCAATCCCCTTCCCTTTCACGAGCGGATTGGGATCCCTCATCGCAATGACGACGCGTCGCACACCGGATTCAATGACGGCCGGTACACAAGGCGGGGTACGTTTCTCGAGATGACAGCATGGCTCGAGCGTCACGTACAGCGTCGCGCCTCGTGCCCGCTTCCCCGCCTCATTCAACGCGAGAATTTCCGCGTGAGGCAGGCCGGGACGGCGATGAAATCCCCGGCCGACGATGCGCCGGCCGCGAACCACCACGGCCCCGACCATCGGATTCGGACCGGCGGTTCCCCGGCCCTTGGCCGCCAGGCGAAGGGCCAAGGTCATGTACCGAACGTCGTGCGCGGAGCTAGCCCTCATTATTTACGAGGTTTCGTCGCGAAACCGTCGAGACGCCACGTGAGACGGGCGCGCGGAACCACGAGGGAGAGAGGCATACTTAACCACAGTATGTTGACCGACTGAGTGGTGAGCCTGCCCGCTGGCATGCCGACTGACCGCATGCCAGCTTGTCGCAACGGCGTATCGGCGGTTGCAGTAGAAACCTTCGTGAATAATGTGGGCTCATCACCGCTTTTTGCGGGCAAGGCGGGATCGACGGCTTGCGCCGGCCGATGGCGCCGACTTCGCTCGTGCCGGAGAAGATGATTTGGCGGCCTTCTTGGCCTCGGCTTCCGCCAGCGCCCCGTGCGCGGCGGCCAGCCTGGCGATCGGGACGCGGAACGGCGAGCAACTGACGTAGTCCAATCCCAAGATGTGACAAAACTCGACGGAATTCGGGTCACCTCCGTGCTCGCCGCAGATTCCGAGCTTGATGCCCGCCCTGGTCTTGCGCCCGGCCGCGATGGCCTGTCTCATGAGGGCGCCGACTCCTTCGCGATCGAGCACGGCAAAGGGATCGGACTCCATGATGTTGACCGTCTTGTAGTGATCGATGAACTTGGCGGCATCGTCCCGTGAGAAGCCGAACGTGGTCTGGGTCAGGTCGTTGGTGCCGAACGAAAAGAACTCGGCTTCTTCGGCGATCCGGTCGGCCGTGACCGCCGCCCGCGGCAATTCGATCATCGTGCCGACCAGGTACGAGAGCTTCACGTTACAGCGCTTCATCGTCTCCTGCGCCACTTCGCGCACGAGATCCTTCTGCGCTTTCATTTCGGAGACCATGCCGACGAGGGGAATCATGATCTCCGGCACGATCTTCTTGCCTTCCTTTGCGAGCTCGCAGGCCGCCTCCATGATCGCCCTGGCCTGCATGCGGGTGATCTCCGGCATCGTGATCCCCAACCGGCAGCCGCGCAGACCGAGCATGGGATTGAACTCGTGCAGCTCTTCCACGCGGGCGAGCAGCCGGCGCTTTTCCTCCAGTTTTGCTCCGTCGCTTCCGGTCAATTCGAGCTGTGCGATCTCGACCATCAATTCTTCGCGCTTCGGGAGAAATTCATGAAGCGGCGGATCGAGCAGCCGGATCGTGACCGGATATCCTTGCATCTCGCGATAGAGGCCGATGAAGTCCTGCTTCTGCAGCGGCAGCAGTTGATCGAGATACTTTTCCCGCTCCTCTTTCGTCCGGGCGAGAATCATCTTCTGCATGATCGGAATGCGATCCTCCGCGAAGAACATGTGCTCCGTGCGGCAGAGACCGATCCCTTCCGCCCCGAACCCACGCGCGATTTTGGCCTGCTCCGGAATGTCGGCATTGGCCCGCACGTGCAGCTTGCGGAAGCTGTCGGCCCAGGACAGAATGGTGGCGAACCGCTGATACTTGTCCGATTTTTTCGGATCGAGCTTGCCCTGGACGACCTGGATGATCTCCGATTCCACGACCGGGATGTCGCCCTCGTAGACGTTCCCGGTGGACCCGTTGATCGAGAGATAGTCTCCCTCGCGGAACGTCTTGGCGCCGATCTTGACGGTCTGATTGTCGACGACGTCCACCGATTCACATCCGGCCACACAGACCTTGCCCATCTGGCGGGCGACGACGGCCGCATGGCTCGTCATGCCTCCGCGCGCGGTCAGAAATCCCGCCGCCGCATTCATCCCGTGAATATCGTCGGGGCTCGTTTCCTGCCGCACGAGGACCACGCGGTTGCCCGCCGCCTTCATATCGACCGCGCGATCCGGCGTCAGCGCGATCTTGCCGGCCGCGGCTCCCGGGCCCGCAGGCAATCCTTTCCCCAGTGGATTGGCTTTGGATTCCTCCTTGGTATCGAAAATCGGATACAGGTATTGGGCCAATTGGTCCGGGCTAATCCGCTGCACCGCTTCTTCCTTGGAGATCAGACCTTCCTTGACCATGTCGGCGGCGATCTTGACCGCCGCGATGCCGGTCCGCTTCCCGACACGCGTCTGCAGCATGTACAGCTTGCCCTCCTGGATCGTGAATTCCAGATCGAGCATGTCGCGGTAATGTTTTTCGAGCTTCTTGTACGTCTGCTCCAGTTCCTTGTAGGCCTCGGGCACGTTCTTCGCGAGCGCGCTCACCGGCAACGGTGTACGAATGCCGGCCACGACGTCTTCGCCTTGCGCGTTCATGAGACATTCGCCGAAAAATGCCTTGTCGCCCGAGCTCGGGCTGCGGGTGAAGGCCACGCCGGTTCCGCTGGTTTCTCCCATGTTGCCGAACACCATCGCCACGACGTTGACCGCCGTGCCCCATGAATCCGGAATGCCATAGAGACGCCGATAGGTAATGGCGCGGGCGCCGAACCACGAGGAGAACACGGCGTTGATCGCCATCTGCAACTGGTCCAGCGGTTCGTCGGGAAAATCCTTCTTGGTCTCTTCCTTCACCAGGGCTTTGAAGCTGGCCACCAGCTCGCGCAGATGTCTGGCATCGAGATGGGTCTCGTGCGCGACACCGACTTCGGCCTTCTTGTGCTTCAGGATGGCTTCGAAGTGTTCGCGCGGCACACCCATCACGATGCTGCCGAACATGGAGACGAAGCGGCGGTAGCTGTCCTGCGCGAATCGGTCGTTGCGCGTCTTGGCCGCGAGCCCTTCCACGGTCTTCGTCGTGAGGCCGACATTCAGGACGGTATCCATCATCCCCGGCATGGAGGCGCGGGCGCCGGATCGGACCGAGACGAGCAGCGGTCGTTCGGGATCGCCGAATCCCATCCCCATGGATCGTTCGACCCGCTTGAGCGCCTGCAACGCCGCCTCCCACATGCCGGGAGGATATTTCTTTCCTAGTTTGTAGTACTCGACGCAGGCTTCGGTCGAGATGGTGAACCCCGGCGGGACGGAAATGCCCAGATTGGTCATCTCTGCCAGCCCCGCACCCTTCCCGCCGAGCAGCTCCTTCATGTTCGAGGTGCCCTCGGCCTTGCCGTCTCCAAAATAGTAGACGTATTTCTTGCCCACGCGTGCCCTCTCCTTCCTTTTCGGGATGTTGAAAAAACCCATCAGCGGCGTTCTCGCGTCGTTCAGAGGCTCAACGTACCAAAAAAAGTACGCCTCGCCTCCTCACTCGCTGCGGCCTTGCTGACGGGCTTTTTGAACATCCCGAAGAGCGTTTCGCCATTTGAGATCCCTTTAATGGCCGGCGGTCGCTTCCAGGTGCAACCGATAACGGCCGACGAGCACACGTCTGATCCACCAACCGAACAGCAACACACCTCCGACAAACATTCCAAGCGCCAACAGCCGGAAGTCGGCTCGAATGCCTGGATCGATATAATACCGGCCGTCCGGTCCCTGCCGGACGGCGATGTCCTTTGCCAAATAGTGCGGCTTTCCACTGGGATCGGCGAGATTGATCCACTCCGAACAGACACGGACCGGCTCCTGAGCGCCGGCGACTCGTTCCCATGTCAGCCGCAGACAGACGTCCTGCTTGGCATTGAAGAGGTCCGGCGACTTGACCAATTCGTCGAGATTGACTCCACTGACCCAAACACCGAACAGAAGGATGACGTTGCACAGCACGATCAACGTCGCCGTCACCATCGTCGAGAATCGCCGGACTTTCGCCGCCCGCATTTCGTCGTCGCGTGAAAACCGCGATGGAGCAACCGGTTGTTCCATCCATCCACCTCGTGTGCCACCCGAGATGATTCGATGATTCTACGACCCTTGTACCATAATACGCGAGAAGTCCGCGAACGACTTGAAACATTGCTCGATATCTTTCAGTAGGGAGAGGCGGTTGCTCCGCAGCATCGCATCCTCGGCATTCACCATCACTCCCGCAAAGAAAGCGTCGATGCCCGGCTTCAGCCGAACCAACGCATCCAGAGCCTTGTCGTAATGCCCGCTCGCCATCTGCGCGTCGAACTCCTTCCGACAAATCCCCAACTCTCGATGGAGTTCGGTTTCGGCCGGGTCCGTGAACAAAGATGGATCGACGGGCTTTCGATCCCATTGCTCCTTCTCGACGATACGCGACGCACGCTTGAATCCGACGATGAGCGGGTCGAATTCCGGCCTCTTGGTCACCGCCTGCAGCGCTTGCATCTTCAGGAGCAGATCGACGAGTTCCAGCGGCCCATCGTATGCGGACTGCAGTACGGCATCCATCACGTCATCCCGCAGTCCCTGGGTGGTCCTTCCGTAGTGACGGAGGCGCTCGAAGATAAATTCCGTCATGCGTCGGCGGCCGGCCTGTGGGAAATCGGCCACGGCCTTGAAGCCGTCATCGGCGACGCCTTTCATGGCCTGGTCGATACCTGTGGCCAGATCGAGCGTCAGATTCCCTTCGATGATGATGCGGACAATCCCTGTGGCGTTTCGGCGAAGCGCAAAGGGATCCTCCGAGCCTGTCGGCACCACCCCCACGTGAAAAAACGCCGCGATCGAGTCGAGCCGATCGGCCAACGACACGATCCGGCCGGGAAGCGACGCAGGGAGCTCGCCTTCAAACGCCTTGGGAAGATATTGCTCACGGATGGCCTGAGCGACCGAGGCGGGCTCTCCGTCATGCTTCGCATATTCGCCTCCCATGATCCCTTGCAGTTCGGGAAATTCGCCCACGATCCCGGTGAGCAAGTCCGCTTTGCACAGCGAGGCGGCCCGGTCGCAGATATCGACCACGTCCTGTGTCGAGGACAGCGCCTCCGCGACCGCTCGAACGAGTTTTCTCACGCGCTCCTGCTTCTGGGCCATCGTGCCGAGCTTCTGGTGGAACGTGATGCCTTCCAACCTCTTGACTCTGGATTCCAGCGACGTCTTGCGGTCTTCGTCGAAGAAAAATTTCGCGTCGGCGAGGCGGGCCGCCAAGACACGCTCGTTTCCGGCACGGATCAGCGACATGTTCTTCAACTCGTTGTTGGCGACGGCAATGAAATGAGGCGCGAGTTGTCCCGTTTGTTTGCTCCGAACCGAGAAGAATCCTTGGTGCTCCTTCATCGATGTGACGAGAATGTCCTGCGGAACCGCCAGGTACTCCGGTTTGAAATCGCCGATGATGGCGAACGGCCATTCGGTCGTATAGACCGCTTGATCCAGCAGCGCCTCATCCGCATTGAGTGCCACGCCGGCCTTCGAGCAGATCTCGTGGAGCTGCGTTTGAATCACCTCTCGCCGGCGCACCTGATCCACCAACACACCGGCCCGCTCCAGCGCTCGGCCATACGAAGCGAAATCCCGCACGGCAATCGGCTTGCCCCCGCCCTTCACACGATGGCCGTATGTCCGGTCGGCTGCCTTCACCCCGGCGAATTCCAACGGCACAACCTTCCCTGCGAACAGCACAACCAGCCATCGAACCGGCCTGGCGAAGCGGACGCCGGCCTCGTTCCACGTCATCGATTTTGGAAACGACAACGTGGCGATGAGATTGGGCAGGCACTCCTCCAAGACCGCTTTGGCCGGGCGTCCCTCATCCTGCTTGACCGCAAAGACGTAGTCGCCTTTAGGCGTCTGCCTCACTTCAAGACGTTCGACCGAAACGCCTTGCCCCGCCGCGAAGCCGATCGCAGCCCTTGTCGGCTGGCCGTTTTGATCGAACGCCACCGACCTGGAAGGTCCCATTGTTTCTCTGACGATCGAAGTTTGTCGGTCGGCCAGAGGGTCTACGACCACCGTCAGCCGTCTCGGCGTGCCGTATGTCCGCACCGAGCGAAAGGACAGACGGGTCTCCGTCAGGAAGCGCTCCGTCTGTTCCTTGAGGGTTGCCAGAGCCGGCGCAATAAACTGATAGGGCAGTTCTTCCGTGCCGATTTCCAGCAACAACTCGGCGCCCTCAGCGGAGCCGGTGCGTTTCCGTCGCGGCTTCTGTGCTGACGGTCGTTTCATAGCCGGCTCTTAACGTTGAACTGAAGAAACGCCGGTCGTGTCGGCAGCACGCTGCAGGAGCGGATGGCCCATCGCGGCCCGCTCTTCGATGTAACGCTCGGCGCATTGTCTCGCCAGTGCCCGCACGCGACCGATATAGCCCGTACGTTCCGCGACGCTGATCGCTCCGCGCGCATCGAGCAAGTTGAAGACATGGGAGGACTTGATGCAGTAGTCGTAGGCCGGCAACGTCAGCCGCTTGTCGGTCTGTGAGAGCAGCCGCCCGCATTCGGCCTCGTACGCCTGGAACGCATCCATCAACATTCTGACATCGCTTTCCTCGAAGTTATAGCGGGAAAACTGAACTTCCGATTCATGGTGGATGTCGCCGTACTTGACGGTGTCGGTCCAGTCCAGGTCAAAGACATTGTTCACACCTTGCAGATACATGGCGATGCGTTCGGTCCCGTACGTAATCTCGCCCGTGATGGGACCCAACTCGATTCCGCCGATCTCCTGAAAGTACGTGAACTGTGTAATTTCCATCCCGTCGAGCCGCACTTCCCACCCCAGGCCCCAAGCGCCGAGCGTCGGGGATTCCCAATCGTCCTGCACGAACCGGATGTCGTGCTGCTTGGGATCGATGCCCAATTTGGCCAAGCTTTTAAGGTAGAGGTCCTGGATGTTGTCCGGGGCCGGTTTGAGCACGACTTGGTACTGATAATAGTACTGAAGCCGGTTGGGGTTCTCTCCGTAGCGGCCATCGGTCGGACGGCGGCAGGGCTGCGCATAGGCGGCACGCCACGGTTCCGGACCCAGCGATCGGAGAAACGTCGCGGGATGGAACGTACCGGCCCCCATCTCGAGATCATACGGCTGGTGGATGGTGCAGCCTTGGTCGGCCCAAAAACGATGGAGGGTAAGGATGAGATCCTGGAAGGTCACGAACCACTCAACTCGGTTGCTGCCTTGAGTCGAAGCTAGCAGGAATCAAACGCCAGTGTCAATGAAGTCCCTCTGGGATCAAGGAGTTGCGCAGTGTGAGTATTTGCGCATCCAGGCTGCGACGTGCACTAAACAGTTCTTGACGAGGTCTCCGGCATTCCACTATTCTTCGCCTTCTTGACTGAAAAGGTCAGAATAACCAGCCCCGATGAAACTATCTAAGAAAAGCGAGTATGGATTGCGCGCACTGCTCGAACTCACCGCTGTCCACGGAAAGCATTCACTCCAACGACAAGAGATCGCCGAGCGTCAAGGGATCCCGCTGGAATTTTTGGAGCAGATTTTGTTGGCGCTCAAGCGGGCAGGCCTCCTGTCGAGCCGCCGAGGCATGAAAGGCGGCTACACCCTCATCAAATCCCCACAAGACATTACGCTAGGTCAGGTGATCCGTATCTTGGACGGGCCGTTGGCGCCGATCGGGTGCGTCAGCAAAACGGCATATCAAAAATGCGCCGATTGTCCCTACGCCGACAAGCTGCGATGCCCCGTGCAGCAAGTCATGGGGACGGTCCGCGATGCCATCGCCGGCATCCTGGATCATTACACACTAGAGGATTTCGCCTCCGGTCATCGGAAAGGATAGTCATGGATCAAGTCGTTCTCGTCGCGATTACGTTCGTCGCAGCCACTGTCAACGGCGCACTCGGCTACGGTTTTTCTTCTATCACCGTGCCCGTCGCCTTGTTGTTCTATACCAATCGTATCCTCAACCCGGCGCTCGTGCTCGTCGAACTGGTCATCAACGGGTACGTTCTCTTCATCAATCGGCGCAGCATCCCGAACGTTTGGTGGCGCGTGTCGCCGATCCTCATCGGCTTGTTGGCCGGCGTCGGCATCGGGAGCTATATCTTGTCCTTGGTCCATCCGGCCTGGGTCAAGTTCGTGACCTATTTTTTCCTCTTACCGCTCATCCTCCTGCAGGCCGCCGGCATCAGGAAACCTATCCGGGCTGAAAAAGCGATTGCGATTCCTTTCGGGCTGGGCATCGGGACGTTGTACTCGGTCACGACGATTTCAGGCCCGCCCCTTGCGCTCCTGTTCAACAATCAAGGCTATGCGAAACAGGATTTCCGTGCCGCCCTGGGCGTGATTCGCGTGGCCGAATCCGTCATGACCGGCATCGCCTATGCGTTCCTTGGCCTGTACACGGCGGGCAGCATCGAGATCATTCCGTACATCGTCCCGAGCGTGCTGCTCGGCATTCCCCTCGGGACGTTTTTGATCCGTTGGATGGACCCGGAAACGTTCCGGCGGATTTGCATGGCGTTCGACGGACTGGTCGTGGGGTTCGGGCTCTCTCGCGTCCTGACTGAACTCAACTTGGCCTCCAGCGTCACGACCTATGCGATTTTGACGATCGTGGTGTCGATCAATGCCTTCTTGTTGTATCGGTTCTTCAGGGATCGTCCGGTGCCCGGCGTTACGTGAACAGCGCTCGCTCGCCATCAGGCGGGTCCGTCCGGCGTATCATAAGAGATACTCCACGGTTTAAAGTCGAGCCATCGGCTCGCGCGCCCCACCATTAACAGAGTACTGGTTCACACCCTATACAACCCCCGGTACCACGCCACGGTCATGACTTTCCGTTCTCCTTCGCCGGAACGGCTTCATAGTTCTTCCTACGGACCAGTTTCTTAACCCGCTCTTCATCATTTCTTCGCTTCGTCTTTCCCTCTCGTGCGTTGCTGGCGCGCTTTTCCAGGAGGCACAGTCTGCATGATGCTTCCTACAACACTCCACATCAGACCGCATGATCAGATTCCATTTCATAGAAAACGGCCCGATTCCCACACGAAATTGCACGAAGCTGCAACACTCGCCTGGCACATGCCTTGCTGAGGCTTGCGCCCGGTGCTTGCGGCCTTTGGTATCACGCCAAGGCGAAACTCCTTTTCATCCGAACACTGGAGGAGCGGTTACGTATGATCACAGTACGTGTGTGCCCACTGAAAGCCTGCCTGTCCATCGCCCTCTCGCTCATGTTCCTCACAGTGTACGGATGCGGTGGCGGTGACGGAGGCGGTGGTGACGCAGGGAGTGGCGCATCGTTCGTTTCCCCCCTGTCCGTGTCGTTGGCATGGGATCCAGTCCAGGACCCAAGCGTGACCGGATACGTGATTCATTACGGCCGCTCCTCACCCAATTCGGCGGGCTCCTGCAGTTATGAAAGTTCAATGTTCGTCTCGTCCAGCCAGGGAACCGTGCCGAACCTGCATCCGGAGTCCCAGTATTATTTCGCCGTCAGCTCGTACAATGGAATGGAAAGTGTCTGCTCATCGGAAGTCTCCACGACGACTCCTCCCATGCCGACATCGACATGACGTCAATGAACGACGCCAAGTCGTTCATTGACTCCTTCACCCCTCGTTTGCTAGCCTCGAATTTTGCCGCGTCGCTGCCGGTGAGACCCGCTCTCCGGCAGCGACGGCGCTCTTTCCGAAAGGAGTTCCGATGGCTAGTTCGTCTCTCACGCCAGACCTGCTCGCGACTCTGAAGAACCAAGCGACGAAGCTCCGCATCGATAGTGTCGAGGCGACCAGTGAGGCGGGAAGCGGCCACCCCTCCAGTTGCTGTTCGGCGGCGGATATCGTCGCCGCCTTGTTTTTCTCGGTGATGCGATACGACCCTCGGAATCCCAAGGCTCCCAACAGCGATCGATTCGTATTGTCGAAGGGACATGCCGCTCCCCTTTTATATGCGGCCTGGGCCGAAGCCGGACTCTTCCCCGTCGGCGACTTGCTCAAACTACGCACGTTGAGCTCCGATCTCGAAGGTCATCCGACTCCCCGTTTGTCTTTCGTCGATATGGCGACCGGTTCGCTTGGTCAAGGATTGCCCGTCGGTATAGGCCTGGCGTTGAACGCCAAGTATCTGGACAAGAGCGACTATCGGACGTACGTGCTGATGGGAGACGGCGAATCCGTGGAAGGATCGGTATGGGAAGCTGTGGAGCTCGCTATCCAATATAAGCTCGATAATCTCTGTGCCATCGTGGATGTCAATCGGCTTGGTCAGAGCGATCCGACGATGTTGCAGCACGATATGGAGGCCTATCGTACCCGCTGGGCCGGCTTCGGCTGGCATGCCATCGTCATCGATGGACATGACATGAATCAGATCTTCTCCGCATTCGGGGATGCGGCCAACACCAAAGGGAAACCGACGGTGGTGCTCGCCAAAACGTTCAAGGGCAAGGGCATCTCGTTCATCGAGGACCATCCGAATTGGCATGGAAAGCCGATCCCCAAAGGAGAAGACACGCGCAAAGCCCTCGAGGAGTTGAATCGCCAATTCGTGCCCAACGGCTCGGCGCCGCAGATTCACAAACCGGCCGGGCCGGCGCCGGCGCGCCCCTCCGTCGGAAATCTGCCTCCTTCTCCTTATAAGATCGGCGACTCTGCCGCCACCCGGGAGGCGTTCGGCGTCGCGCTCGAAGCGCTCGGCTCGGTGAATCCACTGGTCGTGGCGCTGGACGCGGACGTCAAAAATTCGACGTACACCGAAAAATTCGGCAAGAAGTTTCCCGAGCGGTTCTTCGAAGACTTCATCGCCGAGCAAAACATGGTCGGCACCGCGGCAGGATTGGCTGCCTGCGGCAAGATCCCCTTTGCCGCCACGTTTGCCTGTTTCCTCACCAGGGCCTATGACTTCATCCGCATGGCCGCGATCAGCGGCGCGAACATCAAGTTGGTCGGCACGCACGTCGGCGTCAGCATCGGGGAAGACGGTCCTTCACAGATGGGGTTGGAGGACATCGCCATGATGGCAGCCCAGCCGGGCGTGACCGTGTTGTACCCATCCGATGCCACGTCCACCTATCGCCTCACCGAGGCCGCGGCCAACCACAAGGGCATGGTCTACATCCGGGCCGGACGGCCCAAGTCCCTCGTCCTCTATGGACCGGAGGAGCGCTTTCCGATCGGAGGATCGAAAATTCTCCGGCACAATGCCTCGGACGCGCTCACGATCGTCGCGGCGGGCGTCACGCTCTTCGAAGCACTCAAAGCGTACGAGCAATTGAAAGCCGCGGGCATATCCGCGAGACTCTTGGATCTCTACAGCATCGTGCCGATCGATCGGACGACATTGCTCGACTGCGCCAGAGCCACGCAGGGACGGATCCTGACCGTCGAAGATCATTATGCTCACGGCGGTCTGGGCGACGCGGTGCTGAGCGCGGTCGGCACAGAGGGCGTCAAGGTCCACAAACTGGCCGTTCGCACGGTCCCGCACAGCGGTAAGCCGGAAGAGCTCGTGGACCACTATGGCATTGGAGCGCGATCCATTGTTGAAACGGCGCGACAGATCGTCAAGTAATCGAACGTGCGGCGTGCGGACGCCGGTCTTTCCCGATGTCCCCCTGTTGAACATCCTCTCGGGGACGGACCGCCAGCGCATGCTCGACGAGTTGACCGAAGCGCACTACGAGAAGGACCAATACATCTTCCGCGAAGGCGACCCCACGGAATATTTCCACATCGTGAAGGAAGGGGCCGTGAAATGCATCAAGTCTTCACCGGAAGGGAAACAGTGCACGCTGAAGATGCTGATGCCCGGCGATCTTTTCTGTTGCGATGCCGCGGCGTTCGACGGCGCCCGCCATCCCGGCACGGCGAAACCGATGGGCAAAGTCAGCGTGCTCCGAATGAGGAAGCAATCCTACTTCGACATGCTGCGCCGCAATCCGGAGGCGGCAATGGAAGTCATCAGATATTTGGGCAACCGGCTGCACGAAGCTCAGGAGAAAGCCAAGGTCCTGGCCTTGGACCGGGCGGATCAGCGCCTCGCCGCGCTCTTGGTCGACATGGCGGAACGGAGCGGGATCAAAGAGGCGCACGGCTTCAGGCTGGCGGTGCGCTTGACGCGCCAGGATATGGCGGACATGGTCGGTACGACCACCGAGACGGCCATTCGCATTATCGGGCGCTTCAAGCGTGATCACCTCGTGTCCGGGACGGCCAACCGGCTCATCGTCCGCGATCTTGCACGACTCAAAGCCCTCGCCTCCACGTGAGCCCTTCCGCTGGCAATTCTTCAAAACATGACATTTGTCATGTTTTCTTCCTGGCCGATTCGCTATCTTTCATGCGCACGTTTCTGAGAAGTCCTCGGTACAAGTCCTGAAGGAGGTGTGCGCACATGGAGACGCATTGGCAGTGTTCCCGCTGGTTCACCGCTCGGACCGGAGCCGTCGCGGTATTGTCCATTTGTTTGATAGGTTCTTCGACCGCGACCTGGGCCAAAACCCATGAGGTCGCGATGACCGCCGTCGAGACCGATATCATCATCGACGGGAGCGGGGAAAAATATGCCGCCTGGACGTTCGACGGCACGATGCCCGGCCCCATCGTCCGCGTGAGCGAAGGCGATACCGTCAAATTTACGTTGACGAATCCGGCAACGAACAAATATCCGCACGCCATGGACTTCCACGCAGCGGAGATCGACTTTTTGAAAAACTACCGGGCGATCAACCCCGGCGAAACGATCGGCTACACGTTCGTCGCCAAAAAACCCGGCGTCTTCTTCTACCACTGCGGCGCGCCTCCCATGATCCAACACGTGGCCCGCGGCATGTTCGGCGCGATCATCGTGGACCCGAAGAATGGGAAGGCTTGGCCGAAAGCCGATCGTGAATACGTCCTCGTGCAGTCCGAACTGTTCAAGAATCCCGACGACGTGCAGGCCATGTTCGACCGCAAATTCGATCATGTGATTTTCAACGGCGGGGTGTTCAAGTACCATCCGTTCGTGACGGGAGGGGGAAAGCTGGATGCCAAGCCGGGAGAGCGCGTCCGCATCTACTTCGTCAACGCCGGTCCGAATGAATTTTCGGCGTTTCACCCCATCGGAGAAATCTGGGACAACGTTTATGAGAGCGGCAATCCGGCGAACAAACTGAGCGGCGTCCAAACCTATGTGGTGGGACCCGGAAGCGCGGCGACCTTCGACGTCGTGGCCGAATCAGGCGGCGCCTATCCCCTGGTCAGCCACTCGCTGACCGGCGCGCTGCGCGGCGCCATTGCGGTGCTCGTCGCCTCGCCCGATGCCAAGGCGCAGCCGCTCATGCCGATGGTGCCCTGGAAAATCAC
>DATFDJ010000127.1:0-35563 GCA_035252115.1 Nitrospira sp. | reverse complement strand
TCACATGGACCCGTCGCAGTTCGCTCTCCCTCATGACAATGCCGCCCTCTCTGACCATCCCGCCCTCCTGGTGAGAGCCAACAGTCTATCGAGGACATTTCTACTGTGGGAAAAGCGGACATTATCATTGTGGGATTACAGCGTTGGACGGTAAGCGGGTTCGGACGCCGGCACGCTCCCGCGCCTCAGACGACCGTACTACGCTTCGCCTCTGCTCGGCTGTGCAACTCGTTCCGTTCCCTGCTTCGCACGAACGGACCATCGAACAGTGCTCGCCGTCGTGCAACACGACCGCTTCAGCTCAGCAAGTACGGTACCCGCCCTCGGCCCAAGTCGCGTGCTTGATGTCCGAGCCCGCCGACTAGAAGCGAACGAAAGCCTGCCGCAAAGAGCCTGCTTTCATAGCACTTCCAGAGAGTGGTGATGAGGCCTAAAGGCTTTCTCTCCTTTGCTTTCACGTTGATTCAGTAGGACCTATTCCGTCACACTGCGCTGCTACAATCCGTGGCTTGCACACAAAGGAGGTGTGAGACCATGGATGAAAAGATGGAGACTACAGGCAACATCTACGCGTATACGAACTGGAGAGGTAAAACGTTTCTCATCGATCAGCGCGTTGCTGAGAGTATGAAGAAGGACATGATGGAAACGTCTGGAGATAGTGAGGAAGATGTCGCGTATCTTACGCCAGAGTGGCTTATAAAGTGGCTACCCGATATGGAGGCATGCCAACGCTACGATCAGCTATTGGAAATGTGGGAGATGCCGGAAGCGAAGACCGACCGATAATTGTAATGATTAGTTCATGACAAGCAAAAGTCGGAAACAGCGTCGAGAAATGGATTCTGCGGAAAGGACCATCCGCATGATCCATACGCTCAGCGCACGGGGAATGACGAGAGCCGAGTTGGA
This sequence comes from Nitrospira sp., assembly GCA_035252115.1. Classification (GTDB taxonomy): domain Bacteria; phylum Nitrospirota; class Nitrospiria; order Nitrospirales; family Nitrospiraceae; genus Nitrospira_C. The sequence goes on along the minus strand of DATFDJ010000127.1, from coordinate 34,651 downwards.
AGAACGATTCCAAGTCGACCGGCGACATATTTACGATTACCTTAACCGCATCGAGCGTCTTGGATACGCATTTGTCGACCATGATGGAAGCGGTGAACGGCTTTGGCGAATTGATGGCAGTTGCTTCGGACTCAAGCCCGAGCCTGCGACAGTCTCGGAGTTGATGGCCCTCTACTTGGCGAAGGCTCATCTGACCTACTTGGTCGGCACCCCGTTCGTGGAAGACCTGGACCGTCTGAGCCGGAAGATTGAAGCAGGTCTTCCTGAGAAGACAGCAGCCAAGATCGAGCAAATGCTGCAGGTCTTTCTTCCGGTCCAACGGCCGCAGCGATCCTACGCCAAGCAGAACACGATTCTCGCTGAACTGCAAAAAGGCTTGCTGTTTCAACGGCCGGTCAAAATTAGCCATCGCACACAAGGGTATCCCAAACCCGCTGCCCATCATGTCGAGCCGTATGGATTACAGCTCTTTGACTATGGCTTGTATCTCGTCGGATATTCCGATCGCGCGAAAGACTTCCGGCGCTTTGCAGTCGAACGAATTCAATCCGCGAAGGCGGACATGACGGCCGAGCCGTTTACACCAAGGCCTGAGTACCAGCAACGTCTCAAGTCAAGAAAAGCGTTCGGCCTGATCGAAGGCGACGTGATGGACGTGCAGGTCCAATTCTCAAAAGACGTCGCCGACTATTTCATGGAGCGGCAGTGGCATCCGACGCAGAAGGTGAAGCAACTCAAGAACGGCGACGTGATCGTGTCGTTTCAAGCCGGCGGGGTTGATGAGATCGTTTCGTGGGTGTTGTCGTGGGGGATGTATGCCAAAGTTCTGAGTCCTTCTGACCTTATTAAGATTGTTTGGGATCAACTCCGAAAAACGCAGGGGCAGTACACATAAAAGAAAGAGGAAACATTTGCTGTGTGCTTCTTCCCTCTCTAAGAGCTAGAGCGACCAAATCTCCTTAAGCTTGCCAATGAGTCGCTCCTGTCGCTTCTGAAGAATTGCGGGAGTCCATTGACTTTCGGTTATAACCTGTGTCGTTAGATGGAACGGGCTAGTACCTTCAGACCGGAAGTATTTATTCTTCTTTTCCTCGAATTCTAACCTCCCTGCCTCGCTATTTTTGGCGCGCGACAACAAAACCAGATTGCCGAGACGATGAACCCACCCGGATCTCTCCTTTTCATCCGGAAACCACTTCATCCATTGGCTCTGCTCCATTGGCGTCTGTGGTAAGACGTGCTCGATGGTAACGATGGGATAGACGTACTCTGCACCGCCTCCCGAAAGACTCTGGTCGAGCCTTAGCAGGACATATCTCCTGACCTTTGTCATTTCATAGAGATTACCATCTAAACCCTTTAGGACCTTATTTCTGTCATCCTGCGTCAGATGCAAAGTTGATCCGGGGGCGAGCACATCACCTTCTTTCTGAAGCTCGGCAAGAAGCTTGCCATACCGCTCTAGTCGCTCATTTACCCCCGCTCGCATTATGAGTAAGCCAGCTGCCAGTCTCTCCAAGGCTTGGAAAAATAAGTTGAGCCACTCAGGGTCATTGGCTTTCTTGGACAAGGCGACAATGGCAGCAGGGACCCAATCAGTGTTGTCCACCTGCTTTAACCACTTTAGGTTCTGATTAACTTTTTCCGCTCCAGCAACGCTTTTATAATTGCAGTAATTAAGCGTCCGCAGAGCCTCGCCGTAAGGCTCTAGTTCATTGTCAATAAACTCCACCGGGGCCTTTTTAGGATCTACATAGTCACGGATCTCCTCCAAAATCGTGCGCTCAAGTTTCTTCTTCATATGGATCATGCGAATGTAAGCGAAAAGGCTCTTGAAGTCCTCGAGTCCAAGATTTTCCTCTATCGTCTCCCACTTGTGCGCATATTGTTGCTGCGTCCCTTCACCATCAATCTCTCCTATGATCTCAGCCTTAAGGATGTCAGCATGGGAGAGATCAAGACCGCGACTATTTAGCACCGAGAAAATGCGATAGGCCGATTTATCGTCCACTGTGGAAACCACTACCATCATGGTTTTGGTAACCACAAAACTCGTAAAATCCTCCAGCACTTTGTCACGGATACTTACATAGTTCGGAAGCTCGCTCGGTTTCGGCCCTTCCCTTAGTCTCTTCAACAGGTACAGCGCATTTGTGCATATATGGCGTTGTGCATCATTCGGAAGGTCCGGAGCATGTTTTTTCTCAAGAGCCTTAATACCATTCTCGACCTGAATATTATTGCGAAAGAAGTCAGCATCCTGTTTTCTCAATTCAAGCCGGAATCTATCTCTCAACCCCTCAAGGGGCTTTCCCTTCTGTCGAATATAATCAGAAATGTCACCTGCTCGTGTTGGCAAAAGATCCCGGAGGACAGAGAGCATAATCGTCAAGGTCGTTAGCCGCTGTTGTCCATCGATCACTCGCGCAGTCGGGTCATGTTCTTCTTTAACCAGCACGATGCTACCCAGAAAACATGGGTCTTTATCTATGATGGCTCTTTCGTCGTGCCTGAAGGCCGTCCAGAGGTCGTCTAGTAGCGCTCCCGCTTCTTCAGTAGTCCACGCATACGGGCGTTGATAGTGTGGGATGGTGAAGGTGAAGAGGTTACTGAAGATGTCTTTACAATAATACTCCTTCCCGACGATTTGGATTGTGCTCATGATTGTTTTCATGCCTCCTTTTTTTCTTTCGATGCAGAACGGTTACTACACAATCTTGTGAGCTAGAAGAGTTTTCTTTCAGCCGAGGGAGCATGCGCCTTTCGTATTAGGTAGGTCAAGCGCCATTGATTTCTTGCTATTCATTCCTTCAAACATTGGCTCGTCGGCGAGGTACCACATTTACTTTCTGCACTGCTAAGCAGTACAAAATTGATCTAAGAGCTAATCTGAATCTGGGTCTAAGATAAGCTGGACCTCCGAATGTTTGCACTCTCTTAAGAACCTCTGACCTCTTCCGTCACACCTCCATGCTAGGCTCTCTTCCCGAAAGGAGGAGAGCCGCATATCTTTCAAGCTCAGGCTAATCCACGCACAGACTTCCCTTTGACACAAGCAGTGGAACTTCGCGTGGAGCGGTAGCTTGTTCGGCTCGCAGTCGATTCAGCATGAGAGCTTCTCGTTCGGATCTTCCGGCGCGACTGTCTCATGGCCAATGTCAGAGCGGGGGAACGGTGGAGTAGGAGCTATGAACCGCATCCCGAATTGGATGCTCTATCTATTTGCGGCGACCGTGTTGGCGGGGGCGCTGTTCGTCCTGGGCGGGATCGGGATGGAGTGGCTGTCGTGAAACGAGAGCGTACACCTGGATCGTTATGACATGCCCGTGCTCGAAGCGCTTCACGATGGACTGATCGTTCCGAGCCGGTGCTTGAGCGATTTCAAGAATCGATAAGGATAACCAAACACAAGCCATTCGATAATGGGAGGCATCATGAGTGAATCGTTGTTTCTGAATGAGCATATTCGGGAGTTTGCTTCTTCGCATCCCCATGAAGCCGGCTGGAAAGCGTACGAATTTCCCAGGGAGGCGGTGCGCAGACTGTTCCTTCACTATCTTTTGGATTTTATCGAATGGCATCACCCTGAATGTTTGAAGCGTCGACTTGCCATGAAATGCGTCTCCGAAGAGGAACTCAAGGTGCCGCCTCATGTCGAGGAGATTGGAGTACCGCAGAAGGAGGTGGAGCTCGGTCGGGAGCTCAAGTCGGACTCATGGTTTGGGCATCTAGACATCGAGTGGGTCGGGTACAGCATTCATTTCAAGAGTTTCCTTGTCAGGTCGTTATACGGATACATGACGGTGTATCAGGCAGCCACGCAGTCGAATATCGCCCTGTGCCTTCTGCTTCAGGCCCTTGAGCAGTATGGCAAGACACGACAGAAGCAAGATCTTTGTCACATTACGGTCGTGAACGGACCGAATATTCCGATCTTACCAATCGAATGGGACGATATTATCCTGCCGCACGGACTCGTTGATGCCATTCGGCGCAATGTGACGAGCTTCTTCGAGAGCGGGGAGCGGTATAGAAGACTGGCCATCCCGCACCGGCGCGGACTTCTGTTCGCCGGGCCTCCAGGATGCGGCAAGACGGTCACCTTAAAGGCACTGGCTTACCAGACACGCGTCAAGTTCATTACGCTGCTTGGCAAAGCCAACATCAACGACTCCGACATCGAGAACATGATGGAACTGGCCGCACGGTGCTCTCCGGCCATCGTCTTGCTGGAGGATTTGGATAAGCTGCTCCAGGCGAAGGATGTCTCGCTGTCGTACTTCTTGAACTTATTGGACGGGCTGAATATTTTGAAGGGGATTCTGTTGATTGCCACGTGCAATGAGCCGGAGAAGCTGGATCCTGCACTGCTCCATCGTCCCAGCCGCTTCGATCGCGTCTGGACCTTTCCATTGCCTGCAACGGAAGAGAGGCTCGCGTTGCTGCGAAGACGCGGCCAAGGACATTTCTCAGACAGCGCGCTCGAAGAGGTCGCCCAGAAGTCCCACGGCTTCTCGATGGCCTATGTGCAGGAGATCGTCGTCAATGCTCTGCTCGAATCGGCGCACAACGGCACGGCGCCGTCCGATGCCGATTTGCTGCGGAGCCTGGAAACGCTGCGGTCTCAACGCAAGACGATCACCAAGAAGCTCGATTCACTTGCGGAGCCAGAGAGCGTGGGATTCGCACTGCCGAATGGCGGGTGATGCGGAGACTGGACCGGCAATCAGCGCCGTGCGTTTCCTTGACTCCGACATACTAAAACTTGCATATTAGGTCGTGAGCGATAAGCCTCTCGTCTGGGTTGGATCTTCGCGAAGAGACCTGCGCGCATTTCCGAAGGACGCGAGGCGGCTGGCCGGATTCCAATTGCGAATGGTGCAACAGAGATTGGATCCCATTGACTCGAAGCCGATGTCGAGCATCGGACCAGGAGTCAGAGAGATCAGGATTCATACGGGCTTGGAGCACCGGGTGTGCTACGTGACCAAATTCGGCGAGGCGGTATATGTGCTTCATGCTTTTGAGAAACGAGCGCGTAAGACATCCAAGCACGACGTGAATTTGGCCAAGCAGCGATATCAGGCGCTTGTCGCTGAACGTTTCACAAAGTATTGAGAGGAGATACAACCGATGAAGATCAAAGTGACACCGTCGACTGGCAACGTATTTCGTGACCTCGGGTTCCGCCGAGAAGAGGCAGAGCATCTTTTGGTTCGTGCTGATCTGTTGATTCAACTCCAGAAGCTCATTGCATCTCGTCGGCTGAAACAACGAACGGCTGCGAAGATTCTTGGCGTCTCTCAACCACGAATCAGCGACTTGCTACGTGGGCGTATCGATTTGTTCAGCACGGATGCGCTTATCGATCTCTTGGCGCGACTCGGAGCTCGCGTACGACTTACGGTCAAATTGCGTCACGCCGCATAGCCGCCCCTGAGCATATCTTCTCCACGCGGGAAACAAGCGCGAACGGTTCTAGTCGGCTAATCCTCATCAGCCCAATTCTCCCAGTCTCGACTGTACGATGCTGAGCGCAGTCAGAGCAGCGGTCTCCGCCCGCAGGATTCTGCTTCCCAGCGTGACGGCTTTGCATCCTTGGTGCTGCATCAGCTTCAGTTCTTCGCCGTCCCATCCGCCTTCGGGACCGATGAAGAGCACGATGGATTCCTCCGATGCCTTGGGCAGAGCTATTGTGGTCAACGATCCTTCGCCCGCTCGCTCGGCGAGCACCAGCTTTACGGCCGACGGATAGGATGCCGTCGTCTTTGACACGTCGACCGGAGCGGCGATCGTCGGAACCGTCCAGCGTTCGGATTGTTGTGCGGCTTCCAGTGCGATACGTTCCCACCTTGCTCGCTGGTGCTCGGTCCGATCGGCATGAATCTTCACGACTGCATGCTTCGTCTGAATCGGCACGATGGCGTCCACACCCAGTTCCGTCGCCTTCTGCACCACCCAGTCCATCTTTTCTCCTTTGAGGAGAGCCTGTGCGAGGATGAGCGACGGGCTGGTGCGCGCGGGCGCCTGAGTCGTTTCGACGATGCGGCACTCAAGACTTTGTGGACCGATCTTGATTATTTCCGTTCGATGACGCAGGCCGCGGTCGTCCGTCACGATGAGTGGCTCGCCCGTCTTGAGGCGGAGACTATCGCGCAGGTGCCGAAGCAGAGAACTTTCAATACGGACTATCGGCGGCGTGATGGCACCGGACGGTACGAAGAAGGTGGGCATAGGGAAGGCGAAGTGTGGAGGTGCGAACAGTCTATTCGAAAAACGTCTTCATCTTGTCGAAGAATCCGTCGCCGTCCGGCTCCATCGACATGCCGCTCTCCTTGGCGAACTCCATGAGAAGTTCCTTCTGGCGGGCTGTCAGCTTCGTGGGAATCTGAATCTTGATCGTATAGAGCTGATCGCCGGTCTGATGGCCTTTCAAACTTGGGATGCCAAGCCCCTTGAGACGCAGCACCTTGTCTTGCTGCGTGCCCGGCGGCACCTTGATGACCGTCGTGCCCTTGAGCGTCGGCACTTCGATCTTGCCTCCCAGCGCAGCGGTGACAAAATTGACGGGGACATCGCAGAGAATATCCGTTCCTTTGCGGGAAAAGATTGGGTGCGGCTTGACGGAGATTGCCACGTAGAGGTCGCCCGGTGGGCCTCCGTTCGCGCCATGCTCTCCTTCATTCGACAGGCGCAACCGCATGCCGGTTTCTATGCCGGCTGGGATATGAACGGAGATGGTGCGCTCACGGTACAGACGTTGCCGCCCTTGGCAGGTCGGGCAGGGGTCGGTGACGATGCGGCCGGCACCGTCGCATTGCCCGCAAGGCCGGCTGACGCTGAAGAACCCCTGTTGCAACCGGATCTGTCCCGCGCCTTTGCAACTGGGACAGGTCTTGACCGACGCGGCTGACTTGGCCCCTGTGCCTTTGCAATCGCCGCAGGTTTCCCAGCGAGGAATCTTGAGCTTGGCTTCTTTTCCGTAGACCGATTCTTCGAAGGTCAGTTCGAGGTTGTACTGCAGATCATTGCCGCGTTCGGCCCGCGTGCCGCCTCGTTGGCCGCCGAAGAAGTCTTCGAAAATGTCGTTGAAGACGTCGCCGAAGCCGCCGCCACGCCCGAAGTCGAATCCCTCGAATCCGGCGCCTCCCTGCGTGCCGGCATGGCCGAACATGTCATAGCGCCGCCGCTTCTCCTGATCGCTCAGGTGCTCGTAGGCTTCGTTGATCTCTTTGAATTTTTCTTCGGCGTGCTTCTTCTGCTGCTCGCCGGTCTGAAGGTCGGGATGATATTGGCGAGCCAGCTTGCGGTAGGCCTTTTTGAGATCCTCGTCGGACGCGTTCCGGTCGACGCCCAGTGTTTCGTAAAAATCTCTTTTAGACACGGACGCCATTGCTCAGGACGTTGAAAAGAGCCGCCAGCTTTGTTCTCACATCGCTTGGAGGCTCGACGTACCAAACTAAAGTACGCCTCGCCTCCTCGCTCGTTGCGGCCTCGCTGGACGGTCCTTTTGAACGTCCTGCGAGTTAGAGTGTTGCTTTTCCTAACCGTGGCCGTATTTTATCTTACTTTTTGTCTTTGTCTACTTCTTCGAACTCCGCGTCCACGACTTTTTCGTCGGTCTTGGCTCCGTTGCCGCTCTGCGCACCGGCGTCGCCCGGTCCGGGACCGGCGGCCGACGCTTTCTTATACATTTCCTCGGCCAGCTTGTGGGACGCGGTGGTCAAGGTCTGCGTCGCCGATTCGATGGCATCGGCGTCGTTGCCTTCCATCGCCTTCTTCAAGGCAGTCACCGCCTCTTCGATCTTGGTTTTGTCTTCGGCGGCGATCTTGTCACCGTGCTCTTTCAGGTTCTTCTCGGTTTGATAGATCAGATTGTCCGCCTGATTCTTGGCTTCTGCGGCTTTCCGGCGCTTTTTGTCCTCCTCCGTGTGGCTCTGCGCGTCCCGCACCAGTTTCTCGACTTCCTCCTTGCTGAGACCGCTGGAAGCCGTGATCTTGATGGACTGTTCCTTCTGCGTCGCCAAATCCTTGGCGGATACGTGCACGATGCCGTTCGCATCGATATCGAACGTCACTTCGATCTGCGGCATGCCGCGCGGAGCGGGAGGAATCCCGACTAGATCGAACTGGCCCAGCAGCTTGTTGTCGTTGGCCATTTCACGCTCACCCTGGAACACGCGGATGGTCACCGCTGTCTGGTTGTCCGCGGCGGTGGAAAAGACCTGGCTCTTCTTCGTCGGAACGGTGGTGTTCCGCTCGATGAGCTTGGTGAACACGCCGCCGAGCGTTTCGATGCCGAGCGACAGGGGCGTGACGTCCAGCAGGAGCACGTCCTTCACGTCGCCCTTGAGCACGCCGCCCTGGATGCCGGCGCCGATGGCGACGACTTCGTCCGGGTTCACGCCGCGATGGGGCTCTTTGCCGAAAAATTCCTTTACGACCTGGATGACCTTCGGCATGCGCGTCATGCCGCCGACAAGGACGACTTCCTGAATGTCCCGCGGGGTGACGCCGGCATCCGCCATGGCTTTCCGGCACGGTTCGATCGTGCGCTGGATCAGATCGTCGACCAACTGTTCGAGCTTGGCCCTCGTGAGCTTCGTGACCAAGTGCTTGGGCCCGCTCGCGTCCGCCGTGATGAACGGCAGATTGATCTCCGTCTCCTGCGACGATGACAACTCGATCTTGGCCCGTTCCGCCGCTTCCTTCAGCCGCTGGAGCGCCATGCGGTCCTTGCGGAGATCGATGCCCTGATCCTTCTTGAATTCGTCGACCAGCCAATCCATCACGCGCAAGTCGAAGTCGTCGCCGCCCAGGAAGGTGTCGCCGTTCGTCGATTTGACTTCGAACACGCCTTCGCCGATTTCGAGAATCGACACATCGAAGGTGCCGCCTCCGAGATCGTAGACCGCGATCCGCTCGTCTTTTTTCTTGTCCAGGCCGTAGGCCAGCGAGGCGGCGGTCGGCTCGTTGATGATGCGCAGGACATTCAACCCGGCAATCTGACCGGCGTCCTTCGTGGCCTGGCGCTGACTGTCGTCGAAGTAGGCCGGCACGGTAATGACCGCTTCCGTGACTTTTTCGCCGAGATAGTCCTCCGCCGTCTGTCTCATCTTCTGGAGGATCATCGCCGAGATCTCCGGCGGGCTGTACCGTTTGCCGCGCAATTCGACGCTGGCATCGCCGTTATCCGCCTCGACCACTTTGTACGGCAGGCGCTTCAAAGCCTCCTGCACTTCCCGGCTGCGGAACTTGCGGCCCATGAGGCGCTTCACGGAGAAAATCGTGTTTTCAGGATTAGTAATAGCCTGGCGTTTGGCAATTTGCCCGACCAGGCGCTCGCCCTTGTCCGTGATGGCCACGACGGAAGGCGTCGTGCGGCTGCCTTCGGCGTTGGCGATGACGACAGGGTCGCCGCCGCTCATGATTGCGACGCATGAATTCGTGGTTCCTAAATCGATGCCGATGACTTTAGCCATGAGTATGTGCTCCTTCCCTCACTGCAAACTGGTGAAAAACTCGCTCTCAGGCCGATGACTCGTCCGTGCCCGGGCCCGCTGATACGGTGACCATCGCAGGCCGGAGAATCCGGTCGTGCAACAGATATCCTCGTTGGAACTCCTCCACGACATGTTGCGCCGGCACGTCGTCCGACGGCACCGATGCCACCGCCTGATGAGATGCAGGATCGAAACGTTGCCCCACGGTCGGCACGGGCTGCACACCGAATTTTCCCAATGTCCCGAGCAATTGTTTCAAGGTCAAATCCACGCCTTGGACCAGCGCGCCGCCGCTTCCCCCATTCTTGGCTGCCTTGAGGGCGCGTTCGAGATTATCGACGGTGGGCAACAGCTCTTTCAGGAGTTGCTCATTGCCGAACTTGATTTGCTCCCGTTGATCGCGCTGAGCCAGTCGCTTGTAGTTTTCGAACTCGGCCGCCTGCCGGAGATACTTGTCGTTGAGGGCTTTCACTTCTTCGGACTTCGCGGCAATTTCCTGTCGAAGAGCCGCGACTTCGGACGTGTCTCCGCTGTCCGTGCGCTCCTCGCCGTCGGAAGCACCATCAGTCGCAGGTTCTCGGTCTAAGCCCTCGATTGTATTACTCTTCTTCTCTTCTGCTGCCACAGGCGATTCCTCTACGAGGTTGGAGATAGTCACAGGGACACTAAAGTCAACGGGAGCCCGTAAATTAATTACTTGTGCACGAGAGGTCTAGATGCGGAGGCTGCGGGAGCCCTCTCCTCCTGCGCGACGATAGAGGAGCTCAAGGCCCTCCAACGTGAGCAGCGGCTCGACCTTCTGGATCGACGCTGTTTCCGGGGCGACGACGGCACTGAGCCCGCCGGTCGCAATGACGAGGGCGGTCCGGCCCAATTCCTGCTCGATTCGCCGGACAAGGGCATCGACCAATCCCGCGTAGCCGAAGAGCAATCCCGCCTGGATACTGCTCGCCGTATCGGTTCCGACGACGGTCTTGGGTCTGGCAAACTCGACCTTGGACAGCTTCGCCGCACGGGCAAAGAGTGCTTCGGCCGAAATTCCGAGTCCCGGCGCAATCACTCCGCCCAGGTACTCGCCTTCCTTGGTGATCACGCAAAAGGTGGTGGCGGTGCCGAAATCGACGACGATGAGGTCCCGCCGATACTTGTGAAATGCCGCGGCGGCATTGACCAGGCGGTCGCTGCCGATTTCCTTGGGGTTGGCATAGCGCAGCGTGAGTCCGGTATCGGTTTCGGCATTCACGATCATGGGACGCTGATGAAAATACAGATCGATCAATTCTTCGAATGTCGCCGTCAGGGTGGGCACAACGCTCGACACAATGGCGCCGGTCATGCGTCGGGAAGGAAAGCCGGCCGCGCCGAGCAAATTGGTGAAGAGAATACCGTATTCGTCCGCCGTCTTCTTCGGGTCGGTGGCCAATCGCCAATGACCCGCGAGCGACGATCCGTCGTACACGCCCCACACAATATTCGTATTGCCGATGTCGACGGCGAGGAGCATGGGTTCTATTCTATCAGGATGTTGAAAAAGGCCGCCGACTGCGTTCTCGCATCGTTCAGACGCTCAACGTACGGCCCGGTGAAGAGCTGTTCTGACAGCTCGGGGCGGGCGGGTGAAAATGTTTACGCTTTGCCTTCAAGACACTGGGCGCTCACCGACTCGCGCCCGTCCGCAGACGTGACGCTCATTATTTCTTCGCGTCGCGGACCTCGCTGCGGCCTTGCCGGACGGCCTTTTTGAACATCCTGCCATTATCTAGTCGACCAATTCGCCAGATCGAAGGTGAAGGATATCCGCCGCCCGCACGTGTACGGTTCTTGGAACGCGGGTGTCCGAGAGACGGGTTTCTTCTGCGATTTGGAGAGACCCGTCGCGGCCGACCGATTCCGCGATACCGACAATGTGACGCTGTCCTGGAAGAGACGCCCGGACGCGACGCCCGAGCGTGACGCAGCGACGGCTATACGCGATGGCAATTTTCTCTTCATGGTTTCCGACAAACTCATCAAGACATACTTCAAGTTCCTGAAGTATGCCGGCGAGGAGCCGGTTGCGATCCACCGCGCGCCCGGCCTCCTCGGCGATGGTCGTCGCGGTCTCGCAAATATCCGGAGGAAAATCGGCGCGGCGTCCGTTCACATTGATCCCCAGACCGACCACCTGAAAGGGTTCACTTCGTGACGTGCTGCCGCTTTCGCACAGTATGCCTCCGATCTTTCGCTCGGCCATGAGTAGATCGTTCGGCCATTTCACTGTCACGTGCACTCCTACAACCGATTCGATCGCTTCCGCCGCCGCCAACGATGCGCTCAACGGCAACCAGGATAGCCATTCGGACAGTCGATCGCTCGGAATGGGCAGCCTCACGACGATGGAACAGTAGAGGTTGACCCCCGGGGGGGAAAACCAGGTACGGGCCAAACGACCGCGTCCTGCGGTTTGACTGTCTGCCACGATGACGGTGCCGTGGTCGATATCGGCCTGCGCCAATGCCACGGCTTCACGGTTCGTGGAATCGATCCGATCGAACAATTCGATGCGGTGACCCAACGCCCGCGTCGCCAGCGTGCTGCGGATTGCGTCCGGATCAATGGGGGAAACCTGAGACACGACTTAGAAATGCCTCTTGTGTTTTGCGCCGGCTTCAATGATCAAGCTGAGATTGGCGGCAGGGGCGGAGTGCGTCAGTGCACCGATCGAAATGCGGTCGGCGCCGGCGGCTGCCATGGCCCGAACGTTCTCGAGCGTGATCCCGCCGGACACTTCCACGAGCGCACGTCCATCGATCAACTTCACGGCCTTCCGGACTTGAGCGGGCCGCATGTTATCGAGCAGGATGATGTCCGCTTCTCCTTCCAGTGCTTGTCGAACCTCCGATAGCGATTCCACCTCCACGATCACAGGAGCTGTTTTGGTGGCTCTCGGCCGGACCGCACGGCAGGCAGCTCGCACGGCCGATCCATTCTTACGGAGCAACGCCAGATGATTGTCCTTGATCAGAATGCCGTCGCCGAGGGAAAAGCGGTGATTGGTCCCGCCGCCGAGCGCCACGGCCCACTTCTGCAACGCTCTCCAGCCCGGCAATGTTTTACGCGTGTCCATAATAGTGGCGGGGTAGCGGCGCACGGCGCGGCAAAACTCCCTCGTCAACGTCGCGATCCCGGACAGATGCTGCAGAAAATTCAACGCGACCCGTTCCGCCATGAGAATCGACCGCCCATCGCCTTCAATTTTCAACACCACGTCCCCTGGACCGGCTTCGACGCCATCGCGTTTCGATACGGACAATCGGAGACCGGCATCGACTCCGAGAAAGCACTGGACTGCCGCCGCCATCCCGGCAACGATCAGCCTTTGCTGCGCGACGATTCGTGCACGAGCGGGAGTGGCGGCGGGGAACAGTGCGGACGTCGTGATGTCTCCCTGGGCCAAGTCCTCTTCGAGTCCCCGTCGAACGGCGCGCCGAATCTCACCAGCCGGAAGCGCAATCATGTTCACGCTCCCAGCATGACCCGCAATTGCTCTTCGCTGCTGGCGAGCATCGTCTGGTCTCCCTGGAGGCTCGCGAGTCGTTGTCGGTGGTCGGCGATCACCTCGAGCGGAGCCTTGGCGGTAAATTCCTGGTTGCGGAGCTTGCCTTCGAGCCGGACGATTTCCTTCTCTTGTTCTTCCTGCTGTTTCACGATACGGCCAAGCGCCTTCTGAAGATCGACGTCGCCGGTCACACGGATTGCGACAGACAGTCCTTCCGTGACCAGCCGAAGCCGCTTGTCCGCCGACGGACCGGACAGAGAACCGGTCTCGAATCTGCCACGACCGAGGCGCTCGAGATGAGGCCGCAGTTCTTCCAATTGCCGGCGCCGTGTCATCTCATCGTGGGTGACGGCAAAGTCTACGGGCTGTCCGGGCGTGTAATTCAGCAGCACGCGGGCCGTGCGGATCAACCCGACCGCTTGCTCCAACAGCGCGAATCGCTGCTCCATCGCCGGCGCGTGCTTGGCCGGATCCGCAGAGGGATACGATTGCACCATCACGCTGTCGCCCTCATGCGGTAAGGTTTGCCAAATCTCCTCCGTCAGAAACGGCATGAACGGATGGAGAAGGCGCATGATGATTTCGAGCGTCTCGGCGAGCGTCTGTCTGGCGGCCGGCGCTTCCGGATGTGATGGGTCTTGAAGCGTCGGCTTGATCAACTCGAGATACCAATCGCAGTACTCGTGCCACATGAACTGATAGAGCGCTCCTGCGGCCCGATCGAACCGATAGCTCTCGAGCTCGGCGTTCACCGTCTCGATCGTCCGGTTCAGGCGGCTGATGATCCACCGGTCGGGGAACGAACGTTCTTCGAGGGCTGTTTGGTGTCGTGGACCGTCCAAGTATAGGTGGCTGAACCGCGCCGCGTTCCAAATCTTATTGGCGAAATTCCGGTACCCTTCGATCCGTTCTTCCGCCAGCTTGATGTCGCGTCCAGGCGATGCCATGGAGGCCAACGTGAAGCGCAGGGCGTCCGTGCCGTATTGGTCCATCACATGGAGGGGATCGATGACGTTCCCCTTCGACTTGCTCATCTTCTGCCCTTCCGCGTCCCGGACGAGCGCATGGATATAGACGTCGCGGAATGGGACGTCGTCCATGAACTTCAGTCCGAGCATGATCATGCGGGCGACCCAGAAAAACAGAATGTCGAGGCCGGTGACCAGTGTGGAAGTCGGGTAATAGGTCTCGAGCTCAGGCGTCCGGTCCGGCCACCCCAGCGTGGAGAAGGGCCACAACCCGGAGGAAAACCACGTATCGAGGACATCGGGATCGCGGAGAAAGTCGCTGCCCGCGCAGGATGGGCATTGAGCCGGAGTCGACCGCGCGACAATCGGCGTGGCTCCTTGCAGCAAGGTCACGCGGGTGATCGGCGTACCGGCCGGACCCTGTGTCGTCTCTTCATGGATGAAACGGCGGTTGCACGAGCGGCAATACCAAGCTGGAATCTGATGTCCCCACCAGATTTGACGCGAGATGCACCAGTCCTTGATGTCCCGCATCCAGCCGAGATAGTTGTTGATCCATCCCTCCGGAATGATCCGTATGTGACCCTGCTCGACGGCATCGATCGCCGGCCCCGCGAGCGGCTTGATCTTCACGAACCATTGAGGCGACAAATAGGGCTCCACGATGGTTTTGCAGCGATAGCATTTTCCGATGGACATCTTGTGGTCTTCGACTTTCGCGAGAAAGCCGCGATCCCGCAGGGCCTGCTCGATCTTGGGACGGGCTTTGACGACAGGAAGACCTGTGACAGCCGCGGCGATATCGTCTTCGACTTCCGCCGCTTTCAAGCCGGCCGGATCGAGCAGTGCCTGATGGTCGAAGATCGCCAATCTCGGCAGGTTATGGCGCTCGCCGGCTTCGAAATCGTTGAAGTCGTGGGCGGGCGTAATCTTGACCGCTCCCGTCCCAAACTCGCGATCGACCAATATCGGGTCGCCCACAATAGGGATGCTGCGCCGAGTCAGGGGGACGCGGACCAGCCGCCCGATCAAACTGTTGTAGCGGGGATCGTCGGGATGGACGGCGACCGCCGTGTCACCGAGCATGGTTTCGGGTCTCGTCGTCGCTACGGTGAGCACGGTCTGCGGGTCCTCTTCGAGAGGATACGAGATGGAATAGAGTTTCCCTTTGATTTCTTCATGCTCCACTTCGATGTCCGACAGCGCGGTCAGGCACCGAGGGCACCAATTGATGAGTCGCTCGCCGCGATAGATCAGGCCGTCCTCATAGAGCCGCACGAAGACCTCCACGACGGCCCTGGAAAGCCCCTCGTCCATCGTGAAACGGAGGCGATCCCAATCGCACGACTCACCGAGCTGCTTCTGCTGGTTGATAATGGTATTTCCCGAGGCGGCTTTCCATTGCCACACGCGTTCGACGAACCGTTCTCGCCCCAGCGATTCCTTCGACGCTCCTTCCGCCATGAGCTGTTTCTCGACCACGTTTTGGGTTGCAATTCCCGCATGATCGGTTCCGGGCAGCCAGAGCGTGTTTCGCCCCTGCATGCGCCGCCACCGGATCAGGATGTCTTGAAGAGAATGGTTGAGTGCGTGCCCGACGTGTAAGGAGCCGGTCACGTTCGGAGGGGGAATCACAATGCAGTAGGGCTGCCCGGGGTCGCCGGGATCAGCATGGAAGTACCCGTGCGCTTCCCATGTCTGGTACCACCGGGATTCGACCGATTTGGGATCGTAGGTTTTGTCGAGCTGGCGGGTACTCATGAATCGGCAATCGATACGGCGGCATCTTAGCATGCGGTGGAAGTGCCCTCAACATTCGCCGGGCCGACCCGGCCGGGGATTGTCGGGACAGGGGGCCTGTGTTATACAGGCGCGGAAATATCGCGTACGGTTCATCACATCCTTCTACTCAGGGAGAACTCCTATGGCGACGGGTCGGGAAAAGGATCGAAAGACAAGAAAGAAACACCGCAAGAACGTGGAACGAATGAAGGCGCTGGCGAAGGCTCGAAGAGGAAAGAAGGGTAAGAAGGGTTAGACGAGCGACAGATCAGGCGGCTCGTGTCAGCCGCTTCAATTCAGTCTTGATGTGCTCTTCGGCGATGGCGGGCACGATGTCCTGCACGGTTTGTTGTACCTGCCGGTCGGCGGCTGCACGGAGGATATCCGTGGCGCACCTTTCGGTATGCTCGGCTGCCGCTTTCCGGACTTCTTCTTGAACTTGCTCTTCGATCGACTTGAGATGTTCGCGAACCGCTTCCGGGACAGCGGTTTTGATCGCCTCGGCTTGTTCTCTGATCACGTGATCGACGTGTTCCTTCACTAACGGGCCGGCGATGTCGACAATGCTATGGCGAAGGATGGGCTCGAATTCGGGTAGTTCCCGGGAGAGGACGCGCGGCAACTCTTTCGCAAGCAAGGGCTCGATGGTCTGAGTCAAACGTTCCTGCGTCAGCGTGGCGCTGAATTGCCGATTCATCTCGGCTTCGACGGCTTGCGCGACCTGGGTCGCAAGATCACGACTGACCATTTTGGGAAGAGCATCCGCGATCTTTTGTTCGGCCTTTTCGGACATCGTCTGGAGCAACTGCGCAAATAAACCCTTCATCGCGTCTTCCGGGTCGTTCGTCGGCTGCTTGGGCGCTTGGGACGCGGTGGTATCCATCCGGACGGAGGACGGGATGACTTCGGCTTCGATTTCTCCGGTTTGGTCCTCGTCTCCCGACTCATCCAATCCATCGTCATCGGAGTCCGTGGCGCTCGACACAGGTGGCCATGACCGCTTCTTGGAGCCATTGGTCTGGCCCGTCGCCGTGTGGTCGAGATCCTTGATGAGATCGAGGAGGTGGTCGGTTTGAAACGGTTTCTTCAGAAACGCCTTGACTCCCAACGAGCGCAAATGAGATTCGTCCAGACGATCACCGGCTCCGACGAGCGAAATGATGTAGGTTTCGGAAAGGCAATCGATCTTGTGGACTTCCTTGCAGAAACCCGAAAACGTCATGCTCTCGAGGTGATAGTCGGCGATGATGAGACGAGGGCTGAGCTTGCGGGCCGCATCCAGGGCGGCGGGACCGTCATGGAACCCGACGACCTCATAGCCTTCAGGCGTCGAGATCTGCTCGACCATCCGTCGAACGGCAGGACTGCTGTCGATCACGAAGATGGTGGAAGCCACTCAACCCTCCAATTTTATTGAACGAGTCGAAGCTAGCAGGGGGTGGATTCCTTGTCAAGAAAACGAGCAATAGGCACTTGTTTTAATTGAGGAATTGAAGGCGACTACAATTGCCGCCGGGACTCAAGACTGAACGCGCATGAGCCAGACGATACGAGTCGTCTTTTTCGATGCCGCTGAAACGTTGTTTCATGTCAACGGATCGGTGGCGGAGATTTATCTGCAGCATGCGGTTGCCTGCGGATTCCGCGAGACGAGCGATTCACTCGCCGCCATCAGACAAGCCTTTTCGCGTGCTTTTCATGAAGCGCCGCCGCCCATCTTCGCCGCGACCGAACCAGCTCAGATCAAGCAGAGTGAGCGATTGTGGTGGTTCGATATCGTCCACAATGTGTTCTATCGGGTCGGCATGTTCGAACGGTTCGACGAATTCTTCGACCGGGTCTTCGAGGTCTTTGCGGACCCGACTTCCTGGGCGCTCTATCCGGACACCCGTCCGACGCTGGCCCGCCTTCGCGCTCAAGGAATGGAGCTCGGTATCATTTCCAACTTCGATTCGCGCCTCTTTCCGATCATGCGAGGGCTGGGCCTCGACACCGCTTTCGATACGGTCACCATTTCCAGCCTGGCACAAGCGGCGAAACCGGCACCCAAGATTTTCCATCGGGCGCTCGAGAAGCATGCGGCCGACCCTGAAGAAGCGCTCCATCTCGGGGACAGCATCAGAGATGACGTGGAAGGAGCGGCCAAGGCCGGCCTTCATGCATTGCTGCTGAATCGGAAAGGATCGCAACTCGGACCCGGAATAGTGTCGATCCGCACGCTCGACGAGCTCGTGCCGTACCTTTCAACCCTCCAGCAATAACGGCACGATATCCTTGGCTCGCCCTTGGAGCGAGCAGTCGACCAGGGCGGATTGCGCCGTCGGTTCAAGATTGATCTCCGCCACAAACGCGCCGGCTCCTTTCGCGACGGCGGCGAAACCAGCCGCGGGATAGACGACGCCCGACGTCCCGATCACCAACAAGATGTCGCATGTCCGCAAGGCGGCGGTGGCATGCGTAAGATCATCGGACGGGAGCGACTCGCCGAACCATACGATATTGGGCCGCAGAAGTCCGCGGCAATGCCCGCACACGGGCAATATTGCAATCGGTACGTCGAGGTTTTCTTCGATCACGCCGCAGGCGGTGCAACGAACCGTCCAGATGTTGCCGTGAATCTCGACGAGATTCGACGAACCGGCCATGCGGTGCAAGCCATCTACATTCTGTGTGATCAACTTGAAATTGCTGGTGCGCCGCTCCAGCTCGACCAGTGCGAGGTGAGCCGCATTGGGCTGCTTGGCCGCAAGCAGCTCCCTCCGCCAGTTGTACCATTCCCATACGAGGCGCGGATCGCGCTGGAACGCTTCAGGCGTGGCCAGGTCCTCCGCTCGGAAATTCCGCCACAAGCCGTCTGCACCCCGGAACGTCGGCACACCGCTGTCGGCCGAGATACCGGCGCCGGTCAGGACGGCAATGGCCTGTGCGGCTGACAACTTCTCCTTCAGGATGCCGAGTTCGGAGCCACGCATAGAATTGACTTGCGGTCGCAGGGCTGTGTCCTGAGTGCCACGCGCATGCTATAGTAGCCGCTCGACGCGCGCAACAACGGGGACACATGCAACAGATCATGATGGTCGGAGCCGGTTCGGTCGGCGGATTTTTCGGCGCACATTTGACCAAGTCCAATCCCCATGTCTCGTTCTTATTGCGATCAAAGACCCTTGCCGCTGTCCGGGAACATGGGCTGACGGTCCGCAGCGCCGCCGGCACCTTTACCGTGCACCCGTTGGCTTCGTCCGACCCACGCGATCTTCCGCGGCCGGATCTGATCATTTTGGCCGTGAAAGCGTACGACCTCGATGAGGTCATGCGGCAAATTGATCCCATCCTGACTTCTCAAACCGTCATTCTCACCCTGCAAAACGGCATCGATACGGAAGACCGCCTCCTGACTCATCTAAAGAGAGACTGTGTGATCGGCGGCGTTGCGTTTATCTACTCCAAAATCGCGGCGCCGGGCGTCATCGACCATTACAAGAAGGGGGCGATCGCGATCGGTGAGCTGATGGGGCACGAAAGCGACCGACTCGTCCGAATTCGTGATCTCTTCGCCGCCGCCGGAATTTCCTGCCAGCTTTCAAAGGACATCCGGCGTAGTAAATGGGAAAAGATGTGCTGGAATTGCGTCTTCAACCCCGTGACCGTCCTGATCGACGACAAGGTGGCGAGGGCTTTGGATCACCCGGAAATCCTCGAGACCATTCGGCAGATTGTCGGCGAAGTAGCCGCGGTGGCCGCCGCCATGAAGGTGCCGCTGCCGGCCGATATGGCGGAGCGGGTCGTGAAGTGGACGCAGGAAATCCGGGACATTCATACCTCGATGTACGACGACTGGAAAGCAGGACGTCCCACCGAGATTCAGTATCTCAACGGGTATATCGCAGACCGGGGCAGGGAATTCGGCATTCCGACGCCGGTGAATCAGGCGTTAACCGCGATGATCAAAACCATTACAGAAAAGGACAAGGACGGCCCGGGTGTAGTGCGTATCGAGGGCGCCGTGGTCGGGCCCGTGTCGCTGAGCCGCGAGACGATGAAGCAACTTCCGGACGAACATCAAATGGAGGATATCGGTCGAATCATGCCGGGCATGAGGGGGCGAGCGGTCGCGGTCAAAGGCTTACTGGACGTGCCGGCGCTCAACATTGAGGCGGATCATGTCACCTTTCATTCGGCCGACGGCCGGTACGCCACCACGTTGACGCTGAAGCAGGCGAGGGAATTCGGATGGCTCCTTTACGAATTGGACGGGGAAATGCTGCCGGCGAATAAGGGAGGCCCCTTCCGTCTCGTGACGCCCGGACTCGGGGACTTGTGCGCCAACGTCAAAGGCGTGGGCAAGATCGAGGTGCGGGTCGGATCGGGAAAAGATACGAGACCGCCATTGGAAGAGCGGACTCACTGTTGACGTCCCCGGTACCGGAGTGCGTCACGATGTCGAAGATTCCCTGATCACGCGGATTCGCTGCCACCGTTCAGACTGATACCGCCAGAGCAACAAACCCATCCGCACGGTCCAGTCGGCGATCATCGCCGTCCACACGACGAAGATCGAGGCATTGAGCCACAGCGATGCGATCACCGCCATCGGCACGCGGACGCCCCACATGCCGATCATCGTCGCGCCCATGATGAATCTCGTATCGCCCGCACCGCGAAGAGAACCGGCCAAGACCATGGTGAGCGCAAGCTGAATCTGCAGGAGCGCAACGATCTTCAGAAAAACCGTTCCGAGCTCGACGACTGCTTCATCGGTCGTGAACGTTTTCAGGAGCACATAAGGGAAAAAGAAAAACACGATCCCCATGCTGGCCATCACGCCGATCGCCAGGCGATTTGCCTCCCAGTTCTCGAGCTTCGCCCGTCGATATTTTCCTGCTCCGATACTCTGTCCGACCATGGTCGCGGCAGCGATGGCAAACCCATACCCGGGAAGGAATGAGAGCGATTCGATCGACAGCCCCACTTGGTGAGCGGCGTAAGAGACCGTCCCATAGAAAAGAACCAGTTTGGTGTACAGCAGGATGCCGGCCTGCTGTACCATTCGCTCTCCGGAAACCGGCGCTCCGATATCCCACAGCGTCCGGAGAAGGTCCCACCGGAGATGTTTCGACGGCTTCAGCATAGGCCAGCAGCACCAGGCGAGGTATCCGACGCCGATGGCTTCGGCGAAGCCCACCGCGATGCCGGCGCCCTGAAGCCCCATCCGAGGCAACTCCCAACGGCCATAGATGAGTGGATACGCAATAAGGATATGGAGCGCGTTGACCAGCATCATCGCGTACATGGGCCTGCGGGTATCGCCCGTTCCCTGGAGAACGGAAGAAAACACTTGCAGCAGCACCGTGAAGGGAATGAACAGAAAGATCAAAGTCGAGTAGGGCAGGGCGAGGGCGATCACG
The DNA here is from genome assembly GCA_035252115.1 of Nitrospira sp. Classification (GTDB taxonomy): domain Bacteria; phylum Nitrospirota; class Nitrospiria; order Nitrospirales; family Nitrospiraceae; genus Nitrospira_C. The sequence goes on along the minus strand of DATFDJ010000127.1, from coordinate 13,455 downwards.
GACCCTTCCGCACCAAGCTCCTGCATAGCGAGCCGGTTACAAAGAATACCCAAACCGCTCAAAACGAATGAAACGGCGAGAGACAAGAGAAGAAAATGTCGGGCCGCTTCACCGGCCTCATGGCGCCGTCTCGCGCCCCAGAGCTGGGCCACAATCACGTTGGCACCGACCGACAATCCGGACACCACGGTGGCGGCAATAAAGGCGAGCAACTGTCCAAGTCCGACCGCGGCAATCGAACTGGCTCCAAGACCGCCGACGAGAAACACAGCGACGATTCCCTCCGTCCGCTGCAAAAGACTGCTCACCGTCACGGGAAGAGCCAGGGCAAGCACCGATTTTCGTATTTGTCGCACTCGTGGCATGGCCGTCGCTCCGCATCCTATCAGAAAGCGTCGGACGACCGGCCTGGACAAATTCGTTTCGCTTCGATTACCGTCTTAGGCCAGCGATGGAAGAACCGGCCACAACCCCCACATCGGCGCGTTTTCGATTGTCCAAATCGAAATACCTGGCCGGTCTGCAATGCCTGAAGCGGCTCTATCTCGACATTCATCATCCACACTTGGCCACACCGCCGGATGCCTCCACCCGGGCGATGCTGGAAATGGGATCGGAAATCGGTGAGCTCGCGCGACGCCGGTTTCCCGGCGGCCGGTTGGTCAATCCTGGATTTCTGAAGAGAGACGCGGTGCTTGCGGAAACGGCCGGTCTGATGGCTGATGATTCCGTCCCAGCCATTTTCGAAGGCGCATTCCAGCATGACGGGGTGATGGTTCGTGTGGATATTCTCCAACGGGTCTCATCGCCGGATGGCCAGCCGCCCAGTTGGCGGCTGATTGAAGTCAAATCCTCCTCCAGAGTGAAGGACGTACATCTCAACGACCTCGCGATCCAAACTCACGTGCTTCGGGAATCGGGAATACCGTTGATGGGGGTCAGCCTCATGCACGTGAATACGCAATATTTCCACCATGAGAACGAGATCGACTTGGAGGGTCTTTTCAACATCGTGGACGTGACGGAGGCCGTCGCGAGCAGGCGAACAGGAATCACGGAGAAGCTCGACGCCATGAGACTGTGCCTTGTTGAATTGCAGCCCCCTTCGGTCCAACCGGGCGCCCACTGCGATCATCCTTACGAGTGCCATTTTTGGAATCACTGCACCGAACGGAAGCCGGCGAGGTGGATCCATTATCTGCCCGGCTCGAAGGACCTTGTCTCACAGCTCATTGAGCGGGGCGTTCAGACGATCGATGAGATTCCGGACGACGTGCATCTTTCATCGGTACAGCGACGGGTAAAAGACGATTTGGAATGGGTGTCAGAGCACCTCGCCAAGACCCTGTGCTCGGTGGAATACCCTGTTCATCACTTGGACTTCGAGACGGTGATGCTGCCGGTGCCCAGATTCCCTTCGACCAGACCGTATCAGGCCATCCCGTTTCAATGGTCCAATCATAGAGAAGAAGAATCCGGTGACCTTGTGCACCAGGAATACCTACACCACGACGACCGAGATCCGAGAACAGGGTGGGCGGAAGCCTTGATCGAGTCTCTCGGTGACCGAGGGACTATTTGTGTGTATTCCTCGTACGAGCAGGCCATCTTGGAGCAAGTGATGGCCGTGTTCCCCCAGTATCGGGAGCCCTTCCAACGGATCATTGCACGCCTATGGGATTTGCTTCCCGTCATCCGGAATCATTACTACCATCCGGGATTTCGCGGTTCTTACTCGATAAAGGCGGTCTCGCCCGCAGTCATTCCTTCGCTCGCGTACCGAGATTTGGCCATTCAAGACGGAGGCCAAGCTGCGAATGCGTACTACCGATTGGCCTTCGTGGAAACAGACTGGATCGAGCTGGCTTCGCTCCGGCACTCGCTGCTCCAGTATTGTCAGCGGGACACCATGGCGATGGTGCAGTTGAGGAAAGCGTTGGCCCAAAAGGCCGGCATCGTGCATCCGCCGATTCGTCGGGAAGTGGAAAACACTTCAGAGAAGCCGCAGTAGCACGGGCATTCGATGTCGCACTCGTTCAGTCAAGAAACACTGGAGGTGTTTTCTTCGGGTGCCGAGAACAATCTCGTCAGTTCTGACCACTCGTGGCTGGCAGAAGAGCTGGAGGTATCTATCCGCCAGTCAAGGAACACTGGAGGTGCTTTCTCCGGGTGCCGAGAGCAACCGTATGGCACCCGGCACGAGCGAGCTTGGGGTGGCGGAGAGGGTGGGATTCGAACCCACGGTCCCGTTGCCGGGACAGCAGTTTTCGAGACTGCCCGATTCGGCCGCTCTCGCACCTCTCCGTGGCGATAAGGATTTTGCATAATCACATAGTGAGCTGACGCTCTGCAAGACAACCGATCTCGACTGGATTGAGTTGTGAATAACATTGCGCACCTGTTTGCCGGTCGTTTGCTTTATCATTAGCCTGAAATATTTACATTGCTTTTTCCTGCCATTCACACCTTCTTCATTCGAATCTCGGTATAGTAATTTGGCCACCGGCATCGTTCAACGGTGGACTGATATCGTATTCTCCTTTAGTTATGCACTGCGATGTACTATCTTCAAACTCGATGAACGGGCCGTCTTTCCATGAGCGAAACACGGGGAATCCCACCGTGTATTCCCTCATCGGTAGGGGTATTGTCCAGGCGCACTCAAGGGCATAATGCCCTAGGGCACGCTACGTTCAATGGACCAGGATTTTTGAGTCATGACCGAGCCGGTGCCGGGGTCTGTGTCAAGCTTGGGCGAGCTCTTTCTCTGGCGCTGTCGGCAACAGCCACAGTCGCTCGCTTATGCCTTTGGGCGAGACAATCTGCACCTGGCCGAGACCGTCACCTATGAAAAGCTGGCATCCAAGGTCGGTCGCACAGCTCAAGGCCTTCGGGAACGCGCCGAGCCCGGATCGCGGGCGCTTCTCGCTTTTCAACCGGGAATTGATATCGCTTCTGCGTTTTGGGCTTGCATTCTGGCCGGTTTGGTTCCAATCCCTGCCCCCCCGCCGGACCCTCTTCGGCTCAAGAACAGTCTGCCGAGGCTTCGTGCCATTGTTCACGATGCCGACGCCGCAATCATTGTGACCGACGCCGCGAACGAAGTTGTGAAGCAACTGTCCGATGAGACGAATAGGAGACAGATCACCTGTGCCGTCCTCGATGAGCTCGGGGAGAACCGACCCGTGCCGACCGAGATGCGGGGTTCCACATCGCCGATCGCCTATCTTCAGTACACGTCCGGCTCGACGATGTCGCCTCGCGGTGTGATGATCTCTCACAGAAACGTACTGGAGCAATGTCGGAGCCTGGTGGAGATCGCGGCCATCGGTGCCGAAAGCCGGTCTCTCTGCTGGTTGCCCTATTTCCACGACTATGGCCTTGTGCACGGCATCATCGCTCCCCTGTATGCCGGCATTCCGGCCTTTGTGATGTCTCCATTGACGTTCCTGAGACGTCCGCTCCGATGGATCGAGGCGATCGAGCACTGGGCCATTACACACAGCGGGGGGCCCAATTTCGCCTATGACTCCTGTGTTCAGGTGTTGCAAAAACAGCGTGAGTGGACCGGCGACCTGACGAGATGGACCGTAGCCAGTTGCGGCGCTGAACCGATTCATCGACGCACCATCGAACGATTTTGCGAAGCCTTTTCTCCTCATGGGTTCCGGCGTACATCATTCAAGCCCTCGTACGGTCTCGCGGAATCCACCTTGGTCGTCTCAACAACTTGGTACGACGAAGAGCCGATGTTTGTGTCTCTCACGACCGAAGGTCTTGAGCAAGACCGCGTCGTCAAAGCCGACGGCACGATTCAACAAGCCCGCTCGTTTGTCGGTTGCGGACGGCCGCTTCCGGGACACCATGTCAAGATCGTCAACCCGCTGACGCTGCTCGAATCGTCTTCTGAAGAAATCGGAGAAATCTGGGTGACAGGTCCCAGTGTGGCGGAAGGTTATTGGAATCGTCCCGACGTCACACGGGACACGTTTCGCCGGCCATCGGAGAAGGACGGCGAGATTCGCTGCCTCCGAACCGGCGATCTCGGATTTCTGCATGACGGACAGGTCTTTGTGACCGGGCGACTCAAGGATCTCATCATCGTGAACGGGAGAAACCTCTATCCTCAGGACTTGGAACAAGCGGTCGAGGCGTGCACGCAGGGATTCCGTGCGGGCGGGTGCGCGGCATTCACGATCGACAGTGAGGAAAGTGAACGCCTCATCATCGTTCAGGAATTGGATCGGGCGAAGGACTTCGACGCAGACAGCGCGGCAACCGCGATCAGGACGGCGCTGGCCGAGCAATTCGATGTGCCGGTATGGGCGGTGGTCTTTGTCCGTTCCGGAGCCATCCCGAGGACTTCCAGCGGCAAGTTGCAGCGCCACGCGTGCCGCAAGGCCTACCTCGATCAGTCGTTGCCCGTCCTTGCCTCACGGCTTGCCGCGTCGCCGACAGCCTCAGTGCGCACGTCGCCGCTTGAAGTCGCCGCGCGAACACACGAGTCGTTCGAGAGTCGTCTGATCGAACTACTGGCCGAATACGCGAACATTGATCCCGCACGGATCAATCCTGCAACGGCCCTCGTCGACTTCGGACTCGATTCCCTCAAAGTCAGTCTGATCAAGAACCGGCTCGAAGAGGAATTCGGCGTCGAGCTGTCATTCGCACGATGGTTTGGAGGATCGACAGTCCATGAACTCGTCTCAGCCGCGGAACAATCTATCGCAGACCGGCGGAACCGGATGGGTCGTGCCGACGACGTGCCGACTTCCGTATCGGTGGATCGCAGGAAGGGCGATGCAGAGGCGTCGTCTTCTGCATTTCCCCTTTCTCCGAATCAAGAGAGAATCTGGCTGCTCGAGCAGATGCACCCGGGCAGTGGGCTGAATCACATGTCCTTAGCGATTCAGATCGACGGAGCGTTGGACACGTCCTTGCTCGCAGCCGGCTTGAATTCTGTCGCGCAACGTCATGAGATGCTTCGCGCCTCGTTTTCTACCCGGGAGGGCAACATCCATCAATCCATTCAGCCGCAGGTGTCGGTACCGATCCGTCATGTTTCGCTCGAACAAGTGCCGGGATCCGGCATGGAATCCGAAATACGGCGCTGGGTGCGCGAGGAGGCGACGATCCCTTTTGATCTGGCGAACGCTCCGTTGCTGAGAGCATTGGTGCTCAAACAATCCGCGCATCGACACACCGTTGTCCTGACCGTTCATCGATTGATCGGCGATGGATGGTCGTTGCGGATCCTTGCCGGAGAACTGTCGGCATTCTACCGCGCCGGAGGCCGACACGATGGGTTGCTCCTCCGGCCCGACGGCAATTACCGCTCGTACGTGAATTGGCAACGGGCATGGAATGCGAAAGAGCGCGACGATCAATTAACCTATTGGATCGAGCGGCTCCGACATCTTCCACCCCCGATCCAATTGCCGATCGACCGGCCCCGTACTCAGATGAGGCAGTTTCTCGGCGGAGGCAGATCCCGGCGTCTGTCCGGCGACACGGTGCACGCGATCGAGGACCTGTGCCGCCGGCAAGGCACCACGAAATTCATGGTGCTGTACGCGGCATTTGCGGCGTGGCTCCGACGTTGCGCCAGAATAGACGATGTGGTGATCGGATCGGTCATCGCGAACCGGCGGCTGCCGCAATGGGAGAGCACGTTCGGATACTTTGTGAATCCGGTCGTGTTGCGCCTGGAAATCCCCGAATCCGACACGGCGGCGGCACTGATCATGCGGGCACGCGAGGTCATCGCCGGCGCGCACGATCATCAGGACATTCCTTTTGAGCGAATCCTCGAATCAGCCGTCCCCACTGAGTCCACAAATTCCGGCGGTCTCTTCAACATCATGATGGTGTGGGAAGACGATCCCTTACTCGATCTTGCGCTCCCGCATACCTCGATTTCGCATCTCCCAATCGAAGATCAGGCGACGGAGTTCGATCTGACGTTACTGATCGTCAACGGAGCCGAGGGATTGGATCTGGTCATGCTCTACAACCGCGCACTCTTCGACGGAGTCACGGTCGATCGGATGCTCGGTCAGCTCGATACACTCTTGACCGGGATGGTCCGGCAGCCGACTGCGCGGCTTGCGCACTTACCGTCGTTGGACGATGAGGAACGGAAACGCATCGTCACGCAGTGGAATGACACGGCCACCGATCTGCCGTTCACGGCCGCCGTGCCCGAGGCCATCGAGGCGCGCATGCAGCGAGCAGCGGACCATGTGGCGGCCGTCTGCGGTGACGCCCGTCTGACATACCGGGACCTTCAGAGCGAGTCCACAGCGGTCGCCCAGGCCATCCGTCGGATGACGAACGGTGAAAATGTCCGGATCGGCCTCTGCGTGGAACGTTCCGTCCATAGCCTCGCCGGATTACTGGGCATCCTGAAGGCCGGGGCGGCCTATGTTCCGCTGGATCCCAATGCGCCCGAGCAGCGTCAACGGTTTATTCTCGACGATGCAGGCGTCACCATGGTGGTGACGCAGCGCCATCTTCGTTCACAATTGCCGCTCGAGAACGATCGTATTCTGGAAGTCGACAAGATCGAGAACCGCCCGCAGGAACAGACCGTTCCCTTCCCGGACCTCGACCTCGATCGTCTTGCCTACATCATCTACACGTCCGGTTCAACCGGCCGTCCCAAAGGAGTCGAGGTGACCCATCGAGCCCTCCGGCATTCCTTGGCCGCTCGCCTGCAGTATTATCACGAGCCGGTCCAACGATGTCTCTTGACCTTTCCGCTGGCGTTCGATGGATCGATTACCAGCATCTTTTGGACGCTTCTGCATGGCGGCACGCTGATCATTCCTTCCGAAGACGCCTATCGGGATCCTCAGCAGCTTATCAGTCTGGTCGCACGGCATCGGATCTCGCATACGGTCCTCATTCCTTCTCTGTACGACCTGATGCTGCACCACGTGTCGCCAACGCAACTGGATGCGTTGCGCGTGGTGGTCGCAGCGGGAGAACCTCTCCCCGTGGATATCGTCCATCGACATCACGAGCGAGTTCCCGACGCCGTCCTCTACAACGAATATGGTCCGACCGAAGCCGCAGTTTGGACGACCGTGTATCGGACGAACGGCACGGAGCAGGGAGCCAGGATTCCCATCGGGAAACCGATCGCCAACGCCAAGGTGTATATCTTGGACCCGGAAAGGCAACCGGTGCCCGTCGGCGTCGTCGGCGAACTGTACATCGGCGGAGCCGGCTTGGCCCGCGGCTATCACAATCAGCCCGACTTGACACAAGGGAGGTTCATCGAAAATCCATTTCTTCCGGGGACCAGACTGTACAAAACCGGAGACTTGGGATTGTTCCGTCCGGATGGAAACATCGAATTCATCGGACGTGAAGACGATCAGGTCAAAATTCGCGGACACCGGATAGAGCTCGGAGAGATCGAAGGCGTGCTTCGTGATTTGCCGGGCGTGAGAGATGCCGCCGTCGTGATGAGGGATGAGCCGGTCGCGGGCCCTTCACTGGTCGCGTTCGTCACATCGGAAGGCACAACCACACCGACCGGCACACATTTGCAGGAACTGCTCTCCAGAAGGCTCCCTTCGTATATGGTTCCCCAACCGGTTGTCGTGTTGAGTGCCCTTCCGTCCTTGCCCAGTGGAAAGATCGACCGGAACGCCTTGCGCCGGCGGAAGATCGATCGAGAAGCCGCCGGCGCGATGTCGGCGGGTCCCCGCGACCACATCGAATACACGCTGCTCGAATTGTGGGGCTCCGTACTGGGCCGGAAGCCGACGGACGTGCATCAAAGCTTTTTCGACATGGGGGGCCACTCTCTTCTGGCGACCCAAGTTGTCGCTCGAATCCGGGAATTGTTCCGCGTGGAATTGCCGTTGCGCATCCTCTTCGACAGCCCGAGCATTGCAGGCGTGGCAGAACAGATTCGGATCGAACAACGCCGGATTCAGGCTCGGCCGCCGCTGCCTCCTATCGTCCCCGTTTCCCGGACGGCTCCGCTTCCGCTGTCCTATTCACAACAACGGATGTGGTTCATTCAGCAATTGGCTCCGGAGGCGACCGCCTACAATCTCTTGTTCGTCTCCCGGCAAAGAGGATCCCTCAAGGTTCCAGTCCTGCGACAAGTCGTGGACCTGTTGGCTCGCCGACACGAGGCGTTCCGGACGACCTTCGCCATGACGAACAACGGGTTGGTGCAACGTATCGCCCCGTGGCAGCCACCCCATTTGGCCGAGATCGATTTACGGCGGCTCCCGAGGGAGCAACGTGAAGAAGAAGCCCGCCGCCTGGCGGAAGAAGAGGGAGCTCAGCCGTTCGATCTCGGGCGAGGCCCGCTTGCGAGAATATCGGTCCTCAGACTGGACCACGAAGATCATATCCTCGTGCTGAATATGCATCACATCGTCGGGGACCAATGGTCGTTCGGCATCCTCGGTCGGGACTTCGCCGCCTACTATAACGCCTTGTGCCAGAACCTCCCGATCCCGGACACCGCGTTGCCCATCCAATATGCCGACTATGCGACGTGGCAGCGCCGTTGCCTCACCGATGAGGTGCTACGGGAACAGGAGCGATATTGGATCGGCGCGCTGCAGGACCTTCCCATCCTCTATCTGCCGACGGATTTTCCCAGGCCTTCGATGCAGACGTTCCGCGGATCCTATTGCTCGATCGACATCCCGCAGTCTCTGATCGAGCAAGTCAAATTATTCGGCTCGAAGCGACAGGTCACGTCGTTTATGACGATGCTGGCTTGCTTCCAGCTCCTGCTGAGCCGCTATTCCGGCCAAACGGACGTGGCCGTCGGCTCGCCGATCGCCAATCGAACGCAGATGGCGATGGAGGAGCTCATCGGGACCTTCGTCAATACGCTGGTGTTCCGGCTCGATCTCGCCGGCAATCCCTCATTCCTGGAGCTGGTCGAGCGGGTGAAAGAGACGGCGCTCGGTGCGTTCGCCAATCAGGATTATCCGTTCGACCGACTGGTCGATACGCTTCAAGTCCAGCGCGATCCCAGCATGGCTCCGTTGGTGCAGGTGCTGTTCAACCTGGCGAATGCCCCGATCGGAGATATCCAGTTGTACGGACTGAAATGGGAACCGTTCGAGGTCGATCCCGGATCGGCGCAGTTCGACCTCAGCGTCACCATCGAGATCGAAGTCGCGAAGAAAGCCTATTTGACCTTCAATACGGATTTGTTCACCCGCGACACCGCTGAGCGCTTGTTGAGACATTTCGTCGCTCTGCTGCACCACGCGCTCGCCAATCCGCATGCGCGCATTTCCGAGATTACGATGTTGACGAAAGTGGAACGATCGCGGTTGCTCGATGAATGGAACAGGACCGCCTTCGATTATCCGCACACGCAATGCTTTACCGAGTTGTTCGAGACGCAGGCGCAGCGGACGCCCGACGCGGTCGCCGTCTCGATGATGGACCGTCTGTACACCTATCGCGAGCTGAATGCGGAAGCCAATCGGCTGGCCCGTCTCCTCAGCCGGCTCGGAAACGACCGTCAGTTGGTCGTCGGCCTGTGCCTGGAACGATCGGTCGAGATGGTCACGGCGCTGCTGGGTATCATGAAATCCGGCGGAAGCTATGTTCCGCTGGACCCGGACTACCCGAGGGATCGTGTTCGGTTCATGGTGGAAGATTCCGGCGCTGAGCTGGTCGTGACGACATCGGCGCTGGCGGAACGATTCAGCGGGCAATCGTGTCGGGTCGTCTGTTTGGATCGCATACAGGAAACCCTTCGACAGGAACCGGATGACGACCTTCCTCCCGCGTCGACCGTCGAGGATATCGTCTATATCCTCTATACCTCCGGATCCACGGGCCAGCCCAAAGGCGTGGCGATTCGGCACCGCTCGCTCGTGAACTTTCTCTGGTCCATGAAGCGGGAACCCGGCTGTAGCGCGACGGATATCATGTTGTCGTTGACGACCCTTTCCTTCGATATCGCTGGCCTCGAATTGTACTTGCCGTTGCTGGTCGGAGCTCGGGTCGAGATCGTGCCCAGGCACGTCTCGATGGAGGGACGCCGTTTGGCCGCGTGCATCAAAATGGTTCAACCCACGTTGATGCAAGCCACGCCGGCAACATGGCGACTCCTGTTGGAATCGGGCTGGGAAGGCAGCTCGACGCTGACCGCCCTCTGTGGCGGAGAAGCGCTTCCCTTCGATCTCGCCTCACAGCTCTGTGCCCGAACGAAATGTTTGTGGAACATGTACGGCCCGACCGAAACGACGATTTGGTCGATGATCGACCGAATCGAACCGCACCACACCGAAATTGCGATTGGAAGACCCATTGCCAATACCGAGATCTATCTTCTGGACGGTCATCAGCAGCCTGTCCCACTCGGCGTTTCCGGAGAGATCTATATCGGCGGTGACGGTCTGGCGAAAGGCTACCACCGGCGTCCGGATCTGACTGCCGACCGTTTCGTACGCCACCCCTTCTCGAACGACCCGGATGCTCGCCTCTATCGAACAGGCGATGTTGCCCGGTATCGCGAGGATGGAAAACTGGTGCATATGGGCCGAATGGACCACCAGGTCAAGGTGCGGGGATTCAGGATCGAACTGGGCGAAGTGGAATCTGTGCTTGCACGCCATCCGAAGATCGCGCAGGCGGTCGTCACCGCTCGTGAGGATCAGTACGGCTTGAAGCAACTGGCCGCCTATATTGTCCCACGGACGCAGCCCGCGCCGGCAGCCGACGAATTGCGAGCCTATCTTCGTGCCATCGTCCCCGAGTACATGGTGCCGTCATTTTTTGTCTCGCTCGACAAGCTGCCGCTGACCGCGAACAAGAAGATCGATGTCCGCGCGCTTCCGGCACCGGCGGCGCCGGTTCATGCAGCGGGCGCCCCCTTCGCCTTTCCGAGAAATGCGATGGAAGTGCAACTGACGGCCCTCTGGCAGCAGGTGCTGGGAATTCAGGAGATCGGTATCCACGACAATTTCTTTGAGTTAGGAGGCCACTCGCTGAAAGCGGCACAGCTGTTTTTCCATCTTGAAACCGTGTTCGGAAAACAGCTGCCGCTTGCCACGCTGTTTCAAGCACCGACGATCGCGCAGTTGGCCGATGTGCTGGCACAGGCTCGCTGGACTCCGCCATGGCAGTCGTTGGTGGCAATTCAACCGAGCGGAAGTGCCACACCCCTGTTCGTCGTTCCAGGAGTCGGGGGGAACGTGCTGGTATTCGCCAGGCTGGCGAAGCTCTTGGGACCCGAGCAGCCGATATACGGGCTGCAGGCGAGGGGACTCGACGGGAAGGAAACCCCCTTCACGTCGGTGCCCGAGATGGCGGCTCATTACGTGGAACAAATCAAGCGCATCCAGCCGACCGGACCCTATTTCATCTCCGGCGTCTGCACCGGGGGGCTGATTGCCTACGAAATGGTGCAACAATTGTCCGTGGAAGGCCAGGAGGCCACCGTCTTCATGATGGACACCTGGCACCCCGATTCCTATGCACGATACAAACACCGCCTTTTCGGCCATCTCGTGATGATGTGGGTCCTCATTGGCAAGACCGTGGGAGATCTTCGCACGATGATCCGCCAGCCCATGAGTCAGTGGTGGTCGACTGTCGTACGAAAGACCGGGGTCCTGGCCTCGCTGCTGACGCAGACGGCTGCCCATCACATTGAAGATACGGATTTTCAAATTCAACGCCTCACGCAGGCGACATTTCTCGCCGTCGCGCGTTATCGTGTGCGTAGCTTCGGCGGGACGGTTGTCAACATCGTCGCCTCCCGTCGCCGGGTCGACGACGTGATTCCGGACACCAGACATCGATGGCCCCATTTGGGCGGGCAGGGCAGTTTCACCGTCCACATTCCCGCCGAAGACTCCGGGCGTCTTTTTGTCTCGCCTCATGTGGAAGAATTGGCAGCCCGCCTGCAGCCCCTCATCCATCGAGATCCGGGGGCGATGGACAGTTCGGGTCAAGAGTCCTCAGAACATCGCCGCCCATGAACCGCCGTCTCCCTGGATTCATCCCCTTTCTGTTTCGCCGGTCCCGATCCATGATGACCGCCATGGTCTCGATCGGCCTGCTGTCCGGCCTGTGCAGTACCGCCGTGCTGGCCTTGATCAATCAGGTGCTGTATCGGAACGACGGGCCACGGTGGTGGTTGGCCGCCGCCTTTACGGCCGTCGTCCTCGGCAAGCTGGCGACCCAAATCTCTTCTCAGGTGATGCTCGCGCGATTTTCACAAGCCACCACCCTCGAACTGTCTCTCTCGTTATGTGAAAAAATTTTGAACGCGCCGTTTCGGCGCACCGAGGCGCAGGGCGCAGCGAGACTGTTCGTGACGCTGAGCGACGATATCAGCATGCTCGCTTGGTCCATTCAATGTCTGCCCCAACTGGCCATGAATGCCGCCATTGTCGCCGGTTGCGGATTCTATCTCGCCTGGCTCTCGTGGCCCACGTTTCTGCTGGTGGTCGCCGCGACGATTTTTGGAGCGTGGGGGTATCACTGGCTCCATACCAGAGCGTTTGGGACCATCTATTCGTCGCGCGAGGCTCGCGGCCAATTATTCGCCCATTTCAGGACCCTGACCGAAGGGCTCAAAGAACTGCTGATGCACCGTAGGCGCCGAACAGAATTTCTCGATCAGGATGTCCGCGCGGCCGCCGATCTGTACCGTCGCACGAGCATCGAAGCGTCGACACAATATGCGCTGGCCGAAGCCTGGTCGCACTTGGCGTTTTACGCGATGATCGGCGTGATTCTGTTCGTGTTTCCCACGCTCTTGTCCCTCTCGCCGGACGCGCTCATCGGATACGTCGTCGTCCTGCTGTACATGATGTCTCCCATTTGGGGAATCATCGGCGCGTGGCCGACGGTCGAACGCGGGCAAGTGGCCTTCGACAATATTACTCGGTTGGGCGTGTCCCTTGATGAATCAAGCGAGAGGGACGACCTCCACCGATTCCCCGAGGCGGGCAAGAGGCCCGACATCTCCCTGAAGAATGTCGTGTTTACGTACGAGGGGAACTCGGCCGGAGAAACGTCCTTTTCCCTGGGCCCGCTGACGCTGGACCTTCCGGCTGGAGAACTGATATTCGTCATCGGTGGAAACGGCAGCGGGAAATCGACGTTCGTCAAGGTGCTCGCAGGCCTGTATGTGCCGCAACAAGGAGAGATCTGTCTTTCCGGGACGGTGATCACCGGGGCCAACAGGCCCTGGTACCGCGAGCATTTTTCCGTCGTGTTTTCCGACTTTTTTCTGTTCGGCAAGCTGCTCGGCGTTGATCGATCCGAAGTCGGGAAGTCGGCGCAAGCCTATTTGACACGACTGAAAATCGATCATAAGGTCACGGTGAAGGACGGAACATTTTCCACCGTCGATCTCTCGCAGGGACAGCGGAAGCGGTTGGCCCTGCTGACCGCATATCTGGAGGACCGACCGGTCTATGTCTTCGATGAGTGGGCCGCCGA
>DATFDJ010000126.1:0-23977 GCA_035252115.1 Nitrospira sp. | reverse complement strand
CTTTCGAACAACGGTGTGGAGCGCACATTGGATGCAAGACCCAGCGACGCGTTGTCTCTGGCGCTTCGCGCTCACTGTCCCATCTACGTGGCTCGAGACGTCTTGAATCGGCGCAGCACGGCCAATCTCGATGCCTGGCTGGCCAAATTGGATTCCAAGAATATCGGCGAACGGCAACAAGAAATCCGGGAATCCTGAATCATTTCGCATTGAAGGAGCGAGTGCGGACGATGATCACCTATTTGCAAAAGCCGCTGGAGGTGCAAGAAAAGTGGTACCTGGTCAATGCCGAAGGAAAGACGCTGGGGCGACTGGCGGCCCGCGTGGCGGCGCTGCTCCGCGGCAAGCACCGGCCCACGTTTACTCCCAATGTCGACATGGGGGATCACGTCGTTATCGTCAACGCGGAAAAGATCCGGCTGACCGGCGACAAAATGGCGACCAAACTGTACCGGAGCCATTCAGGCTATCCGGGTGGGTTGAAGACCGCGACGGCACAGCACGTGTTCCGGAAAGACCCGACGCGATTGCTGACCATGGCCATTGAAGGGATGCTGCCCAAGAATCCACTCGGGAAGCACATGGCCAAAAAACTTCGCGTGTATGTGGGCACCGCTCATCCACACCACGCTCAACGGCCTGAATCGATCACGGTGTGATGCTCGGGAGTGAAAAAGGAGGCAGTGCAGGATATGGCGGCAGCGACTCAATACGCGACAGGACGGCGCAAATGTGCGATCGCACGAGCGTGGGTGACAGGAACGTCGGGTGATATCACCATCAACGAACAACCGTTGGAGAAAGCCTTTCCCCGGCTGACTCTCCGGCAGATTATTCAATTGCCGCTCGAGCTTGCAGGCGTGTCGGGCAAATTTTCCATCAAAGCTACGGTGCACGGCGGCGGACCGACCGGTCAAGCCGGCGCGCTCCGCCACGCCATTGCCAGAGCGTTGGTCGGCTTGAGTCACCCGCTTCGGGCGCCGCTCAAGAAGGAAGGCTTGCTCACGCGCGACTCACGGGTCAAAGAGCGGAAGAAATACGGCCAGAAGGGCGCGCGCAAGCGGTTCCAATACTCCAAGCGCTGATCGCGGGAGCCATATCGCTCAAAAAGGGAAGGCTTCCGGCCTTCCCTTTTTTTATGTCCGCAGCTATAAGATGTCGCCACGCGTCGCTCGTGAATCGCAGCAGTACGGACTGTCTTTGATTGTCAGATACGACATACGCGTCGCAAGCGACACTCCATAACGAGGGTTATGAAAAAGTTTAAGATTGCCATCGCGGGTGCCAGCGGGTATGCCGGTGCCGAGCTCGTACGGCTTGCGGCTCTGCATCCCCATTTCGAGTTGACGGCGGTCACATCGGAGAAATCCGCCGGCATGCCGGTGGCGTCGGTTTTTCCGAGCTTGAGAGGACTGCTCGCTCTTTCGTTTCAAGCGCTCACGCCGGAAGCGCTGTTGGACCGCGCCGACGCCGTGTTCCTCGCTCTTCCGCACACGAAGTCGCTGGACCCGGTCGCCGCCTGTGCAAAAACCGGCAGGAATGTCGTCGACTTGAGCGCCGACTATCGCCTCAAAGACTCGGCCGCCTATCAACGCTGGTACCAAACTTCGCACAGCCACACAGATGTGCTGAAGGACGCCGTCTACGGTCTGCCGGAACTCCACCGCACCGCAATCGCCAAAGCCAAGATTGTCGCCTCTCCCGGCTGCTATCCGACGGCCGCCATTCTCCAATTGGCACCGCTGTTCGCCAACAATCTCGTGCAACCTAACAGCGTCGTCATTGATGCAAAGTCCGGCATTTCCGGCGCCGGACGCAGCCCCGCCCTGCCCTATCATTTTCCGGAAGCCCATGAATCGCTGGAGCCCTACAAGATCGGACAGCACCGCCATATTCCCGAAATCGAGCAAGAACTGAATCTGCTGATCCCAGGCCGGTCCGATCCGGCGGCTGGCGGCGTGTCTGTCATGTTCACACCGCATCTCGTTCCCATGAACAGAGGCATTTTGAGCACGGCCTACTGCCGGTTGAACAACCGGCTGGCATTGTCGGATCTGCGTGATCTCTACCGTTCGTATTACAAAGGAGAACGGTTCATCAGATTCCATGAGGACATCGTGCCCAATCCCCGTTATATCAAGGGATCCAACTACTGCGACCTCGGTGTCTATGTGGATGAGCGGGCCGGATGGATCGTCACCGTCGCCGCGCTCGACAACTTGGTGAAGGGGGCGGCCGGTCAGGCCGTCCAGGCGATGAATCTCATGCTCGGACTTCCCGAAGAAACTGGGTTGACCGCACCGGCCGCCTATCCATAGGGCGACGCGACGACACCACACTCTCCGATCATGTCCCAACGCTCACGGACCATTCAGCCATCGCTCGGCGTGACCGCGCCGAGCGGATTCCGCGCCGCCGGTCTCCATTGCGGGATCAAAAAGAACGGTTTGCTCGATCTCGCGCTCATCGTCTCGGAGAAGAGCGGTCCAATCGCGGGAGTCTTCACCAAAAACCAAATTGTCGCCGCACCAGTGACGCTGGATCGCCTACACCTGCGCTGCGGTACCGGTCGGGCGGTGTTGATCAACAGCGGAAATGCCAATGCCTGCACGGGGGAAGCCGGCTTGGCCGCCGCTCGCGAGACCGCCCGTCTTGTGGCACATACGATCGGCGTCCCGGTACATGAAGTCTTCGTTGGATCTACAGGCGTGATCGGCCGGCCTCTGCCGCTCGAGCGCATCCTCAAAGCGATTCCTCCGTTGTTCCGGCAACTGAGCGGCAGCGGCGGCGCGGCGGCCGCCAAAGCCATTATGACCACCGACCTGCGCCCGAAAACCGCCGTCGAACGGGATCGCGTGAACGGCGCCCTCGTCACGATCGGCGGCATGGCCAAGGGCTCGGGGATGATCCATCCCGACATGGCAACGATGCTCGCCTACTTGACCACCGATGCGGCGATCACCCGAGCGGCCCTGCAGCGCGCATTGCGCACGGCGGCCGATGAATCGTTCAACTGCATTTCCGTCGACGGCGATACCAGCACCAACGATACGGTTCTCTGCCTCGCCAACGGCATGGCGGGGAATCGGACCATTCGGGAAGGCACCATCGCCTATCGGCAATTCCTTCGTCTGCTGACCGTAGCATGCCGGAATCTCGCGCTCGCGATTTGCCACGACGGGGAAGGAGTGACAAAGATCGTCGCCATCGAGGTGACGGGAGCCCGCACGGCAGCGCAGGCACGGCAGGTCGCACGGACGGTCGGTACATCGAACCTGGTCAAGACCGCCCTGTTTGGCGAGGATGCCAATTGGGGCCGGGTCATGGCGGCCATCGGACGATCGGGTATCCCTCTCCAACCGTCACGATTGGCGGTGTCGTTCGGCAACGTCCCGATGGTCAAAGGTGGCGTGGGATTGGGCCTTGGCGCCGAACGGCGCATCGCACGGGTGTTCCGCCAAAAAGAGTTTTCCATCCGGGTCGAGCTCGGCCAGGGTAAACAGCGCGCGCGCTTGTGGACCACCGATTTATCGTTCGATTACGTTCGGATCAACGCAAGTTACCGATCTTGAGTGGGAAATCCTTCCACTTGAATCTTGTAAAGCCTCCGACAATCTGCTAATGTCCCAAGGCTTCGGTGTGGACGTTTCGCGCCGTCGCGCATAATTCCGTGTGCGATGGGTCCATCAAATCAATATCGGCGCACTGGCGCCGCGTGGCTTGAGAATAAGGGGCTTGTTTCCCCTCGCCCGTCGCACGGGCGCTCTGCAAGCTTCGGAGGGAGGTGAAGGCATGGGAGTCGTGACGATCAAGGAATTACTGGAGGCCGGCGTGCATTTCGGACACCAGACGAATCGCTGGAATCCGAAGATGAAAAAGTTCCTCTTCGGCGAACGCAACGGCATTTATATCATCGATCTGCAGCAAACAGTCACCCGCATGGAGCAAGCCTATGCCTTCGTTCGCGACACGGTCGCATCCGGGCAGTCGGTGCTCTTCGTCGGTACGAAACGGCAGGCGGCTGAAATCCTGCAGGAAGAGGCCGTACGGGCCAACATGTTCTACGTCAATCAACGCTGGCTCGGCGGCATGTTGACGAACTTCCAAACCATCCGCCGGAGCATCGACAAGATGAAGAAGATCGAAGGGATGCTCGCGGACCCGGCACAGCACGGCTTGACGAAGAAAGAGATTTCCCAGAAACAGAAAGAACTGGTCAAACTGCAGAAGTTTTTGACCGGCATCAAAAACATGCGCGGCCTTCCCGGCGCCGTGTTCATTCTCGACACCAGAATCGAGCGCATTGCAGTGCAGGAGGCGACCCGTCTGGATATTCCCGTCATCGCCATCGTGGACAGCAATTGCGATCCCGACAACATCACGTATCCGATCCCAGGCAACGACGATGCGATCCGCTCCATCAAGTTGATCACGTCGAAAATCGCCGAGGCCTGCATCGAAGGCAACCACCTGCGCACGCAGCGCGAAGAAGCGGAGTTCCAGGCAAGTCCGGCGGGGGACGACAAGGTCGCAGCCGCCACGTTAGCGGGAGCCCCAGCGTCCTAGCCGGCAGCGACACACACCACGCGACTCATCGTTCAATCACACCGGGGGGCGGTCAGGCATGGCTGGTTCAAGTCAGCTCGTCAAAGAACTGAGGGAAAAAACAGGGGCCGGGATTCTCGATTGTCAGAAGGCGCTGCAGGAAAGCGGCGACAATATCGAGAAGGCCGTCGATTACCTGCGGCAGAAGGGCCTGGCCGCGGCGCAGAAAAAGGCCGGGCGGGAAACGAATCAGGGCCTGGTCCACGCCTATATCCATATGGGCGGGAAGATCGGCGTGCTGATCGAAGTGAATTGCGAAACCGACTTCGTTGCGCGCAACGAAGAGTTCAAAGCGTTCGTCAACGACCTGGCGCTGCAAGTTGCGGCCGCCAAGCCCCTGTATGTCCGGCGCGAAGACGTTCCCGCCGCGACAGTCGACAAAGAACGGTCGATCTACGAGGGGCAGGCAAAGGAGATGGGGAAGCCGCCGGCCGCCTGGCCGAAGATCGTGGAAGGCAAGCTCGAGAAATACTATCAGGAGAGCTGCTTGTTGGAGCAGTCCTTCATCAAGGACCCGGCCGTCACGGTGAAGGATCTGCTTTCGCAGAAGATCGCCAAGATCGGCGAGAACATGAATATCCGGCGCTTCACCCGATATCAATTGGGCGAAGCATGAGCCCTGGCAAGTACCGGCGCATCCTCCTCAAAGTAAGCGGAGAGATGTTGGCCGGCGGGCAGGGATACGGAATCCAGCCCTCGGTGCTCGAAGGACTGGCCGCGGAAATCGCGTCCGTCGTCGCATTGGACATCGAAGTGGCCGTCGTCATCGGGGGCGGCAACATTTTTCGCGGCATCGCAGCCAGCGCGTCGGGCATGGAACGGGCCTCGGCGGACTATATGGGTATGCTGGCCACCGTGTTGAACGCCTTGGCCCTGCAGAACGCCTTGGAGCGGGTCGGAGTGATGACTCGCGTGCAATCCGCAATCGAAATGCGCCAACTGGCCGAAGGATACATTCGCCGGCGGGCCATCCGCCATCTGGAAAAGAAGCGTGTCGTGATCTTTGCCGGAGGCACCGGCAACCCGTACTTCTCCACCGACACCGCGGCGGCCCTGCGCGCTATGGAAATCGGTGCGCAAGTCATCATGAAGGGCACAAAAGTCGACGGCATTTACGATGCCGATCCGGTCCAGCATCCGACGGCCAAGAAATACCGGGACATTTCGTTCCTTGCCATTCTGAATCAGAACCTCAAGGTCATGGATGCCACAGCCATCAGCCTCTGCATGGATAACAACCTGCCGCTGATCGTCTTCAATCTCAAAGAGCCGGGCAACTTTAAACGCGTTGCCAGCGGTGAACCGATCGGGACGCTCGTAACCGCCGGCCAGCGCTGATCATTTCGGAGGCGCCATGTCGAACGCCGCTGCCATCCGTCAAGCCGTTGCGGGAAAAATGGAGTCCGCCCTCGAACACTTGAAACGAGACCTCGCCGGGCTGCGGACCGGCCGGGCCTCCGTCGCCTTGCTGGACAATATCCGCGTCGACTATTACGGCACGATGACGCCGTTGCGTCAGGTGGCCAATCTTTCCACGCCGGAGGCTCGCCTGATCACCATTCAGCCTTGGGAGCCGCAGCTCATCAAAGAGATCGAGAAAGCCATTTCTGCCTCCGGTCTCGGAGTGACCCCCTCGAACGACGGAAAAATGATCCGCGTGCCGCTCCCGCCACTGACCGAAGAGCGGCGGAAGGAGCTCACGAAGATCTGTCGGAAGCACGGAGAAGATACCAAGGTGCACGTGCGGGGTTTCCGCCGGGATGCCAACGAAGAGTTGAAGAAACTCCAGAAAGATGCCAAATTGACCGAAGACGAACTCCGCAAAGCGGAAACGGACGTTCAGAAACTGACCGACCAGTACACACAGAAAATCGACGATGTCATCAAGAAGAAAGAGCAGGAGATCCTCGAGGTCTAGCCGCCCTGCTCCGCTTCGCCTCCTCCCCGACTAACGCCACGATCAGAATCGTGTTCACCACGTACGCTCACGTCGATCTCACGTCGCTCGTCCACAATCTTGCCGTGATCAGGCGGCGGCTGTCTGGCTCCTGCGACATTCTTGCTATCGTCAAAGCCAACGCATACGGTCACGGAGCCGAACAGACCGCACGGACATTGGTTCAGCAGGGAATATCTCGATTGGCCGTCGTCTCGGTCAATGAGGGAGTGAGCTTACGCGAAGCCGGAATTACGGCGGACATCGTCGTGCTGGGAACGGCCTCCGACGAGGAACTCGTCGAGATGCTCGCCTCTCGATTGACGCCCGTCGTGAGCGACATCCGCCGGCTTCCGGCCTTGGCCAAGGCTGCGGCGGCCAAGAACTTGGCCTTGCCGATCCACATTAAATTCGATACCGGGATGGGACGGTTGGGACTGTCGCCCGACGAAGTGGAATCCGTGTTCGATCACATCGAACGTGCGAAATCCTTGCGCATCGAAGGCGTGATGACGCATCTTGCGGACGCAGACGGAAAGACGGCCGAACAGACGGAACAGCAACTCGCACGGTTCCGCGACGCGCTGGCGCAGCTACGGAGTCGTGGTGCGAGGATCCCTCTCGTCCATGCGGCGAACAGCGCCGCGCTCGTCCGGTTTCCTGATGCGCATTTTTCTCTCGTACGTCCGGGGATCATGCTCTATGGCTATCACACATTGCCGCCGTCCGTGGCTCCTCTGGAGCTGAGACCGGTGTTGACGCTCAAGACCGCCGTCGGTCAACTTCGCACAATCCTCCCCGGCACGCCGGTGAGCTACAACGGCACGTTCGTGGCCACCAGAACAACACGGATCGCCGTGCTGCCGGTCGGCTACGCCGACGGATATAATCGACGGCTTTCGAACCGCGGCGCCGTCCTGATTCACGGCCGGCGCGCACCGATCGTCGGGCTTATCTG
Organism: Nitrospira sp.; assembly: GCA_035252115.1. Lineage (GTDB taxonomy): Bacteria > Nitrospirota > Nitrospiria > Nitrospirales > Nitrospiraceae > Nitrospira_C. The sequence continues at coordinate 16,478 of DATFDJ010000126.1, read as the reverse complement.
CATGGATATGACGATGGTCGATGTGACGGACATTCCGGGCGTGCAGGTCGATGATGAGGTCGTGCTCATCGGCCGGCAGGGAGACGAAGCGATTTGGGCGGACGAGATTGCTGAATGGACCGGTACGATTCCCTATGAGGTCTTGTGCTGCATCGGGCCAAGAGTACCGAGGACGTATAGTTCGTAAGGGGTCAGGTCCCACGCGAAGCGCGAAGAATGGGACCAGATCCCACGCCGCGCAAATGGTTCCTGACCCCTGAGCCAGTCCCTAAAACAGCAAGCGAAGGCCCACCCCGCCGGTATGTAATGTCGTCTTGTAGATTCCATTTACCGTGGGATTTCGGTTGCCGGCCACCGTTCGCTCTTCGTAGAGCGATGCCTGGTACGACACATCGAGACCGATTCCTTTCGTCCTGACTGGCCCGATTCCGAACTTCCCGCACGCGAGCATACCGAACCAGGCCCCTCCCTCTTTACACAACAATCCGGCGCCTCCACCGACGACGTGAACGTCGGCGGAGGGAATCCCGGGGTCGAACGTCTGATCCGGCATCTGGGTCTGTTGATTGGTGTAGCCCGCTCGCAGTGCCGCTTCCCAATTCGGCAACGAGTCGAGCGTCAGCCATTTATGTTCGGTTCCGACCATCACCGCGTACGTGCTCCGCCAATTCAACGGTTGAGGAATCGTCACACCGTTCGCCAGATGGACATCGAAATTGCGGACAGATTTCCACCCGACATAATCGATATCCAGCTCAAGCTTCCATTCGCGTTCGATGGTCCTCACGGGCCAGACGGCGATTGCACCGGTGATTACTTGAGGCAGGACAAGCGTGGCCTCCGCATACGACACTTTCGCTCCATTCGCCAGCACGGCGCCGTTGAGATGCATGGTGGCTTGGCTACGATAGATGATACCGACGTTGGCAAGGGGTTTCCCGCCGGCATTGCGGAGCGCCGTGTACAAGAGACTCACGTTGAAACCGGCCGCCGTATCGCTTCCAAACAATTCGATGTTCGTCCCAGCCGGAATTCCCAGTCCGCCCGGCCAGACGGATTGTCGTTCCAAATGCCCTTCACCGATCCAGTCGGAAAATGTATAGATGTCCGCACCCACACCGATGGAGAGATCGTCCGTCAACTTGTAGGCGACGGTCGGCTTGATGTCCAGCAACGGCAGCGCGCTGAATACCGTCGCAGTGCGGAAAGGTCCGTCGGCCGGCCACCGGTCCAGCGAGCCGAACGGCGTGGTCAACCCGACCCCGGCTGTAAGATTTCCCAAGGCCGTGATCCCAAGGTCTTTGAGGTTGGCGGTCAGGTAGGCATACACCGGTGGAGGCCAGGCAAGACTGCCGTTACGGTCTCCCTTCGCCGTCACGCCGGTCGGACTGGTGAAGTTCGTCGTGCCGCCGGACAGCAACGTTCCGGCCATGAACTCCACGCCATGTAGTTGCGTCATGCCCGCTGGATTGTAGTGCAACGCGGTGGGATCGTCGGCCTGAGCCGCAAACGCATTGCCCATGCCGGAAGCAGCGGCTCCCTGTCCTTGAATGCGAGGCACTTGCGGCCAGACGGGTGACGGCCATGCCGTCCAGAGAAGAAATCCGATGACGGCGCATGGAACAGAATTGAGAAGCCCGCACTTCCATCGACGTCCGACGCACGCATGCCCGGAGCGCCCCGTCCGGAGAAAACAATCCGTCATCGAGGCGATTCCCCGACCGCATGCACGGCGCCGAACCACGTATCGACGACCTGTTCCAATTCGGCCGCATCGAAGGGCTTCAACAGATAGGCCTGTGCGCCCATGCCGATCGCCCGAACAGCCGCGTCTCGCGCGCCGGAAGCGGTGACCATGACGATGGGCGTCCGGTGATCCTTCTCTCTGATCCGCTTCAGCAATTCCATTCCATCGAGGGATGGAATGCCGATGTCGAGAATCATCCCGGAAAAGGACTCGGCACGCGCGGCATCCAGCGCCCTGAGACCGTCGTTCTCGCTTTGGATGCGAAAGCCTTTCGCCGTCAAACGATCTTCCAGCAACTGCCGGATATCCGGGTCGTCGTCCACAATGAGGATGGGCAGGATCCGATCGGCAACGCCGCGTGTCGCCTGCTCTCCTAAGGGCCGCAGGGGAAGCGTCACAGAAAACTCGGCTCCACCCGCCGCGACATTGCGGGCTTGAATCGCGCCGCCATGCAATTCGACCAACGTCCGGACGATCGAGAGTCCCAGACCAAGTCCCTTGGTCCCGGTTCGGGTCTTCAATTTGAAGAAGGGATCGAAGATCTTGTCCACGAACTCGCTCGGGATGCCAGGCCCCGTGTCCTGTACCGCAATATCGGCGGATCTGCCATCCAGTCTCACGGTCACAGTGATGCGGCCGTACTCCGGTGTAAACTTCACGGCGTTTTGAACCAGATTGGTCACAATTTGAAACAGCCGGTCGCGATCCGCCCACACGATCAGCGGCAAAGAGGGAACCAGCGCCTCCAAGTCCTGACATTTCGCCTGAGCCAGCGGGCGCAATTGCTCAACGGCATCCGCCACCGCCTGGGACAGATCGAATTCCGCCGGAACCAACTCCAGCCGGCCGGTTTGGATTCTCGTTCGATCCAGCAGGTCTTCGATCATCCGAATCAGCCGTTCCGAATTTTCGAGCACGCGGAACAGGTACCGTTGCTGCTTCTCGGTCACGGGGCCCGCCAATCCATCGGACATATTCTGGAGAAAACCTTTGATCGAGGTCAGCGGGGTCTTCAGCTCGTGGGACACATGGGATAAAAACTGCGACCGCAAACGATCGGCCTGTTCCAATTCCGCCGTGCGCTCCTGTACCTTGGCCTCGAGCCCCACGTTCAGCTCTTCGATCTGCTGGTACGCGGCTGCATTGTCGAGCGCACTGGCCACTTGGTGGGCGAAGGTCACCAGCAATTCGAGATCCTCCAAGCTCAACGAATGCTCTTGCATCCGGTCCACCATGAGACAGCCAAGAATTCTGTCCTTCGTCTTCAACGGCACGACCATGAGCGATTTGGTTCCCGTCAGCACGGCCAATTCTCGGTTGTCGCGATGCAACCGGTCCCACACGGCTCGGATGTCTCCAATCAGGAGGGGCTTGCCCTGGATGAGCACCATGCCTTCCGGGGTGTCGGGATCGGAGATCGGGATAACTTTCGACCGGGCGAACGCGGCAACTCGTTCGGATACGCCGACGACCCGCGCATCTCGCGATACCCGTTGCTGCGCGTCGTAGAACGAGATCATGGCTCGATCGAAATGGAGGTCCCTGGTCAATGTTTCGAGCACCGACTGCAGCAAGGTCTCTCGGTCCAAGGTCGAACTGAACAATAGTCCAGCCTGGTGCAGCACGGTGAGATGGTTGATCTTCCGCCGCAGTTCGATTCGAGTCTGCTCCTGTTCCAGATAGGCCTCACGCAATTCTTCGTGCCGTGATTCCATGGAATGGATCTGTTCTGTGATCAAGGCCTCGCGTTGCCGGCTTTCTCTCCGAAGACCGCGGTTGGCGAGCATCCCCGACGCCACCATCGGAATCAGGCCCGCAAGAGCCGCCTCGCCGACACCGACGCCTGGATACAACATGGTGGTACCGATCGCAGCGAACAGGCCTGAGCCGGCGCCCCACAGCGACCAAGTGATCGGTCGGTGCGATTCGGGCTGCCATTTCACCTCCCACTCGCAGTACCCGTCGCCCGCCACGATGCAGGCGCGGTCAGTGACGGTCGAGGGAGGAAGCAGCCGCAGTTTGGCGGGGACCATCGCAATGCGGCCCTTGGTCGACTCACAGATCTGCACGGCGCAGGCACGCCGGTATGGGCCGAATTGCTCGAGGACACGATCCGTCAGGGTCAGCCTCAAGACGGCCGACGATTGCGTGACATCGATGACCGTATAATCCAATTCCCTGGCATACTGCTTTGCGAAATAGGGGTACATCCGATGGATCTGCGCCAGGCTAAAGGGGCGGCCCAACACCTGAACGAGCGGAGACATATGCTTTTCACGTCCGACGTTAAAAAAGAAGGAGGGATCGCCGGTCAACTGCCGGCAGAATTCCCGCAAGTAGGAAGCGAATTCGTACGAATAGCTCTTCCAGACGTTTTTCAACTGTTCGGGGCTGACATGGTGAGATCGATCTCGCACACGCTCGTTCAGCAATCGGCAGAGCTCGGTCGTGGACCGTCCTGCAGCCTCGCCTCCTGAAATCCCGGCGATCCATTCCTCCATATAGTCCACATTGTCGCGAATGATGATGCCGCTGACGTCACGCACACGTTCCCCGCGCCCATCAATGCCGAATGGAGGGAATTGCATGAAGGGCCGCTGAAGAATGGTCTGCTCTGGAGGTAACAACGTGTGAGCCATGGCTCACTTCCCTATGCTCGGCTGACGGCCGGCGCGCGCTCGGCCTCGCGGTGGAAAAAAATGGTCAGGCTTTGGATAGGAAGGCAAAGTACATACCGTCGGCGAGAACATCTGTCAAGCACAACACCGAAGCGTCCTCCGCGATCCTGCCGTGAGGATGCAGAACCACTCGTGCTGATGCTGACGTATTGAATCGGATACAGGAGGACTGACGAAACGATACAAAAGAAGGCGGTGAACGGACCTAGGTGCGCACTTTTCGTTTCAGACGGCGCTCGACGCTCGCCACTTTGCCCAGAAGTCGTCCCGAATGTCCCTTGCGATAGTCGATTTTGACCGAACAGGAGATCCGGTTGCAGTCTTTCTTCATCCGCTCATAACATCGCTTGACGACTGCCATGACCTCGTCCCACTCGCCTTCGAGTACCGTTCCCATGGGATTCAACCGATATGCCACACCGCTCTTGTCGATAATGTCGAGCGAGCGGGCCACGTATTTCCCGACACTTTCGCCTTTTCCCAACGGCGACATGCTGAATTCGAGCAGCACCATCAGCGCTCCTTTCGCTTCACGCTTCACGCTTCACGCTTGACGCGGCCGCCGCTCGCTCGTCCAGCCACACTTTGGGATACTGAACCTTTCCCAGCAGCCGAAATCCATCGAGCGCCTCGCGCAGCATCGTCCGCCGCTTTTCGACATCGGGTTCCGACGACTTGGCCTGCTCTCGCAACTGTCCCAGCCACTCCACGAATGCGGCGAATTCCCCGTCCAGTATCCGCTCCAAATCTTCCTTGATAAACGCCGAAAGCGCGGGCGCCATGCCGCTCGTATTGATCGCGATGCGAACATGACCGGTGATGGCGACGGCCGGCATAATGACGGTCGAGGCGTCCGGTTGATCGACGGACCAGAGTAAAAACTTCTTTTCACGGGCCTTGGCAAAGAGCGACCGTGCGAAATCTCGGTCTCCCGGGACCATGTTGAGAACGAGAACGGCGCTCTCCAAATCCGTTTCTCGAAAATGCCGTCCCCGATGCACGATCTTCGCCGACGCAGCCAAAACCTTTAATTTATCGTGCAAGGTAGGCGACACTACCGTCACTCGCGCGCCGGCATCCAGCAACCGTTGTGTCTTGTCTGCCGCCTCCTCGTCTCCGCCGAGCACCAGCACGGGATAGCCTCGCACATCGAGAGACAAGGGAAATCCGGGATTCGCCGCCATCGTGTGATCCTCCAATTCTTCCAGAATGCCGAAAACATTGTCCGACCAGTGCGAGGACGCAGCCGAAAGCTGTTTTCAACTTTCTGGAGGGCTCATCATACAACAGTGCGTTTTCCACCGTAAACCGTGTAAAGCGCCTCCCATTTTTCATGGACGCTCTGTATAATGCGCCGCACAAGCAGAGCGATCCTGAAGCGTGAGGCTGACGTTGAAGGTCTCGCTCGACCTTAACCTGCGCCTCAACCTCACCTAGAGACGACTGATGGCTGCACTCACAACGAAATCGATCGGGATGGCCGGCGGTATTATCGGACTTGCCGCCATGGCGGCGTGGCTTGGTCTCGCGCATAGCTGCGATCCGCAGAGCGGAGAACCGGTGATCGGCGGGAAGGTGACAATCGCGCCGGAACTGGCCGGTCAAGTCCGTCCGACCGATGTGCTATTCGTCATCGTTCGCCGGCCCGGCGGAGCACCAAGGCCCGTGGCTGCCAAGCGGATCGACAATCCCACGTTTCCCGTTCCGTTCGAAATCACGAATGCCGATGTGATGGTGCAGGGTTCGGAGTTGCGCGGAATGGTGGACGTCGTCGCGAGACTGGACCGTGACGGACAGGCAGGCCCGGCGCAGCCCGGCGACATCGAAGGACGCTATGCGAAGAATCCGACGCTTCCCGGAGGACGGGACCTTGAGATTGTTTTAGATACAGTCAAATGACGACAGTTCTTAGTTTTGAGTTTTTAGTGTTGAGTTAGATGGGACGAACCCGAGGTCAATTTTTTCTTTTGAATGTTGAGTGTTGAATTGCGGACTGAGAAACAAAGTCTGGCAGCAAGGAATATCCGAAACTAAAAATTCAAAACTCAAAATTCAACACTATGTTTCAGATGGATCAGCATCCAGTTCCATATTCCAGTACAGATAGTCTCGCCAGCTTTCGGGCGTATTCCTGATCCCAATGGTAATGGTCACAATGGGACTCCAGCGCGGCTTCACCGGACGTTTCATCAGCCGCATCCCGGCTTCTTCCGGCGTGCGACCGCTCTTCCTATTGTTGCAGCGCCAGCAGGCGGTCACGATGTTCTCCCACGTCTTTCGACCGCCCTTGGCGATCGGGACGACATGATCGAACGTCAATTCTTCCGTGCGGAACTTGCTCCGGCAGTATTGGCAGACGTAGCCGTCTCTCGTGAAGATGTTGATGCGGGAGAATTTAACGGCCCGGTGGCTGTCTTTCAGCCTGACCAGCTTGAGCAGCCGCATGACGGACGGCAGCTTGAACGAGATGGAGACCCCGTGGATTTCACGGTCGTAGACCTCGAGGACCTCGACCTTTCCCTGCCAGAGGAGCGCAATCGCTTTTTGCCAATGAACAACACGCAGGGGTTCATAAGTAGAGTTGAGCAGGAGGGTCATTTCCATTCGGAAGCCTCATTCCCAACCGAGGCTCCTTCTGCAAGAAGGTCCTGTGTCGGTCTGGGGACGCTCGGCTATTTCTATGCCATAAGGCGGCCTGTAAATCAAGCTACAGGCGGTTCGGCAGCGGTCGAGCGCGCCGCCGTCGCGAGGAGAACGCGAGCGCGATGTCCGACTTCGTGACGGTCGCGACCGTCGATCAGATTCCTCCCGGCACCGGACGAACCGTGGACGTGCACGGTGTCTGGATCGCGCTCTTCAACGTCGGCGGAACGTTTTACGCAGTCGACAACACCTGTCCCCATGCGGGAGGCCCGCTGGGCGAAGGCCATCTGACCGGCGAAGTCGTGGAATGCCCCTGGCACGGATGGTCGTTCAATGTGCGGACGGGAGAACGGCCCGGCAACCAGAATTTCTCGCTCGCATGTTGCCCGGTGAAGGTCGACGGCAACGACGTGCAGGTGGCACTGCCTCCGGATTTCACATAGCACTCGTATCCTCGAAATCCGCTCACGGTACGCGGTACACTCATCACGATGTCGCGCCGGGGAATTGCGGCACGGCCGGCCCGTCAGGTTGGTCCTGATCCGGCTCTTTGGGCGTGATCCCATCGGCCGGCAACGAAGCGGCGTTCACCTTCTTCAACGACACATTGGCGTGCCAGATGAATTCACGCTCGAACCATTGTCCCGTTTGCCCTCGATCGCGCATTTGTATCCGCACTTCGTAGAGATCCCCATCCACCTGCTTGACCCGCCATTCGCCGAGTCTGGAATTGAGACCGCGCTCTTTCATCGACCGTACGTGTTCGGTCATCGCCTGCAGAATCGTGGGATACCCTTGAGCGCGATGAGTCTGCACCAGCGCGAGCGCATCGGCCGCGCGGCGATCGAGCATCGGATTGATGGTCGGCGGCTTCGTCCAGATGAAATAGGCCGCTCCAATCACGAGTATGACGACGACCGCGTAATGAATGATTTTGACCATGACGGTGGCATCTTAGAAACGGCCCGCGCGCGAAGTCAATCAGAAGCGGAGCATATGGCATATGGCTTATAGCAGTGACAATAAGAATCAAAGCGGGACGACTAAGCTCTGTCCTTGCTCGTGCAATACGCCATAAGCCATACGCTCTCTAGCGTCTCACCTTCACGAGCAGCTTGTGCGGGCGAAAGTCGATGTGTTAGAAGAATACCCCCGAAACATCGACGCACACGCGAGGTCACAGAGACGCCATGAAGTTCTTTCTCTATGCCGACAATCTCAATCCGGCGCAGCTCAAGCGGCGCGCTCCAGAACATCAATTTCTCATGCTCGCCACGCTGCCCGATCACACGATTCAGTTTTGTCGGTGGTCGTCGCAATGGCGCTGCGGACTGGCGAGCGTCATTCCGTCTCCTGGTGAAAAAGTCTGGGGCGGCGTGTTCGAGCTGACGGATGAAGACGTCAAGATCCTGGATCAGTTTGAGGACGACGTGCCGCAGGGCGCGTTTCGCCATGTTCAAGTGACCGTCCTCGACGAGTCGGGGAAAAAAATGCTGGTGACCACGTACGCGGCCACGCCCATCGGAAAGTTCAAACCCAAAGAGCATTATCTCGATTGGGTCATCAAAGGCCTCAAACATTGGAAGCTTCCCGACGAGTGCATCGAACAGTGGCAAGCGTATAGACCGAAGTGAATAGCTCTCAGCTATCAGCACTCAGCTTACAGCAATCAGTACCGAACCTCATTCATTCCGAGCTGACAGCTGATGGCTGACGGCTCATAGCTCAAGAAGGAGTTCGCATGCCCAAGCCAAAATACCACATCGTCGTCTGCACCAATGCCAGGCCGCCGGGCCACCCCAAGCCGTCGTGCGGTGGGCAAGGCTCGTCTCAACTGCTCATGGCGTTCAACATGGGCCTGATGCAGCGCGGCATCATGCCGGGCGAGGTGCTGGTGACCGGCTCCTCCTGCCTCGGCCCCTGCGAGCAGGGACCGACTATCGTGGTCTATCCGGACAATACCTGGTACTCGAAAGTCACTGAAGCGGACGTGGCGACCATCCTCGACGAACACATCAAGGGCGGCAAGCCGGCTGCGAAGTTGAATCCGGATTCTGTTTGGAAATAATTGCAATTAATCCTTCCTTTGAGGATGCTCAAAATGGCCATGAAGCAAGGCCGCAGCGAGCGAAGGCTCGAGGCGTACGTTTTTCAGTACGTTGAGGGTCTGAGCGACGCGAGAACGCGGCCTCATGCCATTTTCAGCATCCTATAACGATATGAGCAGCCAAGCCGCCCATGAGCATAAAGCCCACGCTCCTAGGAAGGTCGGCTGCATGGTCATCACCTGCAGCGACACGCGAACGATACAAACCGACACGAGCGGGCAGCTCATTCAAACGCTTCTCAAGCAGCAGGGACATAATATCGCCGCGTATCACCTGGTGAAGGATGAACCGGAACAGATTCGCGCGCGCATTGCAGAGGGCTGCGTAGACCAGGCGGTCCAGGCCATCATCATCAACGGCGGAACCGGGATTTCGAGACGGGATTCGACCTTCGAGGCGGTGGACGCGCTGCTGGAGAAACGGTTGGATGGCTTCGGCGAAGTGTTTCGCTATTTGACCTATCAGGAGATTGGCTCACCGGCGATCATGAGCCGGGCCACCGCCGGCATCATCAAAGGCCGCATCCTCTTCTCGACTCCCGGCTCAGAAAACGCCGTTCGGCTGGCGATGGAAAAATTGATCCTGCCGGAGCTCGGACATCTCGTGAAAGAACTCACGAAATGACGTGAAGCGTCTCTCGTGAAGCGTGATGCGAGGTGCTAACGTGACTCGCTTGGCACAAGTTGAAGTGCGGCTGTTCAAAACGACCTTTCGGCAAGGCCGCAACGAGCGAAGAGCCGAGGCGTACGCTTTTCAGTACGTTGAGGATCTAAGCGCTGTGAGAACGCAGCCCGGTGCACGGCGCGTCCCGGCGCGCCGGGATGGGCGGGTGAGAACACGGCCGTTTTTCAACAGCCGCTAGTCCTGCGCGATTTTCGGTTCCTCATACCCCACAGCCGGGGGCAACTTCGACTGCGCGTAGCGCTTGTAGAACAGCAACAGATCCCGCACGGATACGACGCCGGCGATCTCTCCGCCTTTCGTTACCCCCAAATGCCGAACACCGAGATCGCCCATCATATCTTGTGCGTCATCGACCGATTGATTGCCCTCGACGGAACAGATCGGTGTGGTCATGATTTCTTCGACGGTGAGTTTGCCCAGAGGCTTGCCGCTGGAGACGGCGCGCCGGACGATATCCGTCTCCGTCACGATTCCGACGAACTGTTTGCCCTTCTTGACAAAGAGGGCGCCCACGCGCGCTGCCTTCATCGTCTTTGCGGCACTGACCACCGACGTCGTGGGGCTCACCGTTTTCACTGGTTTCTTCATGATCCGCGCTACCGTCGACATGATTCCTCCCTATCCCATTGTCAGCACGATTTTCCCAAAAAAGTTTCTGCTTACAAGCTGTTCCTGCGCGGCCCTCGCCTCCCGAAGGGGATAGATCCGGTCGATGACCGGCTTCAGCTTTCCCCGCCCCACCAACTCGGCTGCTTGGATGAGCTCAGCGCGCGTACCCATGTATGAGCCCTTGATCGTGAATTGGCGTGAATAAACATAGCGCAGATCCAGCTTTACATCGGCGCCGGTCGTCGCGCCACAGGTGATCAGACGGCCGCCTTTCGCCAACGACGCCATACAATTGTCCCATACTTGTGGGCCGATGTGCTCGATCACCACATCAACGCCCCGTCCCTCCGTGAGCAGCTTCACGCGCTCGGTCACTTTCTCGGTCGTGTGGTTGATCACGGCCTGCGCGCCGAGGAGGACCGCCTTCGGAATCTTCTCGTCCGATCCCACCGTCGTGATGACTCTGGCCCCGGCCAGGTTCGCCATCTGTACGGCCACGCTGCCGACCCCGCTGCCCGCCCCCATGATCAACACGGTCTCGCCGAGGCGAAGCTGCGCAAGCGAAAACAGCATGTGCCAGGCGGTCACGGAGACGAGCGGAAAGGCCGCCGCTTGCTCGAACGGCAGATCACCGGGAATCGGGAGCACATTCCGAAACGGTACCTTCACGTACTCCGCATAGCCGCCATGCGTCATGGCGCCGAGGATCGCATAGGACCGGCAGAAGTTGTCCCGTCCTGCGAGACACTCGTTGCAGCGCCAGCAACTCATTCCGGGAGAGACAAAGACACGCTCGCCCACCTTTATGCTTTCGACACGCACACTCTCGACGTGATCTCCGACCGCTTCCACGACTCCCGCCACGTCCGACCCCAACACGTGCGGAAGCGGCATCGGATAGGCGGGACTTCCCTGCCGGATCCAGATGTCGAGGTGATTGAGCGCACAGGCCTTGACCCTGATCAGGACCTCCTCCGGTCCGATCGTCGGCTTCGGCACATCCTCATAACTCAATTTTTCCGGCCCACCGTGCTCTCGAAACAAAACAACCTTCATCTATCCTGCCTCCACTGTCTCCATACCAAACAAATTGAAGAGCGGGTGGCGTTGATCAGTCGCTCGCCCGCAGCGGGGTCCCCACACCGGGCGGGGTGCGAGGACGAGCGATGATCGACGACAGGTCCCGCTCCTTCAAAAATTCAACGTCCCCTCAATCACCATCACGCACTGCCCCCCCACTTTCACCGTTTGAATCGCGTCGTCGTCCGACTCCACCTGCACAAGAATACGAGAGGGGCGTTCCAGCTCGTACCCTTGCTCGATGACGATCTCGGTCATCGGACCCACGTCCACGATGCCGTGCTGCACCAGATAGGCGCCGAGCGCGCCGCTCGCGCTGCCGGTCGCCGGATCTTCCGGAATACCGATCGCAGGGGCAAACATTCTGGCATGGACATTGGCGAACGTTTCGACCGTGACCGTCGTGAAGGCCATGATCCCGTTGGCTCCATACCGGCCGCAGAGATCGACGATGGCCGATGGATCGGGATTGATGGACCGCACTGCCGTCAGTGTCCGGACCGGGACGATCAGCACGGGCAATCCCGTCGAGACCACTTCGAGAGGCCACTTGGCATCTATAATGTTATTCTTCGCGATGCCGAGCGCACCCGCCACCTTGTAGAGGTCTTCCGTATCGTCCACCTTCTCCAGAAATTGCGGCGCCGGCTGCGTCATGACCACACGAGTCACCTTCCCGTTTCTCGTGTGGAGATCGACCGGAAATAGGCCGATGTTACACTCCTGGACGACGCGCGTCACCGGCTCGGGCGTGGCGACCAAACCGAGCTGCGCCAGCACATGCATCGTCCCGACGACCGGATGGCCGGCGAACGGAATTTCCTGCGTCGGGGTAAAGATCCTCAGACGGACGACGGCGGCGGGATCGGTCGGCGGCAGCACGAACACCGTTTCGGACAAGTTCATTTCCCGCGCGATTTGCTGCAGCTCGTCGTCGGACAGCCCCTTCGCATCGGGAAACACGGCCACGGGATTTCCACCGAACGGCTGCTGCGTGAACACATCCGCCTGATAAAACTTCAGCGAGCGACGGTCTGCCTGCATCGTGACGGCACTCTAGGTCAGGGGCGAACCTCGTGTCAAATTCATGAGTATTCGAAGGCACGCCGACGGCACCCTTGACTTGGGGGCGGCCCGCTCCTATGCTTTTCCTGATATTCCTCGGACGTCTCGAAGACCTCTATGGCCCGCGAACTCGAATTGAGCGTCCGGCCGATCTTTTCGACACCCCTGCTGGTGTTCTCCGTCCCCGATTGTCAAGGCATCAACGAAGAGTTGAAACGAGCCGTGCTGGCCCAAGAAACCTCGTTCATGAGCTACGTGGATCGCGAAGTCGTCGGTTGGTCGTCTCCTCATGATATGTCGATGATGGAGTGGGCCGGCAAACCGCTCGGCGAGCTGTTCAAATCCGTGACGCAAGTCGCCACGCTGGCCACCGAGTTTTCCGACCGCACCGGCAAGGCGTCGCAACACCCGTCGTGGCAGGTCGTGGAGATCTGGTCCAACGTGCAACGGCACGGCGGAACGAACGGTTATCATGCGCATCCCGGTTCGTTCTGGTCCGGCGTCTACTATGTCGACGTGGGCGACATCTCCGATGGGCAGGATGTGGGCGGAGAGCTGCAACTCTTCGATCCGCGCGGCTGCCTGCCCCGCATGCTGGCGCCTTACCTGCGCTACGCGCTGCCGGAACTGCACGACGCCGGCAACACCATCTCGTTCAAGCCTTCCACCGGTCAGTGCGTCATGTTCCCCGGCTGGCAGGCCCATGCAGTGGCCCCTTACCGAGGCAAGGCCCCGCGCATCAGCGTCGCATTCAATCTCGATCCGGTTCTCACGAAGTCCTAGCGCTATCGCAAAGGAGTGCTGAGAGTCTCAAAAGCGGCTGTGAAGGCGGCCATGACACACATTGGGATCGTCATGCTTGTGGCGCTCTGCGTTTCAATGCTCGGCGGCCACGATGAGGTGAGAGCACAGGCATCACAGCCGCTGAACCCGAAAGCCGCCCAGCAGTATGCGTCCGATTCCGAAAAAGCCGCCCGCGGCGATCCCGAAGCTGCGTACCGCCTAGGTCAGGCACTGGAATCGGGCCGTCTTGGCGGTCTGAAGGATCTCAATAAGGCGCTCACATTTTACAAACTCGCCGCCCGGAAGGGTCATCAGCAAGCCGCCGCGAGGGCGGCCCAAATTGAGGAGGAACTCAGCAGGAGTCAAAAGAAAGCGGAGACGCACTAGGCAGGAACAGGAAGGGATTCGAACGACTGCGTGAGCGGATTCCGCACGTAATCTTCGACGTAGTTCTTCAGCAGACAGTTGCGCCACAGCAGTTTGTTCGCGAACCGCGTGTCGATCTTGTGCAGGACGCGGACCTTCACGCCGGTCTTCTTCATAAACTGCTCCAGCGTTACGCCTCCGATATCGGTGTACAGGCCGCGGCCCGACTGCATCATGCACTTCGGAATATGAATCCGCTTCTCCGTGGTCAGTCGCCGCGCGATGTCGTCGAACGTGAGCAGGACGGAACAGTCGGAATCCCCTCCCAAGGTCGCGTTCGGGACCATGAGGAATTTGGCCCGGCCCTTCCGGTACATGGTCAGGATCTTCGAGACGCTCTTGGCCATCACGACGGTATCGCGCTTCTCCAGCTCGAGTGAATCGAAGGCGCTCACGATGCGCTTCCGATTCATGAAGGCGGTGATGGGAGCCTCCGTCTGAATTGTCTGGACGTTCGGCAACCCGAGGTCGTACACCCGCTGCGCTTCCTCTGGCAGATATTTCCGGCCCTGACGCATCAAGTCTGCGGTCGGATCCTTGATCCCGCGTACCGGCGTGAGACAGCCCATCCACAGCACGCATTTCTTGTTGATGGAGGAAATCGTCTCCGCATCTTTCGACATCGTGTGCGCATCGAACGCATAAAAATTCGCCGACGACACCGCCGGGCCGTCCAGCACCTTCATGAGATGCTTGACCGACGGCGCATGCGGCATGAGGCGTTGCCGGCAGTCGCCCAACGTGATCACCGACAGCTCGAAGTTGATCCGCCCCGGATATTTCTCCGCCAACTGATGGATCTTCGGCACCTGCACATACCCGACGGTGAAGAAGGTGATGTTCTTGTCCGTCGACGTCAGAAAATCCTCGACCCATTCCATGGCCTTGGGATGGAGGAAGAGGTCCGTCCACTCCATGTACTCATTCCCACCCAGACACCAGAACTGCATCGGATCCGTCGGCTTCTTGTTGAGGTAATCGATGATGAATTTCCAGTCTTCGTCGGTCGTCTTGGGAGGATCGAGCGTTTCGCGGTAGGAATGATCGATCTCGTAACAGAACTCGCACTTCACCGGGCAGGTCTTACCCAAGCTGATCGGAATCTTCCCCCCCTCCAATTCACGGATCAGGACCTCACGGTAGTCCTTGTTCTTGAAGATAGGAGGCGCCTGGAGAATCGGTAGTTGCGTCGTCATAGATTAATTGACACTCTCATCAGAAACTTGTCAGACTCCATGCATGAACGAGGATGCGATCCACAAAGAGGTGATCCACGCGCTGGAGATCCTGGGACTCACGCTTCCGACCACCCAGGAAGCGCTCGAAAAGGCCAGGCGAGTGCAGCTTTACACATGGGACCCGGCTCGCTACGCCAATCTGACGAACAACCCGAAACAGTACATGAAGAACTACCAAAAGGCCGAAGAGATGATCAAAAAGATTCACGCAGCCTACAGTCTCCTCAGCGCCGTCCTCGTGCCGGATGAACCATCGAACCCATAATGTTGAATGTTGAGTTTTGAATGTTTAATTTCGGAGAACTCGATACTAAACATTCATCATTCAACATTGTCTTCAGCCGACCTCATGACTCGTGACGCGAGACATGCCTTCTCTTCCATCCTCCGCTTCAGACACAGCCACCGGCCACGTCACAAGACCTGACACGCTGTCCGACACGCCGACCGTCTGCCGCTGCGCGTAGATCTGCGGCAGCTTGTTCGTGCCGAACTTCGAGATGTAGAGAAAGACGTGCTCGCGCGCGTTCACGCGAACCGCCCACGGCTGAAAGTCGTTCTTGTAAAATTCTTCGCAGAGCTGCATCGCGTCGAGACATGAGATGCCGACCGGCTCGTTCAGCGTGTAGTAGTAATCGAGCGGCAGGTCGTACTCTTCCTGCTTGTGGATCGTGATGCCGAACTTGCCCGGATTGCGCACCATCGGTGTGTGCCGGTAGGCCACGAAGTAGAACAATTCCACCGAGTGAATCACTGGCTGGTTGTCCAGCACGAACTGCCTCGTCTCCAGCGCCTCGTCACGCGTCTCGCCGGGGAAGCCGTAGAAGGCCATCACGTGGTTCCAGATGCCGGCCTTCGCCGCCTGGTGGAGATTGTTCTGGATCACGCTCTTCTTGGCGTGCTTATCCATGAGGTTCAGCACGCGCTCGTTCGCCGATTCCATGCCGTAATAGAGCGTGCAGCAGCCGGCCCTCGCGGCGAGATTCCAGATGGCCTGGTCCTGGAGCGTCTCCTCGAAGCGGATCAGCGTCGTCCATTTGATGCCGACGTTCTGATCCACCAATAACTGCGACACCTTCTTGAACAAGGCCGGCGGATAGGACTCGTCAGAAAAGAGAAAATGCCGGCATTGATACTTGTCGCGCAGCGCCTTCACCTGATCGACGACGTGCTGCGCGGTCATGCCGCGGTACTGATCGAAATAGCCCTGACCGTGGTCGCAGAACGTACAGCGGCCCCAGTAGCAGCCGCGCGTGGCGAGATAGGGAATGATGCGCTCGGGGACGAAATAGTGATCGAGCGGGAAGCCGTCGAAGTCCGGCAGCGGGATCGCCGTGGTTTTCTCCGTATAGATTTCCTTGTTCTGCTGCACGCCGTCCGCAGTGCGATACATAAGATTGGGCACCGAGGCAAGGTC
>DATFDJ010000125.1:0-15201 GCA_035252115.1 Nitrospira sp. | reverse complement strand
TCACATGGACCCGTCGCAGTTCGCTCTCCCTCATGACAATGCCGCCCTCTCTGACCATCCCGCCCTCCTGGTGAGAGCCAACAGTCTATCGAGGACATTTCTACTGTGGGAAAAGCGGACATTATCATTGTGGGATTACAGGCGGAAGCTCCATCAAGCGCGATGTCAGGACGCGGGGACAATCGTCCTCATTGACTTGAGATGCGAGGATAGCCATCATTTCATCGATCAATCGACGAACTGTGGAATCTGATGTGATGAGACCGATACGCCACATGATCGTGCTGCTGCTCTCCTCGCTGATGCTGCTTGTCGCGGCCAACCGGACCTCGGCGGACCCGCTCCCGATCGAGCGCATCAGACTTCCGCCCGGTTTTACCATCGACGTCTATGCCGACAATGTTCCGAATGCCCGCGGCATGACGCTGGGGAAGAACGGCACGCTCTTCGTCGGCACGAGGGCCAAGGGCGACGTCTATGCGGTCATCGACAAAAACGGCGATCACCGAGCCGATCAGGTGTTGACAATCGCCGGCGGATTGCGCATGCCGGTCGGCGTCGCGTTTCGCAATGGTTCGCTGTACGTCTCAGCCGTGGACCGGATTGTGCGGTTCGATGAGATCGAACAGCGGCTCACCAAGCCGCCTGCGCCCACGACCGTCACGGACGCCTTTCCGAAAGATACGCACCACGGATGGAAGTACATCGCCTTCGGTCCGGACGGCAAGCTGTATGTGCCTGTGGGAGCGCCCTGCAACATTTGCGAGCCCGATCCGGACCGCTATGCGCTGATCTCGCGGATCAATCCGGATGGGAGCGGCTACGAAGTCATTGCCCGGGGGGTCCGGAACTCCGTTGGCTTCGACTGGTCGGCAACCGGCGACCTGTGGTTTACGGACAACGGCCGGGATTACCTGGGGGACCAGCAACCGCCGGACGAGCTCAATCATGCATCGAAAGCCGGCCTTCACTTTGGGTATCCATATTGCCACGGGGGAACGATCGAGGATCCTCAGTATGGCAACAAACACGACTGCCGGGAATTCACCGCCCCGGCCCTCAACCTTGGACCTCATGTGGCGTCTCTAGGCATGCGCTTCTATACCGGCACGATGTTTCCTTCGGAATACCGGAATCAGATTTTCATTGCGGAGCACGGCTCCTGGAACCGAAGCACCAAAATCGGCTATCGGATCACCCTCGCGTCGCGCGACGATCACGGCGCGCTCCGCTACTCCGTGTTTGCCGAAGGGTGGCTTCAAGGGGAGAAATCCTGGGGACGGCCGGTCGATCTGCTCGTGATGCCGGACGGAGCGCTGTTGGTTTCAGACGATTCGGCCGGTGTCATTTATCGGATCAGCTACAAAAAGCCCTAGCGCCTACCTGCCTCGCTTTTGTGAAGAGATCCGCGTATCCTTTCACCGGTTCAAAAATCACTCACCGAGGAGGCATGGTTCGCATATGAAGACGCTCATCATTGTGGCGCGGGACTCAATGCTCACGGAGTTGGAAGAGCTCTTACGAGACAATGGCATCGGCGCCTACACCATACTGAACCACGTACTGGGTAAGGGTCTGACTGGCAGGGTCTATGGGACTTTTCTTCAGCCGGACGTCAACTCCATTATTTTTTCGGTTCTTCCATCCGAACTCGCAGACAAGGCCGTCAGCGCGCTGACGGCACTCAACACGGCACGAAGTCTTGCGACGCACGGCCAGCCGGTTCCTCTCAAGGTGTTTACTTTCCCTTGTGATCAACACGTATAACTTCAGAGCTCCAACGCCTCAGCGTTGCGGAGGTGCCAAATAAACTTAATCGGAGAGTTTGCGCGCCGCGGCGCAACAAGGAGCTTTTTGGCTAGGATGTCAGCGGACCTGTGCCGAAAGGCGAGTTCGGTGCTTCTTGGCGGATATTACTCGTCTCTCTGGGGAGACGCCCCGATTCAGCACGTTGTGCTGCAACGGTTCACTGGACCGGGACGATGAGGGAGACAAATCCAAGGCTGCTGATGAGAATACTAATGACGAGGACCATTTCCCACACCGCGTCCCAGTCACTGCGCCACTCAACTCGACGCATGAGGAGACGAGGCAACCGCCTTGCCCTTTTATGCTTCCGCACATGGAACAAATGAGTAGACGGGTTTGGAAGTATGCCGATCGCCGCTGTATTGAATGATGAAGCCATACTTCCTCCTTTCAGAAGC
The DNA here is from genome assembly GCA_035252115.1 of Nitrospira sp. Taxonomy (GTDB): domain Bacteria; phylum Nitrospirota; class Nitrospiria; order Nitrospirales; family Nitrospiraceae; genus Nitrospira_C. Next base: position 12,994 of record DATFDJ010000125.1, on the reverse strand, counting down.
ACACGTCTTTACTGTGAAATGCTGTATCGCTCATAACGTATAGGCAATTGAGCAAAGCTCATGCCTAGAGGGGCAACCTCTATAGATCTATAAAGACTAATGGATTTTCCTTTCGCAGTGCTTTCCGGCGGACTCTAATCGAGGATAACTCGTCTTGCAGACAGGGACAAAATGTCTCGTGACGACTTCGGCCGCAGCGCTTCCTCCCAGTAACTGAAGGGTGTCGCCTACCGGAACGGTGTACCTGGCGTCGCGAATAAATTAAATGATCGAGGCTGGAAGGATTCTCTTTGAGATAGGCGTTCCATTGGCGGAATCGCAGTTGCCTGGCCACGTTCCTTAGCAAGTGGACGTACTGTCATAGTTGACAGTACCCCAGTCCACGCGGAATAACATACAGTGAAAAACGCCCTGAAAGCTCAACATAATAACTGAGTCGGCACATTCCTACCGGCTCCCGACCGTAGAGACCCCATGTATACCGACATCCGGATCAACTATACTCGCAGGGCTTTCCTTTTCTCGAGCTTGAAGAAATCTTGGACGAGACCGAAGGTGACAAGATGAAAGCGACGCAATTGTTACACAATCTCGGTCAGAGCCTCTGGCTCGACAACATTACCCGAGAGCTCTTGTCCAGCGGTACGCTTCACTCCTATATCGACGATCTGTCGGTGACGGGGCTGACCTCAAATCCCACGATCTTCGACCACGCCATGAAGAACAGCACCGCCTATGACGCAGCGATCAAGGAAAAGGTGAACAAGGGCAAATCGGGAGAGGCGCTGTTTTACGAGTTGGCGCTGGAGGACATCAGCCGGGCGGCGGATCTGTTTCGACCTGTCTACGACCAAACAGACGGCGTCGATGGGTGGGTCTCGTTGGAAGTATCGCCCTTACTGGCCCACGACACCGCAAGCACACTTGCAGCCGCCAAAGACCTGCACGCACGGGCGGGACGGCCCAACCTCTTCATCAAGATCCCGGGAACGAAGGAGGGCTTGCCGGCCATCGAGGAGGCAATCTTTGCCGGCATTCCAATCAATGTCACACTCCTGTTTTCCCGCGAGCAGTATGAGTCGGCCGCGGACGCGTTTCTGCGCGGGATCGAGCGGCGCATAGATGCGGGACTCAAGCCGAACGTCGCATCGGTTGCTTCGCTCTTCGTCAGCCGCTGGGATGCCGCGGTGGCGGGAAAAGTACCGGCCTCGCTGTCCAACCATCTCGGCATCGCGATCGCCAAGCGTACCTATAAGGCGTACCGGGGACTCCTTGGCTCGAGTCGGTGGCAACGCGTGTTCAACAGCGGTGCGCGTCCACAACGGCTGCTTTGGGCCAGCACGGGAACGAAAGATCCCAAGGCATCCGATGTCCTGTACATCAAAGCCCTGGCCGCACCGTTTACCGTCAATACCATGCCGGAGAACACCCTGAAGGCTCTCGCCGATCATGGCGACTTGGACACGATTCTGCCGGCGGATGGCGGCGACTGCGAAGCAGTCTTGGCGCAGTTCACAAGGGCCGGCATCAATGTCGAGGCCTTGGCGGCCCAGCTTCAAGATGAAGGAGCGAAGTCGTTCGTGAAGTCGTGGAACGAGCTCATCGAGGTGATCTCGTCCAAGAGCGCAGCCATCAAGAAGGCCGGTTAAGTCGCCACTCAACGCCGATGGGTCAATCGATACCGTGATCAGCCTGAACCATAACCCGGAGTACGCGCCATGAAAAGTCCCAGCGTTCACGACCAACAACAGCAGCAAATGAAGACACACCCCGGTTTCATTGCCGCACTGGACCAGAGCGGTGGGAGCACGCCAAAGGCGCTCCATCAGTACGGAATCAAAGAAGGGACATGGTCCGACGACAATGAGATGTTTGCCATCGTGCATCAGATGCGTACGCGCATCATCACCAGTCCCGGCTTTTCGGGCAAGAGGATTATTGCCGCCATCCTGTTCGAGGATACGATGAACAGGGACATCGAAGGGCGGCCTACGGCGGACTATCTTTGGAACGTGAAGCGAGTGGTCCCTTTTCTCAAAGTGGACAAAGGCCTTGCGCCTGAACAGGACGGGGTCCAGTTGATGAAACCCATGCCCGCGCTCGACGCACTGCTCGACACAGCCAACACGAAAGGAATTTTCGGGACCAAGATGCGCTCAGTCATCAAGGAAGCCAATGGAACCGGTATCACGAACATCGTGAGCCAGCAGTTTCAGATAGCGGGACAGATTCTCTCCGCCGGCCTCGTACCGATTCTCGAACCCGAAGTCGACATTCACTGTCGGGAGAAGGCCAAGGCCGAGCTTCTGCTCAAAGAAGCCATTCTCAAGAAGCTCAACGAGTTGCCTCCGAATCAATCGGTCATGCTCAAACTGACGATCCCGGATCAAGATGACTTCTATCTTGATTGCATCAAACATCCCAAGGTGTTGAGGGTCGTCGCGCTCTCCGGGGGTTATACAAGGGATGAAGCCAACGCCCGCCTGCGCCGGAATCATGGTCTCATCGCGAGTTTTTCCCGGGCGCTGGTCGAAGGACTGTCGGCCCAGCAATCCGATGCGGAGTTCAACGCCATGCTGGATGGATATATTCAAAGCATCTTTGAGGCGTCCAATACTTGAGCCGCCGGCATCGACAGCATCATGGGTGACTACGGCCGCGTCCCGGCCGGGACTGAACAGTAGGCGGGAGCACACCATCGAATCGATTGCGTGACAACAAAGGAGCCGCTATGCAAATCGGTATGATCGGTCTTGGAAGAATGGGCGCAAATATGGTCCGACGGCTTCTGCGGGGAGGCCGGCAGTGCGTCGTGTTCGACAGGTCTCCGAAAGTTGTGGAGGAGTTGGCCCGAGAGAAAGCCATTGGCGCATCGTCCCTTGCGGATCTCGTGAAGAAGCTGGAGAAGCCCCGGGCAATCTGGTTAATGGTGCCGGCCGCAGCCGTAGACGCGACGATCGCCGATCTTCTGCCCCATCTCGAAGCGGAAGACGTTCTCATCGACGGGGGAAACTCCTATTACGTGGACGATATTCGGCGGGCGAAAGAACTGGCCCCGAAGCGCATCGCCTATGTGGACGTCGGGACGAGCGGCGGTGTGTGGGGATTGGAACGCGGCTACTGCATGATGATCGGGGGTCCCACGCAGGTGGTGCAGCATCTGGACCCGATCTTCTCAACGCTGGCGCCCGGCGTGGGACAGGTCCCGCGTACGGCCGGGCGCGAGAGCCTGGGCGGTACTGCCGAACAGGGATACTTGCACTGCGGTCCGGTTGGTGCCGGCCATTTTGTGAAGATGGTCCACAACGGGATCGAGTACGGTCTGATGGCCGCCTACGCCGAGGGCTTGGGCATCTTGCGCAATGCGAACGTCGGGAAAAAACAGCATGAGATCGATGCGGAGACCACGCCGTTACGCGAGCCGGAACATTATCAATACGATTTCAATGTGCGGGACATTGCGGAGGTCTGGCGACGAGGCAGCGTCATCGCGTCGTGGTTGCTGGATTTGACGGCGGCCAGCTTGGTGAAAGATCCCGATCTCTCCAAATTTACCGGACGTGTCTCGGACTCAGGCGAAGGCCGTTGGACCGTCAAGGCGGCCATCGACGAAGCCGTGCCGATACCCGTGCTCTCTGCCGCACTGTACCAGCGCTTCGCCTCGCGCGGTGAGGCGGAATACGAAAATCGAATCCTGTCGGCGATGCGGTTCGGGTTCGGCGGGCACGTGGAAGTCCCCGCCAAGTGAGGTGCGGGGAAAAGGAGACTTCACGATGAGCGATGCTCATTCCGATGCGCTCGTCTTCTTTGGAGCCACGGGCGATCTGGCCTACAAGAAAATCTTCTCGTCTCTGCAAGCCATGGTCAAACGTGGTCGCCTCGACGTGCCGATCATCGGCGTCGCCAAAGCCGGTTGGAGTCTTGAACAGTTCAGGGAACGGGCCCGCGAGAGTCTGGAACAACACGGCGGGGTCGATGCTGCGGCTTTCGAGAAGCTGAGTGCGTTGTTGCGTTATGTGGATGGCGACTACCGAGATCCCGCCACGTTTCAGGCGGTCCGCAAAGCGCTCAACGGAGCCTCACGGCCGACTCATTACCTCGCCATCCCGCCTGTCCTGTTCGGCACGGTTGTGGAGCAACTGGCGAAGTCGGGTTCGGCTCACGATGCCCGCGTCATCATCGAAAAGCCCTTCGGGACGGATCTGACCTCGGCACAGACGCTCAACGGGATCCTCTTGAAGAGTTTCGATGAACCCGCGATCTTTCGCATCGATCATTATCTCGGGAAGCGGCCTGTACACAACATGCTTTTCTTCCGCTTCTCGAACTCCTTTTTGGAGCCGTTCTGGAATCGCGAGCATGTGGAGAGCGTTCAGATTACCATGGCGGAGAATTTCGGCATCCAGGGAAGAGGCGCCTTCTATGACGGCACCGGCACGATCCGCGACGTGATCCAGAATCATCTGTTCCAGGTCCTGGCCTATTTGACGATGGAGCCGCCTGTGAGAACCGACAGCGAGTCGATCAGGGATGAAAAGGTCAAGGTCCTCAAGGCGATTCCCACGCTCGAGCCGGTGGACGTGGTACGCGGACAATTTCGCGGCTATCGACAAGAGCCAGGGGTGGCCTCGGACTCGCAAACGGAAACATTTGCCGCTTTGCGGCTGAACATCCATTCGTGGCGCTGGCAAGGCGTGCCGTTCTACATCCGCGCCGGGAAATGTCTGCCGGTCACCTGCACTGAAATCCTCGTCCGCTTGCGACGGCCGCCTGCGGTGTTTCTCAGGTCTTCCTCGACACCGAACTATTTCCGCTTCAGAATCAGCCCGGAAGTGACAATCGCGTTGGGCACGACGGTCATGGACGAAGCCGAAAAAATGATCGGTCAAACCGTGGAAATGGTGGCGAGCCATTGGCCCGGGACCGACGACACAGACGCCTACGCACGGGTCCTGACGGACGCGATGGCCGGCGACCCGACGCTGTTCGCCCGCGAGGACTATGTCGAAGAAGCATGGCGTATCGTCGATCGGCTCCTGAAGGAGCGCACCCCGGTCTATGACTATGAGCCGAACACGTGGGGACCGCATGAAGTGAACCAATCGGTGGCACCCGTCGGAGGCTGGCACGACCCCGTTCTCCAGTAGACGATTGTTTCCCCCCCCGTTCCTTGCTCGTTTCACCGGCCTCACTCTGTTTCCTGTCGAGCTGTCTCGTTCACCGCTCCCGGCGGATCGGGCCTCAGATACACGATCAAGCAACCAATACAGATTCCGAGTCCCACCACCGGATATTTCAGCGCGCCGATCGCAGCCACTCCGAACAGGCATAACGTCGTCATCGATCGTACTCGCATGATCCTGCGTACCCTTGGTGAAACATCTTCAATTGGACGTCGATCAATAAGCTCCCAAATCAGCGCGATGTAGGTCACGTTGACGAGGAAGAACACGGCTGCATAAAAGGCAACCGGTTGCGGCGCCAATTCGCTCACGGCCATCCAGGCCGTCGCGAGCGGAAGCAGCGACATCGAAAACAGATGGGCGAAATTAAACCACAACAGGCGCGGAGTCGCCTCCGTGGCATAACGCATCAGATAGTGGTGATTGATCCAGACAATGGCGATGAACAAATAGCTCACTGCGTAGCTGAGCCATGTGGGCCAGAGCAAGAACAAAGCTCGAAACGTGGGATCGTCCGGTGGCCGCAGCTCCAAAACCAGCACGGTGATGAGCACGGCGAATACGGCGTCGGAGAACGCGCTCAGCCGCTCCGGTGTCGCTCTATCGAGCACGGCCATATGGCTCCTGTGCAATTAAGCGGGTCGCCCTCGGACGCGGTCAAGATGATACGTCCTCTTCCAGAATACAGGACATGACGTGGTCCAAGCGAGGTGTCTTGTCGCTCCCGACCGACATCTCAAGAACGCCAGCCGAACGCCGATACAGTGTTGATGCGGTCGCGATCGAGCAGAGTGCTGGTGCAGCATCCGGTAAGCTTCACGCAAGAGGAAGGCGAATCGGGCGAAGGGTTCCTCGTGAATCTCTCGTTGAGCGGCTGCGCCGTAAGAGATACGAGCGGCGTCTTCGTCGCCGAACCGATGCTCGTCTCGCTGCGCATCCAACCCGACCCCCATTCCGCTCCCATCAGCATCGAGATGGGAAAAGTCCGCTGGGCTATGAATGATCAATTCGGGGTAGAATTTCTGATGGTCGCCTCGAAAGACCGCACCAGGCTGCAGCGGTTGATCCGCATGGCGACCGCGTCCTCTTCCGCGGCATAAATGTCGTAGAAGTTCATCGATCTTTCTCGATAACCCTCTCCCGGTTTTTCTTCACCCCAAGATGGGATAATGTGTACGTATGCGGATTGCCACGTGGAATGTCAACTCGCTGAAGGCTCGCCTGGAAAAGGTCCTGTGGTGGATCGATCGGGCGAAGCCGGACGTGCTCCTGATGCAGGAAACGAAGTTGGCAGACGCGGACGCGCCTGTCGAAACGTTCAAGCAAGCCGGATACGAATTGGCGCACCATGGCGAAGGTCGATGGAACGGCGTGGCGATCGCGAGCCGGTGCGGCATGGGCGGCGTGATCACAAATTTTGGAGAACCGTTACGGCCGGCGCAGACGTTTGAAATCGGTGATGATGAACCACTGGCTGAAGCGAGGATGCTCGCTGCGGAGTGCGGCGGCGTGCACATCATTTGCGTGTACGCGCCGAACGGCCGGCTCGTTGGTTCGCCCTTCTATGAAGCGAAACTGGTGTGGTTCGACAGGCTGGCTCGCTGGATCAAGAAGGCGGTTCATCCCGATACACCGGCCGTCATCGGCGGCGATTTCAATGTGGCGCCCGACGATATCGATGTGTGGGACCCCCGTGCCTGTCATGGCGGCACGCACGTGTCGGAACGCGAGCGGCAGGCGTTTGCGCGGCTGTCGAGCGCGGGATTCGTCGATGCGTACCGATTGCATCACCCGGAGCCCGGGCGGTACACGTGGTGGGACTACCGCGGCGGCGATTTTTATAAAAACATCGGCATGCGCATCGACCACTTATTGGTGACCACCTCTTTAAAGCACCGCGTGGTCTGGGCCGAGATCGATCGCGAGGCACGGAAAGGAAAACCTGTACCCTCGGATCACGCACCGCTGGTCATCGACCTCGACAGCCCCGGCTGTCCGTTCGATGCCGGCTGGTCTTCCGCGGAGTCGCGAATTGCCGCGCGCCTGCGCGAGCAGCGCTGAGCCTCCCTCTACCTCCAGCTCAGCCTTACTGTAAGCCGGCTCATCACCTCGCCGCCAACGCCAATCGCTCCAGCATTTTCTTGATGGCGCTCATCTGCGCACCGCTTTTCTTGTAATAGTCGGGACTGTCGTAGCCCCACCAATCCCAGCATGCATTGGGATTCCAGACATACGAGAGCGTCCAAAACGTCTTCCAGTTCAAGCCGAAACGGGCGATCGTTTGTGGGTACATGACGATGAGGTTGTTGCTGTCCGCCCACCGATTATAGCCCGCCTTCTTGTAAAACTGATCCCCGATGGTGTCGTAGTCCTGAAGACACCCGTGGAACGCCACGTGCACACGACATCGATTCGACCGACAAGCCCGGGGCACGTACACAAACCCGGAATCGCGCATGCTGTGTGAATACGCATCGCCGTTGAGGAACTCCCGTTGATCGTATTCGGTGAAGGTGCCGCTCAACTGAGATGACGGCGGGTTCAGATCGCCGTAAATCTGTTTCAGGAGATGTCCGGCAGCGTCATACGAACAGTGATTGATATACGGATCGGCATTGGAAGGACAGGGTTCCGCCGTACTGTCATCGACGATCATCCCATGTCCCGCGTCGAGATCTCGTTTGTAGAAGATTCGGCCGTGCGTCACATAGTGCGCGTAATACTTTTCAACCGCGTCCATCACGGATTTCGAGATGATTTCGTCCCGTGTGCCGGAAAACAGCCACACCTTCGCGCCGGCCAGATGAGACGGATCGTCAATTTCTCCCGAGGCGGCAAGTCGATCTGTTCGCGCGACAAGATCGCCGACGTCAGGAACGGGATTCGCCCCATCAGGGTGCATGCAGTTATGTGTCGCCCTCCATACATTGCCGCCAGCGCAATTATACGGTCCCCCTGCGATGACCCCTACACCGCTGACGAGACCCGAATACGCAACATGAAATTGCACCGCCATGTATCCACCGGAAGAAACGCCTGATACGGAGGTCTCAGAAAGGTCGGCATGTTGGGAAGGCAAGGAATCGGCTGCAAACACTTCGATGGAACACAAGACGGCAAACAACGCGAACAGAAGCCATATCCGACAAGACTGGTCAGTATGGGATCCGCCGCTTGCCTTCGTATCGCCGTTCACGTGCGTCATGACACTATTACACACGGAGCACACCTCTCGCTTCACATGCACCATCGGCTTCTGAGTAAAACAGTTGAGCTCAGTGTTCATGCAGCATGCTAATGCCGCATCGAACGATCCGGGAACTCGGACAATCCCAAGCAGGAGCGATAGCTTATTTGTTTGTCGGCCATTTCCCTTCCTTATTGAGTCTTAAGACATGAACAGAATTGTATTTTGTTGAACGCGCCTATAGATTTGCGCGAGCCAACTCATCGACGCGGTGCATTCATGAAGGACCATGCGACCCGCTAGTCGCGGTCTGCAGGAGGCAATCACAAGGTGAGCAACGAGCAGAACAACTCTGAGGGGAGGGGCCATGGGACCGACGAAGGCCATCGTCAAGGATCACGCCCTGTATGAAGCGACGAGTGGAAAGCTCATCAAGGACGGTTTTACGAGCCGACCCGAGATTGAAGAGTACGTGAAACGCCACTACCTGGCGCTTCCTGTGGTAGACAACCAGGGCACTCCGTGGATGCTTGACGACGCCCCGATCTATTGTCTTCGCGGGACTCGCTATGAAACGGTGGATGGTCAGCGACTGCACCTGGCGCGCTGCCCTGACTGCGGCGGGATGGGGATCCGGGACGATCATTTTGTGGTGGAGTCCGATTGTATTCGCTGCACGGCCTGCGGTCTGGAGTTTGACACCAGGCTGGAGATGATGGAGACGTAGGGGCTAAGGAAACGGCTTTTGACGCCAAGAAACATCATCATACGTGTGAAAGAAACGAAACGCGGGTGGAGAACGGTCTCGCTTCATCAACGACACAATGCCACTGCGCATGACGCAACCCCAAACGACACATGTAACCCGCTTAAGCGACCAGGCGATGAACGAGAGAGGAGACTGCCGATGGCTACCGACACAAAAACGAATCGCTTCGAAATGATGGATATGGCCAAACTGTGGAAGGAAGGCTACCTCAAGGGACTCGAGGCCTCCTTGCAATTGCAAGAGCAGAACGAACAGTTCGTGAAGCAGGCAGTCAGACAGGGATTGTCTGCCTATCAACAATGGCTTGCGATGTATCACAACTGGTTTGTCAAACCCTCGGATCACGTCCAAGGGCAGACCATCGGGGTACCGTTCTTTGCCATTACCCGCCACATTCTTCAATCGTCGCAGGATATGGCTGAACCGTTGCTCAAGACTGCATGCGAGACTTCTTTTGAATACTACGAGACTGCCGTCGCCGGCCCGGCCAGGAAGTATACGATTGAGATCAACAAGAAGGTCATGGATGCCCTGATCCCGAGTTGAATCCGAACCATCGTGACAAGAGCGCAAGCTCTGAGAGACCGGGACGGAGGGTCCTAGGGTGGCAGTCCTCAGGCCCACCGAGAGATAAACAATTTTTTCTTCAGCGTAACGTCAAGGTCTAGAGTCAACGGATATCCAGAACATTCCATGGAACTCGGCTGATCGCCGAAACTGAGGTGCAAGAGGTTGAGCTATGAGACAGATGGTTATCGCAGGGGCGGTGCGGACGCCGATCGGCAATTTGAATGGGGCGCTGAGCAATGTCAGCGCGACACATCTCGGAAGCTGTGTGATTCGGGAGGCCGTACGCCGCGCAAAGGTCGATTCCGAGGCGATAGACGAAGTCATCATGGGAAACGTGCTCTCAGCGGGACTTGGCCAGGCCCCTGCGAGACAGGCCGTACGAACAGCAGGACTCTCCGATATGGTCAACGCCACCACGATCAACAAAGTGTGCGGCTCGGGCCTGAAGGCCGTCATGCTCGCCTGCCAAGCCATTCAGGCCGGTGATGCGGAAGTGGTCGTGGCGGGGGGAATGGAAAACATGAGTCAAGCTCCCTATCTCCTGCAGAAAGCCAGGACCGGATATCAGGTGGGGCACGCGGAACTCGTTGACAGCATGATCAAGGACGGACTCTGGGATGTTCAACAGAACCTGTCGATGGGGGCGTGCGGGGAGCTGTGCGCGTCCAAGTACCACTTCTCACGAGAAGAGCAGGATGACTTCGCAGTGCAAAGTTATACACGAGCTCTGAAGGCTCAACAACAGGGTTGGTTTCGCGACGAGATCGTTGAGGTCGAGGTTCCAGGAAAACCAAAACCTGTGCCCTTTCGTGATGACGAGCGGCTCACGCGCTTCGACGAAGCGAAGTTGCGCCGGCTTCCACCGGCATTTCAGAAGGACGGCACGATTACGGCTGGAAATGCATCGGGCATGAACGATGGAGCGGCCGCCATGGTGGTGCTTTCCGAAGAGCGTGCTGAGTCGTTGGGGGTGAAGCCGCTGGCGAGAATTATGGGGTATACCCAAAAGGCATTGGCGCCCGAATGGTTCACGATCGCACCCATTCACGCGATCTCGGCATTGCTGTGCAAGTTGAAGCTCGAAGCCCGCAAAATTGATCTCTACGAGATCAATGAGGCGTTTTCGGTTGTCACGATGGCGGCGATGAAGGAACTAGGCCTGGATCCGGAGCGCATCAATATCCATGGCGGTTCCGTGGCGCTCGGCCATCCTATCGGCAGCAGTGGAGCACGGATACTGACGACGCTGCTGTACGCGCTCAAACGAACAGGGGGAAAACTCGGGATTGCAAGTCCATGCATTGGAGGAGGAGAGTCGGTCGCTGTCGCAGTGGAATTAATGGACTAACCTTCCCGAGTCTTCGTGGGACAAGTTTTGTAAATAGGAAAGGCATCGTGTGACGGATGGGACATTCTACCTTAGAAGATCGAGTGGCGCTGGTGACTGGCGCGGTGGGTGGCATCGGACAGGCGATCTCGCTTCTTTTGGCGGAAGAAGGAGCCACCGTAGGATTGAATTATCTTGTGGAACCCGATGACGTGGCCAAGGCTTTTCTGAAAGATTTTTCCGACAAGGGCTATCGCGGCAATCTCTACAAAGCCGATGTCTCCAAATTTGAAGAGACCACGCAGATGGTCGAGAAGGTTTCGAAGGATTACGGCCGCGTCGACATCCTGATCAATAACGCCGGGATCACGATCGACAGGACTCTCAAGAATATGACTCCCGATCAATGGGACAAAGTGCTTGCGGTGGATCTCTCTTCTGTTTTCAACTGCTCAAAGGCTATCATCGGGCAGATGCTCGAAAGAGGGTACGGAAGAATCATCAGCATCAGCTCGGTCGTGGGACAGAAGGGAAATTTTGGCCAGACGAATTATGCGGCGGCCAAGGCCGCGATCATAGGATTTACCAAGTCCTTGGCGCTGGAAACGGCCAAAAAGGGTATCACAGTGAACGCGGTGGCTCCCGGTTTTGTGAGAACCGCCATGACGCGTCAGATGCCCAAGGACGTATTGGACAAAGTCGTGGAAAGTATCCCGGTCGGGCGAATGGCCGAGCCGCGCGAGATTGCCCGTGCGGTGCTTTTTTTAGCGGATCAGCATTCCTCGTACGTCACCGGCCAGGTCTTGGCTGTGAACGGGGGGCTTTACATGTAGACAGCGCGGGTCATCTCTAGTGGCGGCCTGAGAATCTCTGCTGGCATACTCGGCAGTTCAATGCAACATTCACACTTCATGGAAGCGTGGCTTCGGTTGTGGCTGCGTCTGTTGACTGAAACCATGCAAGGCGGAAGGCTGAATATCTTTCGCTGTTTTGCCATGCCATGGCCCTCGCACGAGTTGCTCAACGCATGGCTGGAGTGTGGTCTTCCGAGAGCCGAAATCTCACGTCCGGATATGGTTCGCGTGTCGATCGAACATTGGTGGCAGCTCATGGGTGTGGTTCCGCGCGCTGTGTATCTGGAACTCCTGGAGAGAAAGGAAGTTCTTGCGACAAGGCTCGAGGAGGCGGAAGCGACGATTCAGCAACTGCGGAGCACGATAGGGACGAAAGGACAAGAGGCGCAAGGAAACGAGACACTCACTGTATGGGAGACAGCCATGAATCTCTGGCAGACAGCCATTCAAACGACCTTGAAGGCGCAGAACGAATGGCTGCTGACTTGGACTGATATCGCCCTCAACAACCGGCAGAAAGGATGAAGTAACCATATGGATTGGATGAAGCAAAGTGAAGAGATGTTCAAGACATGGACGGACACTCAGAAGGCAATGTGGGATGAGTGGATCAAGGCCATGCAGTCGTTCGGAAGGCCTCATGCCACGGACTCATGGAAGAGAACCGTCGATGCGTGGCAAGAATCCATCAAAGAGAGCCTCCATCTTCAAATGGAATGCAGCAAGCTCTGGGCCGAGAGTCTCAACAGCGTGAAAGGTGCACCAAAGGAAGTGCATGAGTGGGCGCGACAAGGGCAGGAGATGATGATTCGGTGGGCGGAGACACAGATGCAACTCTGGACCGCATGGTTCGATATGGTCAAGAAACTCGATCCAACCGCCTTGGGCCGGACTTCGGAGAAAGAGTCCGACAACATCGTGCATATCTGGCAGGAATCTTTCAAGAACGTCCTCGATGCCCAAGCGGAGTGGGCCCGCATCTGGACGGCGACGCAAACCGGTAAAAAGCCGAGAGAGCAGGCGAAGACGGAAGCGTAGTTCACGGTGAAGGAGAACAGACCGCCATGCCCTGGAACAATCAGGCCGAAGCATTGACGAACGCCT
>DATFDJ010000124.1:0-5069 GCA_035252115.1 Nitrospira sp. | reverse complement strand
AGCGAAGAAGGCGGGTCTGGAGATGAAGCCCACGGAACTGCTGATCTTCGGCAATCCGAAGGGCGGCACCGCACTCATGGTGGCCAAGCCCACGGCGGCGATCGACCTCCCGATGAAGGCGTTGGCGTGGGAAGACCAGGACGGCAAGGTATGGCTGACCTACAATTCGTCCGAGCTGCTGCACGACCGGCACGGCGTACCGACGGAGCTCACGTCGAAGATGGATATGGTCGGGATGCTGCTGGAAAAGGCGGTGCAATAAGGGGAGCGGACGCCCTCGGTTTCGCTCGCGGTACCTCGCGGAGCGGTTCCCGCCGCCTCATCGTCTCGGCGGCGCGCACAGACATGATCCTCCTTATTCGTCGGGTCGTGCGCCCGTCCGGGCTTGGCCGGGCGGAACATGCCGCACTTGGCGCTCAGCTTCCTCGCGCCGTGCGCCCTTCTGGAATTCTCTCAGCCACGAACAGGGCTCTGGCTTACCCCATTGGAAGCGCCGCGGCGGATGCCTCGCCTCCCCGGCCATGCTCCTGAAAGCAAAACTGTCCCGACTTCTAGATAAACTCCCTAGATTTTAAGTAAGCTTGCTTGCCGTGGACGCCAATGCTGTAGAGGAAAAGAGCACGGTGAAGTTCACTAAATACTTCGAATTCATTCGGCAGCGCCCAGATCGCGCCATCATTCACGAGGAGTGGATCGAACGGGTAATCAACAGTCCAGTGAAGGAAGTTGTGCAGAAGGATGGACGTATCCGTCGCTGGGGACCGATTAAAGAGATGGGGAATCGGTACTTGCGAGTTGTTTTAATGCCGGATTGTGAGACAATACACAACGTTTTCTTCGACAGGAGATTCAAACCATGACCATCAAGTATTTTCAAGACACGGACACTCTGCATATTGCATTTAGGGCGGCCGAAGTCGCAGAGACCAAGGATCTCGACGAAAATACCCAACTCGATCTGGACAAGGAAGGAAACATCTGCGCCATGACTATTGAGCATGCCCGTGATCGAGCCGACATCCCCCATTTCTCTTTTGAGCAAATCGCGGCGTAATCGTGCGAAAGAATTACAAACAGAAGAGACGCTCATGCGCATTGTGTAAACCCCATAAGGTTGGATGGGATCTACGATGGACCGCGAAGGAAGCTGCTCGTCGAAAGCTCATGGAGCATGAATGCCGAAATTTGACGCGCCAAGATCGCATTGATTTCCCTTACAGTTGACTCACTCTTGCCGAGACGAAATGCAGGGTGCAAGACCGCCTTCTCGTATCCTCCAAGACCTGATCTTCTGACAAGACACACGTGCCAGCCGGCTTGCTGAAATGGACCGATGTGACATTCATCAGGTTTCATGTCTACGTATCGCGCAAGACCTGATCCTCATAGGCACTGCGAAGTCGATGTCGCGAGTCAAGGCAATACGGTTGAGTCAGCTACCGCTAACCTCAAAGAGCCGTCAAGTTGCTTCTCGAATGCGCCGATTTTTACGAACTTGAACGTCGTCTCCTTCTGCGCAGGTTAAGATCGTTGCCAGATCGTGAGAGCGGACGCCCACGGGACTTTTCTGAAGCGCGGGTCCTGTCGCGGCGAAGAGCCCACCGTGCTCACTCCACACATTCCCCAATGGGTCCCTTACGTTCCGCGCGCTTGGTGAAAAGCCGCGTCTTGGTGCGGCGAGGGTTGGGCGGGTGAAAAGGTTCGCCCCGTTCGCCATGCCACCCGCGAAAAAAGGATAACCGAGGACAGGTTTGTCTCACGTTCGAACAGATCCGATGGTGCCTTGACTAGGCGTCAAGAGAAGGCGCATATTGAAGAGGTATTCCACAGTCCTTGTCTGGGGGGCAAGGCATGGCGAAACTCAATGTGTCCATTGACGAGCGGCTCAGAGACGAGCTGTTTAGACTTGTGCCTCCTCGCCGAAGGAGCCAGGTGGTAAGTGAGGCGCTGCGAAACGAACTGCTCCGGCGCAAGCGTCAACACGCGATAGAGGCGGTTCGCCGTCTGCGGAAGCGAAGTGCCACGCTCAGCGGGAAAGAAATTCTGGAGGCGGTGCGCCGGGATCGGACACGAGCGGATCGATGATCGTGGTGCCCGATGCCTCGGTCATTTTGAAGTGGGTGTTGGAGAAAGACACTGAACCGGGGTATTCACAAGCCGCAATGCTTCAGGAAGCACTGTTGGCAGAAACGATAGAGATTCGAATCCCGACCCTCTGGCGGTATGAGGTCGGCAACGTGTTAGGACTGAAGAAACCCAGAATGGCAATGGAGTTGATGAGCGCATTACTCGCTTACGAGTTTGAGGAGATTCCCCTGAGGACCGAGTATGCCCTGGACGTGTTGAAACACATGCAAGACGTCCCGGGCGTCACCTTCTATGATGCCGCGTACCATGTGCTCGCGTTGCGGACCAAGGGTCTCTATGTCACCGCTGACAATATCTATGTCAGGCGAGCCAAAGACAAAGGGCATGTTACGCTTTTGAAGGAATGGCAGGGACCGTAACCAAGACGTGCGACAAAAGAGTGGCGGCCATGGCCTGTCGCTGTCACCATTCGTCCTCGCAAAGTTGAAAAAGTAGAACACGCTATGCCGCTTGTCACGCGTGAATCGGTTGCAGAAAAACTTGAGGCCTATTTGCGCCACGATCTGTCGCTAGCTGCCCTCGTCGATTGGGCGGAATCAGCGCTGATGAAGAAGGACTCGATCCAGCGAACTTCACGGCCATCCGTGATGCCATTGCCAGAATCGGCGCAGCAGATGTGCGCACATTCGGGCTCGCATGGGAAGATTGCGAGCAACTCCTTTCACAGCTCGGTTATTCCGCTCAAGTCAACATCGTCGCCGAGTAACAACGTCGCTCGGCTTCTCGCTTTCTTCGACAGGAGATTCAAACCATGACCATCAAGTATTTTCAAGACACGGATACTCTGCATATTGCATTTAGGCCGGCCGAAGTCGCAGAGACCAAGGATCTCGATGAAAATACCCAACTCGATCTCGACAAGGAAGGAAACATCTGCGCTATGACTATTGAGCATGCCCGTGATCGAGCCGATATCCCCCATTTCTCCTTTGAGCAAATCGCAGCGTAATCGATAGTTGAGATCGGAGTCTGCATTCTGTCTACGTACCCGTCGTCTTTTCCCCTTGTGGAATATGTGGGCGGCGCCATCCGTGAGAGGACTTGCCGATGGATGGGCCGACTGCCGTGTTACAAACCGAGGATGATTCTGATCCGGCGCTCGACTTCCTCAACGGTGCCCTCCGGGAGGCTTCCGAGCTCCTTGCAAAACGATTCATTGGCTACGGCAATCAGTTGTCCGAGCAGCAATTCGCTGTCGCGATCCAATGCTCCGGTTCCTCGGTGAAGGCGGAATCGCAGGATGCCAGGATCCTCGACGAGTTTGCTGGTTGTCGGGATGACGATGGTAGAAGGATAGCCGGCTTCGTTCACGAGATTGGATTGCATCACCAAGGCAGGGCGGAGTTTCCAGGCTTGGTGTGCACCCGTGGGTTGAAGTCTACAACGTAGAGATGCCCACGCTTGATCTGCATCTACGCGTCTGAGACGCCTCTTCCCACTGCGGCCGGTGCCAGATCCCGATGCTCTCGCTTGTCGGCTGCTGCACAACGCCGCACAGATTCACGAACTTCCTGTCGTAGACGCTCTTCGGCGGTCTGGTGTTCGAGGACCTTTAGCGCGGCTCGAAGCACTCCGGTCTTCGTCGGAATCCGCAGCTCTTTCCGAAGCCGTTCGATCTGCTGTTCTTCTTTCTTAGAGACCGCGATCGCTCCCATTATGGCACTCCTTATACTTTCAATAATAACATCTATAATAGAACGAGAAGGCTCTGTCAACCACCTTTCGAGATAATAGTCCGCCATTTTCGCTCGAGCCTGTGTCTTGTTGGCCGCCGTTGGCGTCGCGGCGCTCGGCTGTGCAACTCGTTCCATATCCGAGCCATGCTCGAATGGAACTGCGGACAGTGCTCGCCGCCTGCCAAGCCAGGACGCGACAGCTCCTTGAACGGCGGAAACACAAGCCACAATGGCCGCTCAAGTCGCGGGCCTCTGCTTCCAATGCTGCGTCTCGCGGGGGGGGTATAGCGAAGGGATAGGAGCCGGCTAGCGATTGATCGGCGTCAATAACGGAGAAAACGGGACTGCAGACCGTGCATGCATCAACGCAAGACCTGACCCTCGTTGGACTTCTTGAAACACAAGACACAAATGGCCGCTCAAGTAACGGGCTTCTTGACGGCATTCTTGTAGTGATGAAGAACCGGTGACAGGGAAAACAAAGTCAGACAATAAATTAGGGATTGCTCAGCATTTTCAAAATGCGTTTGGCAAGGTGTTCGTTAATTTCAGTGTGTCGAGGAATGGGCTGAGAAACTTTTGTGGTGGGATTATGATACCAGTCGTGCTTTCCCCCGTGACGAACAAGCACACAACCCTTGTCTTCGAGTTGTCGGATGAGATCTTTACGCTTCACCGAAGTGTCAGCTCAGCGAGCTTCCGGACTCCGGGGATTTGGCCGCTGGTAAGGTCGCGGTACAGATCGCGAAGGTGGGCTTGCAAGTCTTCAAGCGACTCCCCTTGTGTCCAGTAATCGGGGTAGTCCTGGAGGTAGCCGAGCCAGTGGTTTTGATCCTGCCAGTAGATGTATTTCGTCGATTCCATGTCACTATTATAGCCATAGCTGGTTAAGATGCAAAGGAGCAACTCCTCTCGCCGCTCGGTTATTCTGCGCAGGTTAATATCGTCGCCAGATCGTGAGAGCGGACGCTTGGCTTCGCTTCACTGGTAGCCCCGCTACTTTCGCTCAGCCTGTGTCTTGTTGGCCGCCGTCAGCGTCGCGGCCGCTCGGCTGCGCAACTCGTTCCACTCCGAGCCAGGCTCGAATGGAACGTCGAACAGTGCTCGCCTGCCAAGCCAGGACGCGGGCGCTCCTTGAGCGGCGGAAACACAAGCCACAATGGCCGCTTAAGCAGCGGGACTCACTCTTAAAGATGAAGCCGGCCTAGCGATTGATCGACGGAACTAACGAAGAGGAGAAAAATC
>DATFDJ010000123.1:0-6113 GCA_035252115.1 Nitrospira sp. | reverse complement strand
ACACGGTGGTGTGGCGTCCGCGCGGATCATCACGGATAAATTCACGGGTCAGTCCCGCGGATTCGGGTTCGTCGAGATGTCCTCGGATTCCGAAGCTCAAGCAGCCATTACGGCGCTGAACGGTTCGGAGATGGGCGGCCGGACGCTGACAGTGAATGAGGCACGCCCCCAAGAGCCCCGTTCAGGCGGCGGCGCTGGTCGCGGCGGCTTCGGCGGCGGCAACCGCGGCGGTGGCGGCGGGAAGCGCGACCGTTGGTAACATAATAAGGCACAAGCATCTCCTAGGGGGCTGCCGTCGCATGATGGCAGCCCTTTTTATTTGCCCGATAGAAATGTCCGGGAACGACACGTCGAACCATTCAGCCCTTGTGCGAGGTTAACAGGGCACCGACCGGATTCAGTCGAACCATTCGTCTTCGCGGTTGGCGCGATCGGTCGGCTGGGTCATCATGGAGTCGGGATTGGGCGGCGGCGACTGCATCGTGCTTCGCAGCAGCGTCACCATGGCGTGATGGTCGAAGGGCTTGGAAATGAACGGCAGCGATCCTTTTTGAATGCCGTATCCGGCGAGATCCTTGTCGATATTTCCCGACATCAGCACGACTCGAAGCTGTTCGCGCATGCGCATCGCGCGAAGAGCCAGTTCGTGACCATGGACATGAGGAAACTCGTTGCCTCCGGACGCGAGAGAGAACTCGGGCGGTGGAAGCACCAGATCGGTCAGGAGAAGGTCGACGCGACCGGGATGATCTTTGCAGAGTTTCAAGGCTTCTGAGCTGCCGCCGGCGGAAAGGACCGTGAAACCTTCCGCTTCGAGGATGGTTCGACACAACCGGACCACGGCCGGTTCATCATCCACCACGAGCACGGTCGGTGTGTGGGGGCCCGAAGCCGACATGCCGAGCCTTTCTCCGCCGAAGAGGTTGCCATTTCGAGAATAACGCAGAGTGTTGAAGCGCCCTAGCAAAAGAACGTTTCCAATCAGGCCGTCGCGGCGCCTCGCTCCTTCAAGCTAGCGAGCCGATCTTTGTCCAGGTTCACGTACAACGATTGCTCGCGCTCCAAGGTCACTGCGCCGGCCGTCTGGCCTTTCGCTTTCCGAACCCACTTCCGTCTCGTATAGATGACCTCGCCCTTCCCGCTTTTTTTGAGGTCGCTGTACAGGAGCGCCAGCATGGCGGCTTCGTGCAGCGTCCCAGGCGGCGGCTCCTTCCCCTTATCCAGCCGAACGACCACGTGTGAGCCGGGTGCCCCGCGCGCGTGAAGCCATAGGTCGTCGCTCTTTGCGAGACCGAACGTCAATTGCTCGTTCTCCTGTGCGTTCCGCCCTACGAACATCTGCAGCCCATCGATCGACGTGAACCGCTTGAACGGGCGTCGTCGCTCCTCGACCCTCACCGTTCGTTTGTGTGGCTTCCCCGATAGGGGAAAGGCCGCTGCGAGAAGTGGGGGAGTCCAGGATCCCTGCTCGATCTGCATCAATTCTCGGCGCAGTTCTTCCAGATGCCGTTCTGTCCGCTCTATTCGGGGCCGTAACTCGCGTGTTGCTTCCACGTGTTTCCTGTACTTGCGAAAGTAGTCGTCCATGTTCCCTTGCGGGCTCTTCGTCGGATCGAGCGGGAGGGTGACCTCCGGCATGGATTCGTCGAAATAGTCGACGACAATGATGCGATCGGCCCCTTTCTTCACCGAACCGAGATGGGCCTTCAGTAATTCGCCATAGCGTGCATAGGGCTCATACTGTGCAGCCTTGGCTAAATCGTTCTGCCAGGCCTCGAGACGGCGTTGTTCCTTTTTGATGGTCTTTTTGAGATCCCGCAATCGAGATTGCCTTGCCGTCTCGAGTGCGAGCGCATCTTCCTGCTCGCGGTAATACTCTCCCACGGCGGCCGAGAGCGGAAACGGGACGTCGGCGCCGGCTGGACGGAAGCGGGCTGATTGAGTTCGTCGTGGAGTTCCCCTCATGTTGTCCGGCGGACGATAGAGGCTGCCGACCAAGTCGGACCGGCCATTCAAATCTCTCAACACGATCCGATTCGCATCGAGGATGAGCACATTGGCCTTTCGTCCGGTCAGTTCGCACATGACCGTCCGAGGACCTTCTCTGCTAGTGAGGCGCCATTCCACGATTCGATCTTCTGCCAGTTGGCTGAGTTGATCGATCCGCGCTCCCTGCAGATGGGCGCGTAGGAACCGGCAAAAAATCGGCGGACTGGGTGGGTTCGGCAAGAGACGAGTCACGAAATGGATGCGGCAGGATTCCGGCTGACAGGACACCAAGAGACGATAGGTCTGACCCGGCATGCGGACTTCGAAAATCAGCGTACGAGCGGTCGGTTGGTGGATCTTTTGAATCCAGCCACCTCGGATAACTGGTTCGATCTCCTTGAGCACCTGTTCAATTTCAACGGCTGTCAGCGACATCTCGAAACACGGCGACGAAAGTCGTGAAGGAAATACCCTTCACTATTGCAGCACCATTTCATCGTTGCATCATATAGGTGAAAGACCCGAGCACAACTCTGGCGTCTCATGGGCCAAATCGGTCACAGAATGGGTCGTTTCAGTCCGGCTCACTGTACGATCATGCGAAAGAACTGGCAAGCGCGGGTCGAGTCAGTGGCATCCCGATTGCTTGTAGACTGGTGGCATTCTGACGGCGAGATAAAAGAAACGCTGGCGAACGTCACATGACGTCCGATCATCGTCACGGAGAGCAGTGGGCATCCGCATCACACAGGAGGGTTCCCATGACGTGCACCAGATGTGAGGGGCTGATGGTTCCCGACCATTTGATCGACATGCAGGAAAGCGGCATCCCGATGTGGATGAAAGGCTGGCGGTGCGTTTCTTGCGGCAACATCGTCGATCCGCTCATCCAACGGCATCGCTTCGTCCAAGAATCCGGTGCGCTGCATCTCCTCGAGGCGGAGTCCAGCTCCGTCGCGTTTCATCGTCCCGTCAAGGTTTTGGTGTAGCGCGAGGCGGCTCTCAATGGGATCGAGAGATCGAAGCCGTTCATTCCCGTACGGCGCAGGCGTCGTTTGACGGTACTTCGCGGAATCCACGGGTATCTTCCTCCGCGGGCATCCTAGAACTCCATCCTTGCAGCGTTCATATCCCTTCGGTACAGTCCACACGGGAGTTCCGTCGAATGTCCTTGCTGGATGCCATCTCGCTTGCCCGCCTGCAGGAAGAGTTTCGCCGATCGATGAAGATGCTGCTTGCGGACCTCTGCCGGGAATTGGAGGACCAGTATGACGGCATGGTTCGGCAACTCGAGTTGCCGGCACGCTACTTTCGTGTCGTCGCGTCCTCTCTGGATGCGCAGGTTTATGGAAATTGGAACGTCGTGGGATGGATCGAGACGCTGAACGATCTCGTGTACTTTGTCGACGTACTGCAGCAAATCAAGAAGGAGCGGGACCCGCGGGAGTTCGCCGAGCACTTGTTCGCCCAATGCGAGTGCAATTTTTTTGAACACAGCTACCTGGAGGAGTTGTTCCCGTTGCGACGTCCGCAGGCCAAGGGATTGATCGCTCGGATTCAGTGGCTGTGCATG
Source organism: Nitrospira sp. (assembly GCA_035252115.1). Classification (GTDB taxonomy): domain Bacteria; phylum Nitrospirota; class Nitrospiria; order Nitrospirales; family Nitrospiraceae; genus Nitrospira_C. Next base: position 2,551 of record DATFDJ010000123.1, on the reverse strand, counting down.
AAGCTGTCGCGCGAAGTCACGCAAGAGTCGCTCTTCTTCGATCCTCGATGGGCCATGCAATGGAGCAAGCAATCGGGCATCGGGCGATGGCAAGTCCTGGGTTCACTGGAGCACGACTTCGAGAAAGCCGTTCCGGCCTTCAGTCTGCCGATCGGGACGGAGAGCAATGAGTTGATCGCTCCTCCCGCCGTCGTTGCAGCCGTCGGCAAGGATCCCCAGCGCGTGATCTTCGAGATCCGACCCGACAGAATCGCTCTCATGCAGGAACCGGACGCTCCTCTGTGCGTCTTGAAGTGGAACCAGATCGAATGGCAGTGGCCGATGAGGCGAGCGGCGGAGGTGATGAAGGCGGCGCAAGGTCCGCTCACGGTGGGGGCGACGTTGCGTTACGGCAAAGATCGGCAACCTCAATCGGTTGTCCGTACGGATTCAAATCAGGTTGAAAGGATCGTGCGCGCATCGACGGTCATTCGGGATGCTTGGCCTGAAGGATACGAGTTGCTGACCCTCCTGACCTCGCACATCATTCCCCTCAAAGCCAAAGGCGTGGTCAGTTTCAGTTATCGACACAGGCCGGGGCTGTCCTTCATCAATTGTTTCGAGCGTGACAACCTCGATCTGATCGACGATATGATTCACGAAAACAGCCATCACCATTTGAACCTGCTGTTGCGCAAGCACGTCCTGTATCGCGGCGACCATAATCAGCAGATTTTTTATTCTCCCTGGCGGCGGTGCCTCCGTCCGATTCGCGGAATCCTGCACGCCGCCTTCACGTTCACGATGGGCGCCTTGCTGTTTGAACGGCTCTCTTCATGGGCCGAGACAACGATGGGCCGGAAGCATTGGAAGAAGGCCGGCCTGACGACGCGAGACCTCCTGCGCGCGAGGTTTCGGTGCTTGGAAGAGATTGAATCGGTTCGCTATTCGATTCAGGATTTAGAGTACGCGGGCCGGCACTTGAAATGGATCACCGGCTCCGGCGCCCGTTTGGTGCGGCAACTGGAAGAAGCGCTCGCCGGGGCCGAACAGCGCATCGCCCGCCATCGGGGAGCCGTGATGAAGTCGCCGTTCGGCCCGGCGCTCCGGAAACACATAAAGGAACTGGAGCAAGCAAGGCAGACCTACGGACCGGTACGGTTGGGAAAGGTATGAATGGCTGGAGATGGATCGATTATTTTGCAGCTGGGACGGTATGTTGCTTGACCCACTCTACGAACGTCTCCCGCTGGAGATTGCCGGCAGCCAGATCCAGCATCACGCGTTCTTGTTCGTCGACCGGCGCGCGAAGCTCATAGCCATTGACCATGAGGAATGTTTCCATCGCTGCATGCCCGATTCGCTTGTTGCCATCGACGAAAGGATGGTTGAGCACCAGCGAAAAACAGAGGGCTGCCGCCTTACTGGTGATATCAGGATAGAGATCTTCTCCGCCAAAGCTCTGGCGTGGTTGGGCTAGCGCAGACTCCAATGCACCGAGGTCCCGAATTCCGCTGGCACCGCCCCAACGTTCGATGACGGATCTGTGGAGTTCGAGAACTTCGGCGAAAGACAGATGGCGAGTCACGAGAGGCGGCGGTAGAGCTCGGCGTTCTTCTCCATAACACGCCTCGCCGCGGTACGGAAGGATTCGTCCGGTTGGCCGATAAAATCGTTGATGCCCAGGCGCACCATCTGCTCGACGGTCAAACCCTCGCGCTTGCCCAGTGCCTCCAACCGATTCATTTCTTCATCGGAGAGAGAGATTGTAAGCGTTGCCATAGTCGGCTCTCCTTGCCTCGGATGCTACGTCTGCAATGATGTCAGTATAGGAGAAAGCACCCGTGAGGGCAAACTCTTGAGCCAACCAGCCGCCATGCGACCAACTTCCGACGTAGGACCTATGGGTCAGTTCGGCGGCCAACTGTTTTGCTATTGCAGGGGAAAAAGTTTCAAACCTCTTCCCTTTAATAGCCGAAGTGTCTTGCTCGGAAGAGATGTGGGTTTTTAGGTTCGTTCAGGAAATTGAGGAGTATCTTTCCCCGGAAAGGGTACCGGTGGCCAATCTATATCCGGTCCTTCGCGTATCATCAGTCGAATAAATTCTGGGAGAGTCTCCTCAAGAAGGAGGATGGCCGGGTATAGTGCATCTCTACTTTTTCGTGTTGATGCAGAAGAGCTCCCATGCACAATTTGGTTGCGAAGAACCTGCAGTCTTTCAAAAAGACAACAGAGAACGGCAGCAGGATCACCCTTTGTCATTGATTTCCCGAATCGAACCAATCCTTCGCCTGAGTGCTCACAGTATTTGTCCATGTTTCCGGCCCACCACTCATTCCAAAGGTACTTGTTCCGAACTAGCTCCTGTGCTCGTGTCTGAAAGTGCTCCTCACTTATTAGTTGGCCAAGCTGACGGTGACCAGAATGAAGCTTGGCTAGCCGCTGCACAAATTCTCCGAATTCGTCCTTGTCCCGTGATGAGAACTCTTTCGTATAGCGTGCCTGGCCGTAAAGAGCATTCAACGCGATCCACAGGTCTACAAAGCGTGGCGGTAAATCCTCATCGGACACC
>DATFDJ010000122.1:0-8695 GCA_035252115.1 Nitrospira sp. | reverse complement strand
CGCCGCCTTGAATCATGAAGCCCGGGATCACGCGGTGGAAGACCGTGCCGTTGTAATATCCCGACTTCGCCAACTTAATGAAGTTGTTGACATGGTTCGGCGCCTTCTCAGGGAAAAACGCAATCTCCATCTCCCCAAACTTCGTCTTGATGATCGCCCTGGGCGATTTCGCCGGCTCAATCTTCGCCGGCTTATCGGCCGCCCCGGCGACACATACCCCGAATAGGATTGCGCTCAACCCCACCGCCATGGGTCCCTGCATCGATATCTTCATCATATCCTCCTTAAAATTCCAAACTGCGTGAACTGGAACATCATCGTAACACGCTCTTATTCGCCGGGCTTTCGGTTCGCTCCAGCGCTTGCTTTGCCGCCAATTGCTCGGCTTCCTTTTTGCTTCGGCCGATCCCGGTTCCGAGCACATGATCCTTGACCGACACCTGGACCTCAAAGACCTTGTCATGATCGGGTCCGGACTCCCGGACAGTGTCATACCGCGGAAGCCGGTCGTATCGCTTCTGACACCATTCCTGAAACTGCGTTTTGTAGTCTTCCGCGCCAGGACGCCGATCTTCCACCGCCGTTCTCAGCTCGTCTTCGAACAAACGCAGCGTCACCGACCGGCTGGCTGCAAACCCGCCGTCGAGATGAACCGCCGCAATGACCGCTTCTATGGCATCGGAGAGCAGCGAGTCCTTCTCCCGGCCCCCGGACCGCTCCTCACCCCGCCCGAGCTTGAGGTGCTCGCCCAGTTTCAAGCGGCGCGCGACGCGGGCCAGCGACGATTCGCTGACCAGTTTGGCCTTCAGCTTCGACAGCGCCCCCTCTGAATAAAGAGGCAAGCGGGAGGCCAAGTATTCGCTCATGACGAGGGAGAGCACCGCATCGCCGAGAAATTCCAACCGTTCGTTGTGCGACCCCTCCGCGGGTTTCCGTTCATTGACATAGGAGGAATGCGTCAGGGCCTCTTCCAGCAAGGCCTCGTTCGTGAATCGGTAGGCCAGTACCGTCTGCAAACCATCCGTGGAGGAACTGGGCGTCATGGGAGTGGACGAGTTCCGAGAAAGAAATGATTATGCGTCCGGCTTTTTGAACAGGAGGCAGGCATTGACCCCACCGAACCCGAACGAGTTCGACAGCGCCACGTCGAGGGACGCCGGTCTGGCTTTATGCGGAACGTAATCGAGATCGCATTCGGGATCGGGATTGTCCAAGTTGATCGTCGGAGGCAGGATGCCATGGTGCAACGCCAGGATGCTGAAGACGGCTTCGATGCCGCCGGCCGCCCCGAGCAAATGTCCCGTCATCGATTTCGTGGAGCTCACGGGAATGCGATGAGCCCGTTCGCCGAAGACCTGCTTGACCGCCTTCGTCTCGATCGCATCGGCCATGGTCGAGGTGCCGTGTGCATTGATATAGCCCACCCGCTCTTTCGAGATGCCGGCATCCTTGAGCGCGAGTTCCATGCAGCGGACCGCGCCTTCGCCGCCTTCCGACGGGGCGGTGATGTGGTAGGCGTCGCTGTTCATGCCGTACCCAATCAACTCCGCGTAGACGCGGGCCCCGCGACGGCGGGCATGTTCGGATTCTTCCAGCACGACGACACCTGCACCTTCGCCGAGGACAAAGCCGTCGCGGTCCTTATCGAACGGCCGGCTCGCCTTCGTCGGTTCGGCGTTTCGAAACGACAGCGCCTTGGACGCGGCGAATCCGGCCACACCGAGCCGGGTGATGGCGGCTTCGGCGCCGCCGGCGACCATCACGTCCGCATCACCGCGCTGAATGAGCCGGAACGCGTCGCCGATGCAGTGATTCCCGGTCGCACAGGCTGTGACCGCGCAGGAATTCGGTCCCTTCGCGCCGAGCCTGATCGCCACTTGGCCCGAAGCCAGGTTGATGATAGTCATCGGGATGAAGAACGGGGAAACCCGCCCCGGTCCTTTGTCCTTCAGCACCTCGTGGTAATGTTCGATCGAACCCAGCCCACCGATCCCGGAACCGATATAGACGCCGACCTTGGTCGCCTCTTCTGCAGCGACTTTCATCCCGGCATCGTCCACCGCCATCTGCGCCGCGGCTACGGCATAGTGGATGAAGGTGTCCATCTTTTTGATTTCTTTTTTTTCGATGAACTGGGCGGGATCGAAATCTTTGACTTCGCCGGCAATCTGAGCGTCGTAGCCGGTCGGATCGAATTTGGTAATGCGTTGGATCCCGGACTCGCCGGCGCAAATCGCCTTCCAGGTCTTTTCCACACCGGTCCCGAGAGGAGTCACCAACCCCAGTCCCGTGACGACGATACGCCTGGCTGTACGCTCGGTCATGCTAATGTTCTGGCAGGATGGTCAAAAAGGCCGCCCAGCAAGGCCGCAGCGAGCGAGGAGGCGAGGCGTACTCTTTCCGTACGTTGAGCCTCTAAGCGACGCGAGAACGCTGCTGGCGGACTTTTTTAGCATCCTGCTAGGCCTTTTCCTTGATGTAGTCCAACGCCTTCCCAACCGTCAGAATTTTTTCCGCGTCCTCGTCGGGAATTTCGATCCCGAACTCCTCCTCCAGCGCCATGACGAGTTCCACGGTATCGAGCGAATCGGCTCCAAGGTCCTCCACGAAACTCGCTTCGTTCGTCACTTCGTCTTCCTCGACGCCGAGCTGCTCGGCGATAATTTTCTTCACTCGTTCATCTACCGTTGCCATGGATGTGATTCCCTCCTTCTGTAACTGTGAGCTGATAAAGCCGCTCTCGAGCCTTCCGGCCCATCGTTCCTGTCGTTCGTTGGACTCAACGCGGTCGCATGCTGTCCAACGCTTGTCACGCCATCAACATGCCGCCGTTCACATGCAGCACATGCCCGGTGATATAGGCCGCATCCTCCGATACCAGAAACCGGACCGCAGCGGCAATATCCGCCGGGGTGCCGAGGCGCCCCAGTGGGATTTGCTTCTGCAGGGTTTCCTTGACGTCCGCCGACAGTCCCTGCGTCATCGCCGTGTCGATGAAGCCGGGGGCGACGGCATTGACGGTGATGTTGCGGCTGGCATATTCCCGGGCCGCCGTCTTGCTGAACCCGATCACGGCTGCCTTCGAGGCGGCATAGTTGGCCTGTCCCACATTTCCCATGGCTCCAACGATGGATGCGATGTTCACGATGCGACCATAGCGCTGTTTGGTCATCGGCTGCAAGACCGCCTTCGTGCAATTGAACGTCCCGTTCACATTGACCTGCAGGACGAGATTCCAATCGTCTTCCTTCATGCGGAGCAACAGTCCATCGCGCGTGATGCCCGCGTTATTGACGAGGATATCGATCTTCCCCCATTCTTTCAGGACCTCGTCTGCCATGGCCTTGGTCTCGTCGGCAGCCGCGACGTTGACCTTGACATTCAACGCCTTCCGGCCCAATTTCTCCACGGCTACGACGGTGTCTTTCGATCGGCCGGGATCCAGATCGGCCACGACGATATCGGCGCCCGCCTGCGCGAGCGACTCGGCGATCGCGCGCCCGATCCCTTGCGCCGCTCCTGTGACAATCGCGACTCTCCCTTGTAGTGACATGCGAGACAGTCCTTCGTTATGCGTGATGCGTTACGCGTACTACGAGCAACGGGCCTACGAACCTTCTTTCCTACGCTTCACGCCTAACGTGTTCAGCGTAGTTTCCAACGACTTGGGATCGTGAACGTTCAGTGTGACGGCATCCGGGAGGATTCGCTTGATCAGTCCCGCCAACACCGTACCGGGCCCGACTTCAACAAATGTCGCCACCCCCATGGATCCCATGGTCCTGATCGACTCTTCCCATAGAACGGAGGAAGGAAGCTGGCGAACCAGAGAAGAGCGAATCTCGTCGGCCTTGGTCACCGCCTTGGCCTCTGCATTGTTGATCAACGGAACGGTGAGGTCGGACAACGGGACGGCCGTGAGGTCGCGAGCCAATCGGTCCGCCGCTGTCTGCATCAGCGGCGTGTGCACCGGTACGCTGACCGGTAAGGGAATAGCCTTCTTGCAACCTTTGGTCTTGGCGATCTCGATGGCCCGTTCGACCGCGGCTTTCTCTCCGGCGATGACCACTTGGCCCGGTGAATTGAAATTTGCCGCCTGCACGACGCCTGCCGAGAGGGCCTCACGGCACACGGCTTTCACGATTTCGGCGTTCAACCCGATCAGTGCCGCCACCAGCCCGGTCCCCGGCGCCACCGCCTCGGCCATGTACCGGCCACGTTTCTGCACGAGGCCAACGGCGTTCCCGAACGAGATCCCTCCCGCCGCCACGAGCGCGGAATATTCCCCGAGACTATGGCCGGCTACCGCCAGAGGTCGCAGAGCGGCCGGCTCCAAAGTCCGCAGGGCGGCGATGCTGCTCACCAGCAATGCCGGCTGCGTGTGCTCCGTGAGATTGAGCCGCTCCGGCGGTCCTTCGAAACAGAGGGCGGCCGCATCGTAGCCGAGAACCGACGACGCCTCCTCATAGACTCTCTTGATGGATGGGAAGGCATCGCAAAGCGCCTTTCCCATTCCAACAGACTGCGATCCCTGACCGGGAAATACCAGCCCGATTCCAGAACTCATAAGGGGGTAGATATCTTCGAAATCCTGCGGAATGTCAAATAGAAAAGTTCAGTTTCAGCACGCTGAGTCACCTACCACCTGATCAGCGCCGACGCCCACGTGAGTCCCGCCCCGAACGCGCCGAGCATGACCAGTGAGCCGTCCGCGATCCGTCCTTCTCGCACGGCTTCGTCGAGTGCGATGGGAATCGACGCGGCAGACGTATTTCCGTACCGATCGAGATTCAACATTACTTTATTAAGCGGTAAGCCCAGTCGCTCTGCAACCGCCTTGAGAATGCGCACGTTGGCCTGGTGAGGCACGTAGAGATCCACATCCGCGATGCCGAGGCGATTGGCTACGAGCGTTTCACGGGCAATTTCTTCCAACATGCGGACCGCGACCTTGAAGGTTTCGTTGCCTTTCATCTTGATACAGTTCATCTTCTCGGCAAGGACTTTTTCCGACAGGGGCAATCGCGACCCCCCACCCGGAACTGCGATGAGATCCCAGAGCGCTCCATCCGAGCGAAGGTGCGTCGAAAGAATCCCCCGGTCTCCCTCGCAGGCGCTCACGACCGCGGCGCCGGCCCCGTCACCGAAGAGAATGCAGGTGTTACGGTCGGTCCAATCGGTAATCGCGGACATCACCTCCGATCCGACGACGAGCACGTGTCGCATTCCTGTTCGGACATAGGCGTCCGCGACGGACAAGGCGTACACGAATCCGCAGCAGGCCGCCGAGATGTCGCAGGCGGCCGCACGGGTCGCGCCCAATCGGTGTTGTATCAGGCAGGCCGTCGCCGGAAGGGGGTAGTCGCCGCTGCAGGTCGCGAGCAAGACCACATCGAGATCCTCGGCTCGCACACCGGACGCGGCCAACGCCCGCTCGGAGGCCTTGACGGCCAAATCGGAGCAGGCTTCACCCGGAGCGGCGATGCGCCGTTCCTTGATGCCGGTCCGCTCGGTAATCCACTGATCCGACGTCGCGATCATCCGCTCGAGATCGGCATTGGTCAATGCCCTGATCGGCGCATACGATCCCGTGCCTGCAATGCGGGCTCCCACTCTAAGACTCCTCGGCGGGTTGCGTGTGAGCCAGGCCTTGCTGGATGTCGCGCTGAATCAGTTCATCGACTCGGCCTTCGGCCAAGCCTTTGGCCCGGCGGATCGCGTTCTTGATCGCTTTGGCCGATGAACGACCGTGACAAATCATGGTGATCCCGTTGACGCCCAAGAGAGGGGCGCCGCCGAACTCGGCATAGTCGATTCGGCGTTTGAGCTTGAGCAGCGGCACGGCGATCAACGGATAAGCCAAGCGCCCGAGCAACGAGCTGGAAATTTCCTTGAGCAGCAATTTCTTGATCGTGTCCGCCACACCCTCTGAAATCTTGAGCGCCACGTTGCCGATGAAGCCGTCGCAGACCACCACGTCGGCATTGCCGCTGTAGACATCCCGCCCCTCGACGTTCCCGACGAAGTTCAGCGGGCTGTTCTTGAGCAACTTGAACGCTTCCTTCGTGACTTCATTGCCTTTGCTGTCTTCTTCTCCGATGCTGAGAAGCCCGACGCGCGGGTTCGGTTTTCGGAACAGATGCTTTCCGTACTCATTGCCCATGATCGCAAACTGCGTCAGATGCTGGGCCGTACAATCCACGTTTGCGCCGACATCCAGCATGATCGCCTCTCCGGTCAGCGTCGGCAGGCTGGTCGCAATCGCCGGGCGCTCGACGCCTTTGGCCAGTCCGAGGACGAAAAACGACGCCACCATGCTGGCTCCCGTGTTCCCGGGACTCACCACCGCGCTTGCGTCCCCGCTCTTCACCAATTCGGTCGCGATCCAAATCGAAGACTCCCGTTTTTTTCGGGCGACGGCGGCCGGAGATTCGTGCATCTCCACGACTTGGGGCGCATGCTTGATCGACAAGCGACCGTCCGTACAGCCCAATCGATAACATTCGTCGGTCAGCGTCTTCTCATCGCCCACCAGAATCATGTCGATATTCAGTTCCTGCGCCGCCTGGAGCGCGCCCTCGATACAAGGCGCGGGACCATGATCTCCTCCCATGGCATCCAGGGCGATTTTCATTCTGCTTGACGTCGTCATAGGAAACTGCGCATCGAGAAGGCGCCGATCGGAAACAACCGTGCGTCCAGTCGGGTAGACGGGAAGTGTAGAGGAGAAGCGACGGCCACGCAACCGATCGATAGGGGAAGAGTCATGATTGGTCCGGCAGCCCCTTGTCGAAAGCTGCCGGGACGGAAGACGAAACCGAGCTAGACTTCTTCAACTTGGATGACAGCCTTGCCCTTATAGGTGCCGCAGTTCAGACAGGTGTAGTGAGGGAGTTTGAGTTCATGACATTGCGGGCAGACCGACATGCCCGGCGGAGTGACTCGGAGTTTCTGCGTACGCCGCTTGTCGCGCCTGGCTCGTGAATGTTTATGCTTCGGATTAGGCATGGCTTCTCCTCTTCACCCCGGGTACCGGCGGGATTATCCGACCCCCTCCGTTGCCGGGACATCATTTCGTGCTTCTGATCACTCGAATCGCGGAAGCCTGTGGCTCCGGCGGACACTGGCAGGGTCCCTCATTGAGATCCCTTCCACAGCGGGCACAGAGTCCCGCACAATCTTCCCGGCAGAGCGGCTGCATCGGCGCCGCGAGGATCACATGCTCCCGCAGCATCGGCGCCAGTTCGACGTGGTCGCCCTGATAGAAGTATCGATCGTCGCCTTCTTCCTCTTCGATGTCAGGTTCCGTCTTCCCAACGGCCTGCCGTCCCTTTCGGGGATCGAGACCTTTCGGCGAGCGGCTACCCGGACGCAACTCTTTCTTGGTCTCCTTACTTTCGCGCGCAAACGCCGCGCGGACTGAAAAGGCCAAGGGATCGTCGTATTCCCTGAGACAACGGACGCACTGGCGAAGGGCGGTGCCTTCCAATACACCCGTGACGGCGATCATGTCATCCGCCTTCGTCAAGTCGAGGCTCACCGAGAGAGGCCCGCGGATCACGGTATCGGCCTCGGACAATCCCAGTTCCTCGGCCGTCACCTCACCGACCAACGAAAGTCTTTCCGGCGTCATGTCCGCGATCAGCGGTCTGAGGAGCTCCATCGTCACACCAGTCGCCATACCGATCCCCAACGATACTATCGTTCTTCCGCAAAGCTGATCAGCGCAATGTGGCGCGCGCGCTTCACCGCGGTCGTCAACTCGCGTTGATGCCCGAGACAGTTCCCGGAAATCCGCCGCGGGACGATGCGACCCCGCTCTGTCAGGAAATTGCGCAACAATCCCACGTCCTTGAAGTCAATCGAGCCCTTCTCGATGCAGAACCGGCACGGTCGGCGGCGCTGAAAGAACCGTCCTCCTCCGTCGCCTCGACCGCCGCCCCCGCTTCGTTCGCGTTCCATGATCTAGTCTCCTTCACTCATTCACTGTGGTTCTTCATATTCGTAACTCGGTTCTTCATGGGCCGCCGCTTCGCCGCTCCCGCTCACGCCGCCCGTATCTCGCTTCGGCATAAACGTCACGGTCTGTGCGACGACTTCATGCTTGCTGCGCTTCTGGCCGTCTTCCGTTTCCCAACGCCGCTGCTGCAGGCGGCCGTCGACGATGACGCCGTGACCTTTGCTGAGATACTGCCCGCAATGTTCGGCCTGCTTCCCGAACACGACGACATCCACGAAACAGACTTCTTCTTTGAGATCCGATCCCTGCTTGTAGCGGCGGCTCACGGCCAAACCCAAGGTCGCAACGGGCGTCCCGTTGGGCGTATATCGCAGCTCCGGATTGCGCGTGAGATTTCCGAGCAGAACGACTTTGTTAAACCCGGCCACCGGCGAACTCCTCCGACGGCGCTTCGGCGGCTCGCCGCGGCACCAATTCCTTCTCGAGGTGGACGGTCAGAAACTTGATGATATTATCCTCCAGCCGGTACGCCCGCTCCAATTCGCCCACTGTGTTGTTCGGCGCCTTGAAATAGAAGTACACGTACGTGCCCTTGCGTTCCCGACGGACTTCGTAGGCCAATTTCTTCCGGCCCCAGTTTTCCGCCTTGATGAATTGAGCGCCCGTCTTGACCGCGACCGCCTTCATTTTCTCGATGAGGGCATTGGTCTCTTCGTCGGTAATGGACGGACGGAT